>CAYJHD010000061.1:0-12479 GCA_964370015.1 uncultured Desulfovibrionaceae bacterium | reverse complement strand
ATTTGAAATTAGACCCCTAACTTATAACTAAAAAAACACGTAAATGTAGATTTTTTCATTCGGAGGACAAATGTCAAATCAGGCCCTAACCAATGACTTTGAAGCCCTTTTGGGTAAAGAAAACGTATTTTCTTCTGAAGCAGACAGACAAAGCTATGCTTATGATTCTGCTGTATTACAACAAATTGTACCATCCCTTGTGGTACGTCCCACCACCGTTGAAGCGTTGGGCGCCACTGTAAAGAAACTCTATAATCATGGTATTCCCATGACAGTACGCGGTGCAGGTACCAACCTTTCTGGCGGTACCATTCCTGATAGCCCTGAAAATGTCGTTATCCTCACCAATGCCTTAACAAAAATTATTGAAATTAACCGCGAAGATCTCTATGCCATTGTGGAACCAGGCGTTGTAACAGCACATTTTGCCGCCGAAGTGGCCAAAGCCGGCCTCTTTTATCCTCCAGATCCAGGCTCACAAGCTGTTTCCACCATGGGTGGTAACATTGCCGAAAATGCCGGTGGCCTTCGTGGATTGAAATACGGCGTTACCAAAGATTACCTCATGGGCATTGACTTCTTTGATGCCACAGGTGAGCGCGTCACTTCCGGTTCTCGCACTGTAAAGTGTGTGACTGGTTACAACCTTGCCGGTCTTATGGTGCAATCAGAAGGCACCTTGGGCGTTATTTCTCAAGCCATCATGAAGCTTGTTCCCCCGCCTAAAGCCAGCAAAGCGCTCATGGCTGTATTTAACTCCATGCATGACGCCGCTGAAGCCGTTGCCGGAATCATTGCTGCTCACATAGTACCTTGTACCTTAGAGTTCCTCGACAATAACACCATTGTTCGTGTGGATGACTATACCAAAGCAGGTTTACCACGTGACGCTGCTGCCATTCTTCTTATAGAAGTGGATGGCCACCCAGCTCAAGTGGCTGACGAAGCTGAAGCCGTGGAAAAAATCTTGAAGCAATGTAAGGCCACACAAATTCACGTGGCTAAAGACGCTGAAGAAAAAACCAAACTTTGGGAAGCACGCCGCATGGCATTGCCTGTATTGGCTCGCTGTAAGCCCACCACTGTGCTCGAAGACGCCACTGTGCCCCGTTCTAAAATCCCTGCCATGATGCAAGAGCTTGACCGCATTGCCGCTCAATACAAGCTTGAAATTGGCACCTTTGGCCATGCCGGCGACGGTAACCTACACCCCACCATCCTTTGTGATAAGCGCGATGAGCAAGAATTCCACCGCGTTGAAGCCGCCGTTGACGAAATCTTCGACGTGGCCTTAAGCCTTGGCGGAACCCTTTCCGGTGAACATGGCATTGGTACAGCCAAAGCCAAATGGATGGAAAAAGAAACCTCCAAGGGAACCATCTTATTCTCACGCCGCTTGCGTAAAGCACTTGACCCCAAGGGTCTGCTTAACCCCACCAAGCTTGTAAGCATCTAGCCAAGAGGAATATATTGTGACAGATTTACAACGCTTAGCCGATCAACTCATGGCTCTTGATGACCGCATCATCGCTTGTATGAAGTGCGGTCTTTGCCAAGCTGTGTGCCCCACCTTTGGTGCTTCCATGATGGAAGCCGACGTGGCTCGCGGCAAATTGGCCTTGGTAGACAATCTTGCCCATAGACTCATTGAAGACCCAGAAGCAGTGGCTGAAAAATTAGGCCGCTGTTTACTTTGCGGTTCGTGTCAGGCCAATTGTCCTTCCGGTGTACAAATCATTGATGTTTTCTTAGAAGCACGTGAAATAGTTTTTGCTTATGTGGGCTTACACCCCTTGAAGAAAGTTATCTTCCGCACGCTCTTGGCAAAACCCACCATCTTTAACTTAGCCATGCGCATTGGGGCGCCTTGCCAGCCTTTGCTCTTTCGCCCTTCGCTCAATACACAAAAAACCAGCCGTGCCCCCTTGTTGGATAAAGTCATTGGCTCGCGCTATATTCGTCCCTTGGCCAAGAAACCACTTCATGCCACCCAAGGGGAACTCAACATCCCTGCTGGCAAAAGCAATATAAAAGTGGCCTTCTTCCCCGGTTGCCTTGGGGATAAAATGTACACACAAATGAGTGAAGCCTGCCTTAAGGTCTTACATCACCATGGCGTGGGCATTTTCATGCCAAAGGGTCTTACCTGTTGCGGCATCCCTGCCATCACTTCCGGTGACATTACAGGCATGGTAGCCCAAACCAAGGCCAATTTAGCTGCACTTTCCAAGGAAAAATTTGATTACCTCATCACGCCTTGCGGTTCCTGCACAGCCACCATTGAAGAATATTGGCCACGCTACGCAGACCGCATGCGCTTTGAAGAAAAAAAATTAGTGCAAGAAATTGCCCCAAAAGCCATGGATATTAGTAAATTCTTGGTGCAAATTTTGGGTCTTAAATTGGAAGGTACCCCTACCAATGATCAGAAGGTAAAAGTCACCTATCATGATCCTTGCCACTTAAAAAAATCTTTAGGAGTGAGTGCAGAGCCACGCATTGTGGCACAGCTTAACTCCAAGTATAGCCTTGTGGAAATGCAAGAAGCAGATCGTTGCTGTGGTTGCGGCGGCTCTTTCAACCTTTTCCATTACGAGTTTTCTTCCAAAATAGGACAGCGTAAACGCCAAAATGTGGCCAATAGCGGCGCAGAAGTGGTAGCTACGGGCTGTCCTGCTTGCATGATGCAATTGGAAGACATGCTCTCACAACAAGGCGATGCCATACAAGTGAAACACTGCATAGAACTTTATGCAGAGTCCCTTTCTTAACCCTAGGGAGTTGTATCATGAATCAAGAAGCCATACTCGAAACCTTTTGCACCAAAGCCGCCGTGGTGGGGGCCAAGGTTGTGAAAGTAAACACAGAAGATGAAGCACTGGCCTACGTATTGGACATCTGTGCCAAGAAAAAGCCTTGCGAAATCTTAGCTGATGAACCCGGAACAGAAAAAGGCCCCCTCACGGCCGATGGTATTCCTACGCGCCTCAACCGCATTGTCACCGCCCCTGGCCTTGACCCTGCTTTATATGCCAAATTGGAAAAAGCCTGTGCCGAACAAAATTATGTCTGCATTGAAAAAGGCTTACGTAAATACTTGGCCGGCGTAGATATTGGTTTTGGTACAGCCGAATGTGCCGTGGCCGCTTCCGGTACCTGTCTTGTGAATTCTGACAGTGAAGAAAAGCGTTTAGCCACCATGATGAGCGAAATTTGCATTTTCATGGTGAAAAAATCCACCATTTATCCGGAACTCTTTGACGTGGCACCCATTTTACGCGAAATGCAGCAAAAGCCCGGTGCGTATTCAGCCTTCATTTCCGGCCCCAGCCGCACAGCAGACATTGAACGTGTTCCTGCAGTGGGCGTGCACGGCCCCTTAGAACAACACATCATCATTTTGGAGGACGTGTAATGCATAATGCCCCCAAAAATTCCACGGAATACGGTCAACAGCTTGATGAAGCTTTGGACAACACCTTTTTGCGTAAAACTTTGGACAACTTCGCCGTGGCCTATAAGGCCAACCGCGAAAATGTTTTCAAGCAAATTAACGCCCCTGAAATCATAGAAAAGATTGCTTGCGTTAAGGATAAAGCTGCACAAAATCTTGAAGAGCTGTACGAAGAATTCAAGAAAAATGCCGAAGCCAAGGGTGTCATCGTACACCGCGCCGCCACAGCCAATGATGCCAATAAAATCATGGCCCGCATTGCCAAGGAAGCCGGCGTACAGCGCATTGCCAAGTCCAAATCCATGACCAGTGAAGAGACTCAGCTCAATACCCATTTGGAAGCTGAAGGTTTCACCGTTGATGAAACAGATCTTGGCGAATATATCATTCAGCTTCGCGGTGAAGGCCCTTCACATATGGTTATGCCGGCCATTCACCTTTCACGCTACGAAGTGGCCGACGATTTCTCCAAAGTTACCGGAGAAAAAGAAGATCACGACGTGGATCACCTTGTGAAAGTGGCTCGTAAAGAATTACGCGCCAAATTCATTGATGCAGACATGGGCGTCACCGGTGCCAACTTTTGCGTTGCCGAAACGGGTGCCTTTGCCACCTGTACCAACGAAGGAAACGCACGCCTTGTGTCCACACTTCCCCGTGTGCACGTGGCCATTGCTGGCTTAGATAAGCTCATCCCCACCTTGGATGATGCCATGAACGCTCTGCAAATTCTGCCCCGTAACGCCACAGCTCAGCTGCTCACCACCTATGTGACATGGTTCACTGGCCCAGGTGAATGGACGGGTGAGTCTGCTGATGGCAAGAAAAAGGAAATGCACATTATCCTTTTGGATAACGGTCGTAGCGCATTGGCCAAAGATCCTTTATTCTCCCAAATCTTCCGCTGTGTACGCTGTGGTGCTTGCGCCAACGTGTGCCCTGTGTATCGTTTGGTGGGCGGTCACCGCATGGGCTATATTTATATTGGCGCCATCGGTCTTATTTTAACCTATTTCTTCCACGGAAGAGATAAGGCTAAAGTGCTGGCTCAAAACTGCGTAAACTGTGAAGCTTGTAAGAATATTTGCGCCGGCGGCATTGATTTACCACGTCTTATTCGTGAAATCCGTGTGCGCCTCAACGAAGAAGAAGGCACCCCCATGGAAGCGACGCTCTTAAGCGCCGTCATGAAAAATCGCAAGATGTTCCATAGCCTCTTGAAGTTTGCCAAATATGCACAGCTTCCCACCTCTCGCGGCGATGTGTATCAGCGTCACTTACCATCCATATTCTTTGCCAAGCATGAATTCAAAGCACTTCCTGCCATTGCCAAAGAATCTTTCCGCGACCAGTGGGAAAAAATACAACCCCGTCTGTCTCAGCCTCGCTTTAAGGTTGCCCTTTTTGCCGGCTGTGCTCAAGACTTCATCTACCCCCATCAGCTCAAAGCCGCCGTGGAGATTTTCAACAAGTACAATGTGGCTGTGGACTTCCCCATGGAGCAAAGCTGCTGCGGTCTTCCCTTGGAAATGATGGGTCAAAGAGAAACATCAAAATCTGTGGCGCGTCAAAACCTCATGGCTTTTGATGCCAATCAATACGATGCCATTGTGACCTTATGTACCTCTTGTGCTTCACACTTAAAGCACACCTACAATGAAATTGTGGGCCAAGACCCCAAAGCCGACGCCGGTATTAAAACCCGTTGCGAACTCTTTGCGGATAAAGTCATGGACTTCAGTTCCTTTGTGCATAATAAGCTAGGTTTGAGCGCCGAAGACTTCAACAAGAGCTCAGAAAGAGTCACCTATCACGCATCTTGTCACCTTTGCCGTGGCCTTGGCGTCACCGAAGAGCCTCGCGCGCTCATCGACAATGCCGCAGAATATGTGCCCAGCAAAGAAGAAGACGTGTGTTGCGGCTTTGGTGGATCTTACTCCATGAAGTTCCCCGGCATTTCCAAAAATCTTTTGGAAATGAAATTGGCCAATGCCAAAGAAACAGGCGCATCGCGTTTGGTGGTGGACTGCCCCGGTTGCGTCATGCAAATTGGTGGCGGCGCCGAAAAACAACAACAGGGTCTTAAAGTCACGCACATCGCTGAGCTTTTAGCTGAAAACTTGCGTAAATAAGACTTGTTATGGGTCCCTTGTGTTTACACAAGGGACCTTTATAAGTAAAATGTTTGTATTTTACTTGGATGAGGAAGAGGTAGGTGGCACCTTTTGTTAAGGTGTCTGTAAGTTACTTTTTGTGGTAGTGGAAACCGCCACTACTTATTGAGGAGTTTGTATGTCTGTATCTATGTTAGCTCTTATGGCCATTTTGCCCATTTTAGCTGCGCTTGTACTCATGGTGGGTCTGCGCTGGCCAGCCACACGTGCCATGCCCGTGGCGTGGCTCATTGCCGTGGTGGCAGGTATGTTTGCTTGGAATTTGGACGCCATGTATTTGGCAGCCTTGTCTTTACAAGGCGTTGTGGTTGCCATCGGTGTGCTTATCATCGTTTTTGGTGCCATTTTAATCATGTTCACTCTGCAACAAAGCGGTGGCATGGAAACTATCCAATACGGGATGCAAAATATCAGCCCCGACCGTCGCGTACAAACCATCATCATTGGTTATATGTTCGCCGCCTTCATTGAAGGTGCGGCCGGTTTTGGTACCCCTGCAGCCCTTGCAGCTCCTCTCCTTCTCTCCTTGGGCTTCCCCCCCTTGGCAGCTGCAGTTATCTGCTTAGTGTTTAACAGCTTCCCCGTAACCTTCGGTGCTGTGGGTACGCCTATCCTTGTGGGTCTTACTCCTTTAAAAACACCTGTGGCCGACGCTGTGGCCTCTGGTGCTGCTCTTAACTTCACCAGCTTTGAAAGCTTTGCTAAAGTTATTGGCGAATGGGCCACCACCATGCACGGCCCCATGGCAATTATTTTACCCATCTTCCTCCTCGGCTTCATGACCCGTTACTACGGCCCCAACAAGTCCTGGAAAGAAGGCCTTTCCGCATGGAAATACTGCGTATTTGCCGCTGTGTGCTTCCTTGTGCCTTACCTTTCTTTTGCTTGGTTCCTCGGACCAGAATTCCCCTCCCTCATTGGTGGTCTTGTGGGTCTTGGTCTCTTGGTGGCTGGCACCAAAAAAGGCTTTTGCGTACCTAAGGACGTTTGGACCTTCGGCCCACAGGACGGCTGGGATCCTGAATGGACAGGCACTGTAAAAACCAGCACCAAAACTGAATTTACCCCTCATATGAGCCAATTTAAAGCATGGTTACCCTATGCCCTCATTGGCCTTATCTTGGTTGTTACCCGTATTTCTCAGCTTCCTTTCAAGAGCTGGCTTGCTTCCAAGTCCATCCCCTTTAGCAACATTCTTGGCTATGAAAACGTGGACGCTGCCATCCAGTACTTGTACTTGCCTGGCACCATTCCTTTCATCTTGGTATCCTTGTTAACCATTGGCATTCATGGCATGAGCGGCGACGCTGTAAAACGCGCTTGGGGCGAATCTTTAAGCAAAATGAAATCCCCCACCATTGCTCTTATCTTTGCTGTAGCCTTGGTATCCATCTTCCGCGGTTCCGGTGTGAACCCCGACGGCTTACCTTCCATGCCTCTTGCCATGGCGCAAACCGTTGCTGCCATCGCTGGCGGAACCTGGCCCATGCTTGCTTCCTTCGTGGGTGGCCTTGGCGCCTTCATTACCGGTTCTAACACCGTATCTGACTTGCTCTTTGCTGAATTCCAGTGGAGCACAGCCGCTGTACTTAATATTCCCCGTCAAATCATCGTAGCTGCTCAAGCAGTGGGTGGTGGCATGGGTAATATGATTTGCGTACACAACATCGTGGCCGTTTGCGCCGTGGTGGGTCTTGCAGGTCGCGAAGGTCTTGTTCTTAAAAAGACATTCTGGCCCTTCGTATTCTACGGTGTTGTGGTTGGCATCATCGCCACAGCCATCATCAGCTTCTATCCCGGCTTATACTAAGCTTAGATTATAAGTCTCATGTGGGCGCCGTTCGTATACGTACGACGGCGCCTTTTTTCATATATTTTAAAGTTTTCATCGTTTAGAATTCCTTGTTACTTTAACAACAAAAAATTTCACGAAAACTATCATTTTCCCCTTGCTTAGCTAAAAAAACGGAGCTATATCACTACTAGTTACCATAGTAAAAAGCTTATGTATTTGCATGACTTTACTATTAAGAACAAATGATGTGCAAACGTCATTAACAATACAGTAGTATAAGGCCCAAGCCCAAGCCACAGAGATCAGCTTTATTTTTCGAAGAGTTACCCCCTCCCCCGTAGCAAATAAGCCCATCCTCACAGCAAGGCCATCCCCTTATAAGTAAAACTCATGGTGGTTGAAATCATGAGATTGACACTTTTAGAACTTACCAGTACTATCTTGCATATTATTTCACAAGCTTAGTATCTATTTTGCGGAGGAAATTACCATGAATCAAGTTAAAAACATCCACATACCCAAGGCTACCATCCAAAGAATCGCTGTGTATATGCAGGTTCTTGAGCATTTAGACCAAGAGGGTGTGGAAGTTATTTCCTCTGATCCTTTGGCCAAAGCTTGTGATGTGAACGCCTCTCAAGTGCGTAAAGACCTCGCCTTTTTTGGTGAGTTTGGTGTGCGCGGTGTGGGTTATTACGTGAAAGCCCTCATGGCATCCATTTCCGAAGCCCTTGGCATTAACCGCGAATGGCGCCTTGCCCTTGTGGGTGTGGGTAATATGGGACGCGCCATTTTAAATCATAGCGAATTTCGCACCAAGGGCTTTCATATTGTGGGAGCCTTTGACTGTGACCCCTTTAAAATTGGCGAAAAAGTCAATAACCTTGAAGTGATGTGTACCAAACGTCTCAAAGAAAAAGTGGTGGAACAACATATCGAAATGGGCATCATAGCTACTCCACCCGAAAGAGCACAACGCGCCGCCAATCACTTAATTGATGCCGGCATTCGTAGCCTCTTAAACTTTGCTCCGGCTCGTATCCGTGTTCCCGATGGTGTTTTTGTGGAATATGTGGACTTTTTCCATCATCTTTACAATCTCACTTTCAAGCATACTCGCGCCTCTTAAGCCGCAAACAATTCTTTGCGTCTTTATATGCGCTGAGTTTTTACCTATCACAAAAACCCCACATTGGTCGTACCCATGTGGGTTTTTTGTGTTCTTTCTGTGCATTTTCCATACTTCCTTTGGCTTTACAAACAAGCACATTCCCCGTATCTTGTAAGAGCTTTTTTGTATACTTTACAATGAACACCAACAAAAGCTACGCCCAGCATACCATGAGCATATGCTTTTGCATGTTATTTTATTTGCCTGAGAGGTTGTTATGGATTTTACTAGCTTAGTGAAAGAAGCTCGCTCTTGCCGTCGCTTTTTAGAAACAGATAGATTGGGTGCAGACGCCATTCATTGGCTTGTGGACTGCGCGCGTATGGCCCCTTGTGCACGTAATGCGCAAGTATTACGTTTTGTGGCCGCCGAAAGTAGACAAGCTTGTGAGGCTATTTTCCCCCATACACGCTGGGCAGGTGCTCTTAAATGGGACGGCCCCATTGCCGGCGAACGTCCCACGGCATATATAGCCATTTTAACGCCAGAAAAATCCGGAAAACTTGTACATATGGACGTGGGCATTGCCGCTCAAACCATACAGCTTGCCGCACAAAGTAAGGGCATGGGATGCTGCATGCATGCCTCCTTCAGCCCCAAAGAATGCGCAGAGATTTTCCAAGTGCCTGACGGCATGGAGATAGCGCTCATCCTAGGCCTTGGCATCGAAAAAGAACGTCGCGTATTGGCTGAAATGCCGGATGATGGATCTTTTACCTATTGGCGCGACGGCGAGGGCATACATTACGTACCCAAGCGCAGTTTATCTGAAGTGCTTTTGCACACCCTATAAAACCACCTCAAACATTTGCGTAACAATACATTGTTTCACGCAAATTCCCCATACACATAAATACCGAGGGCAATCTCATGGGATTTGCCCTCATTTTTACACAAAGAAGGTTATATGTATAAAAATGATTTCACATTGGTACGTGAAGAACACGTACAAGAAATTTTCGGCACTGCGCGTCTTTGGAAACACAATGCCACCGGCGCGGAACTCTTATCCATTAGCAATAATGATGAAAATAAATGCTTTGGTGTAACCTTACGCACGCCTCCTGCCGACTCTTCCGGTGTTGCGCATATTCTTGAGCACTCTGTGCTTTGCGGCTCTGAAAAGTTTCCCGTGCGTGAACCCTTTGTGGAGCTTTTAAAAGGTTCTTTACAAACCTTCCTCAACGCCTTCACCTTCCCCGATAAAACATGCTATCCCGTGGCCAGCACCAATACGCAAGATTTTTATAATCTCATCGACGTATACATTGACGCTGTATTCCACCCACGCATCAGCGAAGATATCTTTCGCCAAGAAGGCTGGCATGTGGAGGCAGAAAGTGCCGATGAGCCATGGACATTTAAGGGCGTGGTCTACAATGAAATGAAGGGCGTTTACTCTTCCCCCGACTCCATCTTGGCTGAACAATCCCAGCAATCCATGTTCCCGGACATGATTTATAGCCTTGATTCCGGCGGTCACCCCAAGAGCATCCTTACCCTAAGCTACGATGCGTTTAAAGAGTTTCACACCTCCTACTATCATCCTTCCAATGCACGCTTTTTCTTCTGGGGCGATGATGATGAAGCACGCCGCTTAGAAATCGTGGGTGCAGAGCTTGCTCGCCATACGGCCTTAGCTCCGGAAAAAAAGGCGCAATCCACCATTCCTTTGCAAGACAAATTAGACATGCCTCGTCACATAGAAGTGGCCTATGCCAGTGGCGAAGATAATGACAATGCGCTCTTTACCGTCAACTGGCTTTTGTGCGAAACAGCCGACGTCACCACGGCCCTCACCTTTGAGATGCTGGAGCATATTTTAGATGGCTTACCAGGCTCTCCTTTACGCAAAGCCCTCATTGAATCCGGCCTTGGTGAAGATACCACCGGCATCGGCCTTGAAAGTGATTTGCGCCAAATGTATTATTCCGTGGGTCTTAAGGGTGTACGTCCTCGTGATTTACACGAAGCAGAAATGCTCATTCACGAAACCCTAGCCGCCCTTGCCCATGACGGCATTGCCCCAGAAGCCATTGAAGCCGCCGTGAACAGCGTAGAATTTAGCCTACGCGAAAATAACTCCGGACGCTTCCCCCGCGGTCTTTCTGCCATGGTGCAAAGTCTTTCCACCTGGCTCTATGATGGCGATCCCATTGCCTCCCTCGCCTGGGAAGCTCCCCTTGCCACCATTAAAGACCGTCTTGCCAAGGGCGAAAAAGTTTTTGAAAACTGCCTCAAGGAATGGTTCCTCAACAACGAACATCGCAGCACCGTTATTCTTCTCCCCGACGCCAGCTTAGAAGAACGCCGCGCCGCCGAAGAAGTGGCGCAGCTAGCACGCATCCAAGCCGCATGCTCTCCTTCCGAGCGCCAAGAGTTGGTGCAAGAAACACAACGTCTGCGTGATTTGCAAGAAGAAGCAGACTCTCCCGAGGCCCTTGCCACCATTCCTTGTGTGGGTGTGGAAGATTTGCCCCTGCAAAACACCATCCTCCCCATCGAAGTAAAAGGCACCGAGGAACAACGCTTCATCGGTCACAACATCGACACTTCAGGCGTGGCCTATGTAAACCTCCTCCTTCCCTTGAACGCTGTGCCTCAACGCCTCATGCCCCTCGTGCCCCTTTTGGGGCGCGCCCTCATGGAAATGGGCACACAAAAGCACGACTTTGTAACCATGGGTACACGCATGGCCGCCAAAACCGGTGGCATGGGTGCCAGTTCTTACCTTTCCACCCACAAAAATGGTAGCCCCTTGGCCTATCTTTCCGTGGGCGGTAAAGCCGTGCGCGACAAAGTGGACGATCTTTTTGCCATTTTGCAAGAAGTACTCTTGGAACCCAACTTCGACCAACAAGAGCGTTTTTGCCAAATGCTTCTGGAAGCCAAAGCTCGCCTAGAACACGGTCTTGTGGCCGCTGGTCACAGTGCTGTTTCCGCACGCATCCGCGCAAGTCTTAGCCCCACCGGCTGGCTGGAAGAACTCACCGGTGGCATAAGCTACCTAGAACACGTGCGCGAGCTCTCAGAAAAAGCCCAAGAGAACTGGCCTGCCATCCTCAATGATTTGCAAGAACTCTATGCGTGCATCCTCAACGGGAAAAACTGCATCTTAGACAGCACCGCCGATGCCACAACCCTAGCCAACGTGGAAAGCCAAGCCCAAAAGCTCATGCAAGCTCTCCCACAACGCACCCTTGTCAGTGCCAACGATTGGCTTTGCCCCGCCATGCCCGCCGCAGAAGTTTTCACTGCGCCCGCACAAATCAACTATGTGGGTAAAGGTGCCAACCTCTACGACATGGGCTACACCTACCACGGTTCAGCGCAGGTCATCTTACGTCACCTACGCATGGGCTATCTCTGGGAAAAAGTACGCGTACAAGGTGGCGCCTACGGTGCTTTCTGCGCTCTCGACCGCCTCAACGGAACCTTAGTACAAGCTTCCTACCGCGATCCGGCCGTGAAGAACACCCTTAACACCTATGATGCCACCGATGCCTATCTGCGCGCCTTCGACCCCGATGCTCGCACTTTATCCGGTGCCATTGTAGGTGCCATTGGCGATTTAGATACCTATTTGCTCCCCGATGCCAAAGGCGCCGCCGCCTTTGCCCGTCACCTCTGCGGCGATACCGACGAAGCAAGGCAGCAAATGCGTGATGAAATCCTTTCCACCACCAAGCAACACTTCCAAGAATTTGCGCACATCATGGAACAAGTAAGCCAAAAAGGACGCATATGCGTGCTTGGTGGCAGCTTAGCCCAAAAAACAGCCGAAGAAGAAGGCTGGGCTGTGCAAAAATTGTTGTAAATTATAGTTTATATGTGGGGAGAGGGAAAACCTTTTCTGAAGAAAAGGTTCTTCCCCCTCCCCACACC
>CAYJHD010000060.1:0-12533 GCA_964370015.1 uncultured Desulfovibrionaceae bacterium | reverse complement strand
CCCTTGCCGTGGCTTGTTCTGAAGAGGTTCGCACCATTGAGGATATTTATGAACCCTATCTCATACAATGCGGTTTTTTAAAACGCACTTCGCGCGGACGCATGGCCACCAGTAAGGCCTATGCTCATATGAAAATGTTGCTTACCTAAGACCTTGGAGAAAGCCATGCCAGCCGTCACAGCAAAAATACAATTACTCACCCATACTCCCAATCCTCTGGCCGTCATTTATGCCGCCTGTCGGCAATGCTATTTTGAAGGCTTTGTGGGAGACATGTGGCAAGATCTTACTCTGCCCAATAACACCGAACATATCAATCCGAAGAAACAAGCCAAGCTCATAGAGAAAATCATGGAATCTGGCCACGCCAGCCCCATTGAGCATGTGAGCTTTACCTTTGCCATTGACGGCATTTCACGCGCTTTGTCCCACCAATTGGTGCGCCATCGCATTGCTTCGTATTCGCAACAAAGTCAACGCTATGTGAACGGAGCCCAATGCAATTATATTGTGCCTCCTGCCATTGCCAAAAATCCCGAAGCCTTGGCTCGCTTTGAAAAATTCATGGCTGAAGTGGGTTCTGCCTATGCAGATATACATGCTCTGCTCTCCGCCGACGGCCGAGAAGGCAAGGCCAATGAAGATGCCCGCTTTGTGCTCCCACAAGCGGCGGAAACGCGCATTGTGGTTAGCATGAATTGCCGCACCTTACTTAACTTTTTTGCGCATCGCTGTTGCACTCGTGCCCAATGGGAAATACGCAAAGTGGCGCAGGACATGCTCAGCATTTGCCGCGAAACCCTACCCGAAGTGTTTGCCCATGCCGGTGCCCCTTGCGAAAAAACCAAGATTTGCCCCGAGGGAAAATTTAGCTGTGGACGCTATCCGGCGGCCTAGAAGAGAATATATTTTCCATGAAAAAAGCGGATTACCATGATGGCAATCCGCTTTTTTATATTTTATGAGCAAGCATTACACATTTTGCAATACCCAAACCACCTTGCCCAGCATGCGCTGATTCAATGTGGTGGCAGGTAAGCGCACCTCCGGATAGCCTGCGGCATCGGAGCGCAAAATATAATGCACATCATCACTATCAAGAAAAACACGCTTCATGACAAGGCCTTCGTGTGGCCAAAACAAAGCATAGACCATGCCCGAAACAGGCACTTTTATACTTGCATCCACACCCACATGGGCACCCACTTTCACCACAGGATCCATGTTGGGTGCTTCCATGCGCACCACCTGCACGCCGGCATCGGCATGGGACAGAGGCAAGGATATTTTACCCACTTGTGGCAATGCAGGGTGTATGTCTTTATCTTTATACGTGCAGGCCATGCCGTGCACTGTCATCATGACACTTTTGGCGGCTGGTTCACCGTATAAGGCACCGCTGTCGGCTAAGCCCACCTGAGGGCCCTCTTGGGGATGATAGCCGGCCTCTGTGCGCAAGTACATGGGTCCAACACCTTGTTTAATCCAATCGGGGTTCAAGCCGAATTTTTCAAACAATTTCATGACCCATTCCGCAGGTACGGAGTTACGTCTTTTGGCATCGGAAATGCTGGACTGACGAATTTCTAACAGTTCTGCAATTTCCACTTGAGTCTTGGTGCCTGTGGAAAACTTTATGCGCTCATAGGCTTCTAAAAATGAGGACATAGCCTCTCCTCTAGTTACTTCAATACAATACTGTATTAGTTAGTTTTTTCTTGAAATGGAGCCAATATGGGATCATCGCTGGAAAGCACTATGCGGCTATTCTCACGTAAGGATTTACGCAATACTTCCAAGCCCTTTTGGAATTCATAAAATTCCGGAGACTTGCCAAATGCTTCGGCAAAGATTTGCGCAGCTTGCGCATCGCCTTCACCGCGAATGATTTCCGCTTTCTTATTGGCTTCTGCTATAATAACAGCCTTTTGGCGATCAGCATCGGAACGAATACGGGTGGATTCTTCCACACCTTCAGAACGATACTGCTTGGCCTGGCGTTCACGCTCAGCTTGCATACGCTGAAAGATGGCTCTTTGGTTTTCAGCGGGTAAGTCAGTACGCTTAATACGCACGTCCACCACCTCCACACCAAAACCCTTCATGAGCTCTGCCACTTTTTGCGTAACTTCTTCCATAATTTTAGCGCGTTGTGAAGATACCACTTCTGTCAGTGTGTATCCACCCACAAGGGCGCGTAATTGCGAATACACAACGTCGTCAAGGCGAGCCTGCGCGCCGGGAATGGTGCGCATGGTACGGTAGAACTGCAAGGGATTTTCAATGCGCCAACGGGCATAGTTATCCAAAACAATGGCTTTTTTATCCACCGTAAAAGCCTCAGTGGGACGAGCGTCATAATCCAAAATACGTGAATCAAAATACAGCACATTTTGGATAAAAGGCAGTTTAAAGTGTAAACCGGGGCCATAGACATTGTCTTGAGGTACACCCAATTGTAGCACAATGGCTTTTTCCGTTTCATGCACGGTGAAAAAGCTTTGACCAAAAATCAAAATACACACAAAAAGTGCAACACCCAAAGCAAGAGGATTATTTTTCATTATTGTGCTCCTCCTGAAAGTGGGCCAACTTTTCTTGCCCCTGCGCCGGATGTTGCAGAGCTAGACTTGGCACCTGTACCAGTTAAACTTAAAGGCAAAAGCGGTAATGTGCGGTCTGCGGTGCCAGCGGGCACAATGACTTTATCATGAGCATGCACCAAGATGTCTTCCATGGCTTCGTAATAGAGACGCTTTTTGGTAATATCTTGGGCTTTATTATATTCTTCTAACACTGAAAGGAAGCGACCGGCCACACCACTGGCATTTTGCACGCGCGTTTCCTTATACGCTTGGGCTTGGTTTTCCAGTTGTGCGCCTTCACCGCGAGCCTTGGGCAAAATTTCATTGCGATAGGCTTCGGCTTCGTTGATAATACGGCTTTTGTCCTCACGGGCAGAAGCCACATCCTTAAAGGCATCGATAACTTCTTGGGGTGGATGCACGTCTTGCAATTGCACTGCAATGATTTGCACGCCCACTTCATAGCGGTTTAAGATGTTTTGCAAAAGATCCGTGGCGTCACTTTGGATGCGAATCTTGCCATCGGTGAGGGCAGAATCAATCATGCTCTTACCAATGACTTCACGCATGGCAGCTTCGGCGGCATTGCGCACCACAGCGGCTTGATTGGTAACGTTGAAAAGATATTCCACGGGGTCTTTAATCTTATACTGCACGCTAAATTGCACATTGACGATGTTTTCATCGCCGGTGAGCATGGAGGCTTCTTCCGGCACGGTGCGTAATTGACCTTGCTGGAATGTGGAGCCTTGCCCCACGGAGCGAAAACCCACTTCTCCGCGTAAAACCTGTGTTACTTTAGGCTTATAGACGGTTTCGATGGGCACGGGCAAATGATAATGGGGGCCAGGGCCCACAGTACGCACATATTCGCCAAAGCGTAAAACAACGCCTTCTTCATCGGGTTCCACAATGAAGATACCCGATAAAAGCCATATGACAATTAGAGCCCCACCCATGAGCCATATGCCTTTGCCGCTGGGCATTTGCACATGTCCACGAAGGGGATTATCTGGCATTTTTCCAAAGTTAATGGGGGGCCTGCGATTATCATCGCCGCCATTGTCGCCTTTGTCATTATTATCTCCACCAAAAGGAGATTGACGCGACTGCCTCTGCCGTTTTTCTTGTAGTTTATCCCAGTCCCAGTTCATAATGAAAGAAAATAAGACACCCAGCCCAATCGGTCAAGACATTGTGACATTTTCCTTAAAAAACTCTTGCGCTCAGGGTAACATAGGAAAGTTTCTTTACAAGACAAGGCACATACCGTATGAGAACGGAAGATAAATTGGCATAATTGCCTTTACATACTACCATAAAGGATACTTTCCATGAAAAAATTACTTTGTCTTGCCTTGTTCCTTTCTTTAGCAACCTTTGCCCACGCCATGCCCGGCATGGACGGTAAAGCCCCCGGCAAAACCTCTGAAGGCATGAGCAATGCCACAGAAAAATATACCAAAATGGACAGCAACGGTGATAAAGACGTGAATATGGACGAATTTAAAGCCGCTTACCCACAAATGACCGACGCTGTATTTGGTATCATCAATAAAGACGGCAAGGGTGGCATTTCCCTTGAAGAATGGATGGAATTTCAAACCTCGCATATGCAAGGCATGAAGGAAGAGCAAGCCTCCCACCAAAAGCCTTGGCCCAAAGAGTCCGGTTCCAAGCTCATCATGCCCCCCAAGGACACGAAGTAATCTCTTTTTGTAAGGACACACATGACCCAAAAGCCCCTCTCCCAGCCCCCCTTCTTGCCCATGACCAAGGAAGAGATGCATTCTCTTGGCTGGGAGAGTCTTGATATTTTATTCATCACCGGCGATGCCTATGTGGACCACCCAGCCTTTGGCGTGGCTCTCTTGGGCCGCTGGTTGGTGTCCCATGGGTATAAAGTGGGTATTTGTGCCCAGCCCCAATGGCAAGACACCACAGATATTTTGCGCATGGGCAGACCACGCCTTTTTGCGGGCATCACCGCCGGAGCTTTGGATTCGCAACTGGCCCACTATACGGCCTTTCGCAAAAAACGCTCAGAGGATGCCTATACTCCCGGTGGCAAAGCCGGAGCACGCCCCAACAGGGCTTCCATCATCTATACCAATCTTGCACGACGAGCCTTTCCCGGTTTACCCTTGGTGCTAGGCGGCATAGAGGCCTCCTTACGCCGCTTTACCCATTATGATTTCTGGTCAGACGCTTTGCGCCGTTCTTTGTTGCTTGACGCCAAGGCCCATATGCTCATCTATGGCATGGGTGAGCGCGCCGTGCTGGACATTGCACAAAAATGTGAGGCGGGCTTGCCGCTGGAATATGTGGATGGCACGGCGTGGATGCAAAAAAGTGAAGAAGTGGACTATGACCATCATTATATAGATTTACCCAGCCACGAAGACATGCTCGAGCAAGCGCCTTTGCTCATGGACGCCACACTGGCTCTGGAAAAGCATGTGCACCTTGGCACCGACTATATACGTCAAAATCATGGCTCGCGTGAATTACTCATAGCCCCGCCAGCAAAGCCTTTGAGCCAAGCAGAAATGGACGCTCTTTACGAGCTACCCTTTCAGCGTGCAGCGCATCCTTCGTATAAGGAAGCCATTCCCGCCGAAGAAATGCTTCGCACCAGCATCACATCCCATCGCGGTTGTGGCGGCGGTTGCGCCTTTTGTTCCTTAGCTTTGCATCAAGGTCGGCGCTTAAGTTCACGCTCCGCCCAGTCCATCATGGATGAAGCGCAAGGCATGACACGCAAAAAGGGCTTCAACGGCAGTATTTCCGATGTGGGTGGCCCCACTGCCAATATGTGGCAAGGCTCCTGCACCAATCCTAAACCTTGCGTGCGCACCTCGTGCTGTCATCCTAAGGTTTGCCCCTTTTTCCGCACACCGCAAATGCAACATATACATATGTTGCGGGACATTAAAGATCTGCCCGGCATCAAGCATGTACGCGTGGCTTCCGGCATTCGTGCGGACATTGCCATGGACGAAGCCCATGCCGTGCACGCCTACACCGAAGAATTCACCGGCGGTCAATTGAAAATTGCGCCTGAACACAGCGAAGAAGATGTGCTCAACCTCATGCGCAAACCACCCTTGGAAGTATTTGAAACCTTCTTGGCGGCCTTCCAAAAGCATTGCCAAAAGGTGGGGCGTGAGCAATATGTGGTACCGTATTTAATGAGCGCGTATCCCGGCTGTACCAAGGGGCATATGCATGCCTTGGCGCAATGGTTGGCGCAAAGAAATTGGAAACCGCAACAGGTACAATGTTTTATTCCCACACCGGGCACCATTGCCACGGCCATGTTTTATACGGGCCTAGACACGAAAAAAGAGCCCATCTATGTGGCTCGTAGTGATGCTGATCGCTTGGCACAGCATCGCATTCTCATGCCACAAGTGGGTCGCCCCCCCATGAAGGGAGCTGGTAATAAGCACGACAAAAATAGAAAGTTTGAGGACAAACCCAAACATACGCAAAACCAAAACGCCACAAAGCGTAAAGGGAAAAAGCATGGCTGACAACGACCAACGTCTAGCCCTTCTGGAAGAAGGTCTGTACTTTCAGGAAAAGCACCTCAAAGATCTCGATGAAGTGCTTCAAGCGCAACAAAAGCAAATAGATATGTTGGAAAAGCAATTGGCGCGCACCCAAGAAAAATTGGAAAACTTGCTGGCTGAGCAAGGCGGGCAAGGTTTTGCCAATCCCGTGCCTCCGCACAGCGTAAAGTGGTAGCCATGTCCTATATGGGTTTATTTGGCGGCTCCTTTAATCCTGTGCATGTGGGCCACTTACGATTAGCCATAGAAATATTGGAATATAAAGACCTTCCTTTGCCCGTGGATCATGTACAACTTATTCCTTGTGCGTGTCCTGCGCATAAAGATGCGCACAATTTCTTGCCCTTTGCCTTGCGCCATGCCATGCTGGAAGCGGCTTGTGCGCCCATTGATGGCTTGTGCGTTAGCACTGTGGAGGCAGAACGCCAAGGACCATCATACACATGGCACACCTTGGAGAACTATGCGCAAAAATATCCACAACAACGCTTACTCTTCATGGAAGGCATTGAAAATCTGCTGGATTTGCCCCATTGGTATAGAGGCTTAGAAATTCCCACGCTCACAGACATGGGCGTCACTCCACGCGGCGATGGCGATGAAGAACTGTTCATACGCACCGTGCGCAATCATTGGCCCAAGGCGCGCATTTCCGAAGATCCTTGCCCTGCGGCGCATATAGACTTCGGCAACCATGAGGCACATATTTATTATATGCCCATACCGCGTTTAGACATTAGCTCATCCTACATACGTCAGCGTTGGCTGGCCAAGGGGTCCTTACACGCCCTCATGCCCGATACCGCCCTGCGCCTTTTGGAGCAAGCCCAAAGCGACATTCAACACCTTTGGAAGTAAAGGATATTTCCATGATTGTACCCAAGGATATACGCCATCATTTAGCCCGAGCCAAAGGCTACTTACAAAAAAAAGACTTACCCATGGCCTTGGAAAGCTTATCCATGGCTCTGCGACAGATGAGCTCTCAGCACTTGCATTGTGTTCCCACTGTGGAACGAGAGGTCAATGCCCTCATAGCCAGCCTTACCAGTGAGCCAACATTGGCATTTTTGCTAGACCCACACGGCAGTGGCAATCCGCGCTCCATAGTGTATCAGTACGGTCGCGAAGGGGCTCTCGCCACCGTCTTACGAGAATTTGCTAAAATTCTACGCGAGCAAAGCCAAGAGCTCCAAGAAAAATATCAAGTACGTGAAAGGTTGCAAGAGCTTTTACACAAAGGCTTAAGCCTCATGGAAGAAGGACAACTGGGCACAGGTGCGGCTTTTTTGCAAAGAGCCGCCAGTGAATATATACACGATGTGTCGCATATCACTTCCATAGGGCAGGCACTCATGCATTATAAGCAGTACAATGTGGCCGCAAAAGTTTTTATGGATAGTTTACCCCACCACCCCAAGCAGAAAGAATTTTACTCCAAGGCCATTGAAGCCCATATGCAAGTGGAAAACTACGCAGGGGCTGAATATGTATTTCATAGAGCCATGCAACAATTTGGCCGTCATCCGCGTAGTATTGCCAAATTGGCGCACGTCTATCTCCTTTGGGAAAAATATCAGGACGCCGAAGCCTTGGCCATGGAAGCCTTGGAAATGGACAGCACAGAAAGTCTAGCCCAAGAGGTTCTCATGGCCATTCCTGAGCCCATGCCCTCCCCTGAGGACGACTTTGAAGATGAGCATGATGATGACACCCTGAATGCGGAAGACGCCTTAAAAGAAGCTTCTCAAGCCATGAACAGCCTTTCCTTACATCACCCTACCACGCCAGTACAAGAGGAAGGCGAAGAAAGCCCACTGGCAGGGCTAAGCACTTCAAAGAGCTATGAAGAACTCCTTAAAGCCTATGCCCCTGCTGCCACAGCCAAAGCCATGCCCATTCCACAGCCTCCAAACCCTGCAGAGCTTTTGGGCTTAGACAATTTGGACGACTTGCCCCCTCTGGTGGATTTTGAGGACGTAAGAAAAAAGTAATTTTCTAAAAAACATGAAAAAAGCTCAAGTTTCCTAAGAATCTTGAGCTTTTTTATATGCAAAGTTTTCTGTCAGCTTCCAGTTGCGCTTTGTTCCCGTACAGCTCAAAACACGCCACGGAAAGGCTAGGCTACCCTTTAGGAAGCTTTCCAAAAAACATTATTTGGGACAGTATAACACTGAAAATTTTTTCTGATGAAAACTCGAACGGGAAGGAGCTTACACGTGAGCGTTGCGTTCCACCATGGCCAAGGTATTGGCCACTTGACGCCCCGATGAGGTTTGGCTTTGTAATTGGCGTTCAATGGTAGAAATACCCTTCACCACAGTGGAATGGCGTCTATTGAAGCGTCCGCCTATTTCTTCCAAGGTGGCAGAAGTATGCTTACGAGCCAAATAGTAAATGGTATCACGCGCCAACACATATTCTTTACGACGACTTTTGGAAGTGATCTGTTTTTCCGACACATCAAAAGAAGAACACACCAAAGAAATAATGCGCTCCATGTCCAATAAGGAAGCTGTGGGCATGAACTGTGATAATACATCCATGGCCATCTCAAGGCTAATGGAACAATTCAAGTGCTTTGCCTTAAAAATCAAATTACGCAAACAGCTTTCCAATTGGCGTACATCTTCATGTAAATGTTCTACCAAAATATCTGCCACGCTGGAAGGCAATGCCATGTCTTGCCCATGGGCTTTATGCTGCAAAATGGAGCGGCACATATCACGCGTAGGCTTGTCAATTTGTGTCAGCATGCCGGAACAAAAATGCGATACCAATTGGCTATCAACATTTTTCAATTCTTTGGGGCTAAATGAAGACGTTAAAACCACACGGCTACCTTGAGCCTGCAAAGACTTAATGGTGGCTAAGGCTTCATTTTGTGTTTTTTCCTTGCCCTGAAAGAGATGCACATCTTCAAGTAACAAGACATCCAAGCCGCGCAAGGAAGATTTAAATTCATCCATCTGGCTATAACGCGCGGCGCGCACAAAGTGCGATGTAAAGTCCTCTGCCGTTAAGTATCCCACACGCGCTTTGCCATTTTCACGGGCCATGCTTTGGCCTATGGCGTGGATAAGATGTGTCTTACCCAGACCGGAAGTGGCACTGACAAACAAAGTATCAATGGAAGAAGAATGACGACAGATATCCTGAGCAGCGGCAGCGGCCATGGAGTTGGCTGGGCCCACCACAAAATCGTTGAAGTCATAGCGCCAGCGCACACGCGTAAGAGGACTTTGCGCCGGCATGGGCAAAGCAACTTGCATTTCTCTGGCATTTACCACGGCAATGGGCTCCGCCGTATGCGGAAAAGCACGCCTTGGGAGAGATTCCACAAGGCTTTCTTGACGTGCTTCTTGGCTAGCCTTTGGACGTATTGAAGCTCCTGAAGGTGTAACTAAAGGCAATGCACAGCTTTCCTGAGCCTTCTGACTCAGTTCGCGTACAGTAAACTTCAGCTGCACTTGGTCACTTTCAATGCCCAATGCCAGCGCGCAAGCTTCACGAATGGACCTTGCAAAATGACGCTCAAGCCATGCACATACATAGGCTGTTCTCGTAAATACTTGGACAGAATTACCATCCACTTGGCCATCAAGCGGAGAAATCCAAACCTTATAATCACCAGATTTAAGCGTTTTTTGTAGGTTATCGCAAATTATTTCCCATTTATTCGTCATGTGGCGTTTCTAGCAAAAACAGGTACAAACCATCAATGGCAATTTCACCCATTTTGCTCCTTTGTTTTCCCCCAATACACAAGCATTGGCCTATGTATATAAGGCGTTAAAATATCATACTAAAAATATAAGCAATGTTTTTTCATCTATTGTAATTCCCTTTTAGACAAAGGATTTTCTACCGAACTTTTTTTCTCTTAGCAATATTTTTTTTCAAGTTATCCACAGGAAGATAACCAAAGGCCTTTGTTTTTCTCTGATTTACTCTAAAATTTACTTTTTTTGCTAGCATTAGCAATTCAAGACCTTAGCCCTTGTCAAGATATTTTTTCCAAATTTTTTTTCCTTTGGGTCTTAAGTAATTTTTTTCTAGGTCGATAAAACTTGTGTACAGCCTATGTACACATGGTCTTGCTTATTGCCGTCACAATAAGCCTGAGCAACCTTATGATGAGTGGTGTTCTCATTAAAAACACACCGGACACTCCCGTCTGGGGGGCACATTGCGTCAATATATGCAATGTGCCCTTTGTGTTTAAGGCCACTCTTGTGATTTTTACTCGAAAAATTCTTTGGCAAAAAACCGCACTTAATGGCATACTGCTTTCATGAAAGAAAAACATCCTCCTCATCCTTTATGGGGCTTACCGGAGCTTGAATTCGCAAGTAACGAAGAGCTGGACAGTATAACACCCATAATTCCTGACGATGCAGCGTGTTTTGCCCTATGGGATCAGTACGCCATGATGGACAATGTGCGCGCCCATTCTCTTATGGTTGCAGACTATGCCACCTTACTTGCAGACATGGCTCATGACCTAGGACATCCCATTTGCGTAGATTCTGTACGCGCCAGTGCCCTCTTACATGACCTTGCCAAAAGCTACACCATCGCTCATGGCGGCAGCCACGCACAAATGGGGGCCTCCATCGTAGTGCAGCATACTGCCAACAGAGAAATAGCTCAGGGCGTCGCCATGCATGTGCATTGGCCTTGGGACATCCCTCAAAATATTTGTGCCATTCCATTTTTCATTATCTACGCCGATAAACGCGTCATGCACGATCAATGTGTGAGCCTAGAAGATCGCTACCAAGACCTACTCGCTCGCTACGGCACCAATGAGCTACACAAAGCAAATATCCGCTTATCCTACGAGCAAGGATGCAACATTGAAAAAGCGCTCTCTGCGCTTCTGGAGTGTGATTTACATGCGTATACTTTTGATAGCGGGCGGCTGGTCCAGCGAGCGTGAAGTCTCGCTAAGCGGCGCCAATAGCATTGCCGAAGCGCTCTCTCAAAACGGACACAGCGTCACTTTTTTTGACTTATCGCTTGGTTTTGACTCTTTACTCAGCACCGCCAAAGAGCACGATTTTGCTTTTATCAACCTTCATGGCGCACCTGGTGAAGATGGCCTCGTGCAGGCCATGCTAGACAGCGTACATGTGCCCTACCAAGGCTCCAATGCCCAAGGATCTTTCCTTGCACTGCACAAAGCTGCCACTAAGCAATTGTATCGCCAAAAAAATATTCCCACTGCTGACTGGGAATTCCTTCCCTGTCCTCCATCAGAGAACTGGGAGCCAGCATTGCCCTATCCCATTTTTGCCAAAAGCAATACCGGCGGTTCATCTCTCTTACTCTTTTGCTGTCAAAATAAAGTGGAGCTCAAAGAAGCCATCCATAAAATTTTTGCGGCAGGCGCAGAAGCCATCCTTGAAAGCAATATTGATGGACAAGAAGCAACATGCGGCGTGCTCGGCGATCAAGCCTTGCCCCCCATACTCATAAAACCCCTCGCTGGTGAGTTCTTCGACTATACCAGCAAATATACCAAAGGTGCTGCAGAGGAAATCTGCCCAGCACCACTTGCACCAGAGATAAACGCGCGCTTGCAGGAGCTAGCATTGGCGGCACACAACGCCCTTGGACTATCCGGCTACAGTCGTACCGACTTTAGAATCACCGCTGACGGGCGTATATTCACGCTAGAAACCAACACCCTACCTGGCATGACTGCCACAAGCCTCGTACCTCAAGAGGCCAAAGCCATGGGCCTTGATTTTGGCCAGCTTCTAGAGAAACTTATAGAGCTAGGTCTCAAATAGTATAAGGGGAAATATTTCAGATAAAAAAAAGCCCATGAGTATTAACCCATGGGCTTTTTTTTATTGATAAGAATCGTTTTACTATGCTTGTCTTTTTTTCTTGGGGCGGGAACTTTTTGAAAAAAGTTCCCGCCCCAAACCCCACCCTCAAAAACTTTTCATGGCCGCGACAGGCCTTTTTTTATGCACATGGCTGGGCAATGAGAGTGTGGGTAAAGGATATCATTTTCCAAAAAGTACACTTATGTCGCACCCTAAATCAACTCAAAGTGTGTATTCACTTAAGTATCCCACACTTCCTAGTTACCGCTTACCAGCCCGAAAGGGTAGTTTTTTGCGTGATGCGTAGCATGCGCAAAAATCGACCCAAAGGGCGCAAAGCGTAGCCGTTGGCGCTTTAGCGCCTTACGCCTGGGCGAATACAATAGGTTGCAAAGTAGCCGCATAAAGCTACGTAAACAAAAGAGCCCAAAACAACAAAAACGACTGGCCACACGAAAAGGGAAGATAGGCTATATAGCTACATAAAAGAAGAGACCCTCGCGCTTAAGCAGCAAGGGTCTCAAGAAAAATTT
>CAYJHD010000059.1:0-12600 GCA_964370015.1 uncultured Desulfovibrionaceae bacterium | reverse complement strand
GTGGGAAAAACCACCACAGCCTTACGCATGGCTTTGCAATTACGTGCACAAAACTCTTTATGTCGCGTGGCTTTCATCAACGCCGATTGCCAACGCGGTAATGGAAGATTGATTTTGCGCCACTGGGCAGAGCTTTCGGATTTTTCCTATATTGAAGCTTCCGACGCTGTGAGCATGAATAAAGCTCTCATAGCGCAAGCGCATGTAGACAAAATTTTTATTGATTTACCAAGCCTTGGCGCCAGGGGCACCTTGAAAGAACAGTATGCATCCTTAGGGCTTGAAAGCGACCATGTGGGCAGTAAAGCCACACACATTGTCATGGCTCCCACCTACGACAGTGCGCAACTTATAAATTTTTTGCAACGCTATAGCCCCGATGATGCCGGCAGTGTGGTGTGGGCAAAACTTGATGAAGCATTGAGCTTTGGCTCCATTGTCAATGCTGCCACCCATTGTCATTTACCGGTTTCAGCTTTGTCTTGTGGAGCGGAATTGCGCGACTCACTTGTCAGTGCCACCGAGCCCTTGTTATGGCGACTAATTTTTAAAAGACAATTACCAAGCACAGGGCAAGCCCAATAGTCTTGCCAAGGTAAAAATATTTTTAAATCGTAGAGAACTAAAGGAAAACATTATGCAAGATACATTTCCATTGGTTATTTCCATAACCTCCGGTAAGGGAGGCGTAGGTAAAACCAATCTTTCCGTAAACCTTGCTGTGGAATTGGCAAAAAAAGGAAAAAGAGTTGTTTTACTGGATGCAGACCTTGGCCTTGCCAACGTGGATGTTCTTCTTGGCTTAACACCGCCAAGAAACTTATTTCATCTTTTTCACGAAGATGTCACCATTCAAGACATCCTCTTTCCCACTCCCTATGGGTTCTCTATTTTACCTGCCTCTTCGGGGCTAAGCGAAATGCTTGCCTTGGATACAGGGCAAAAATTGGAACTGCTTGAAGCCCTTGACGTGCTTGAAGAAGAAGTGGACTATTTAATTGTGGACACCGGAGCTGGTATCAACGATAATGTTCTTTACTTTAACCTTGCCGCACAAGAAAGACTGGTTATCTTAACACCAGAACCCACTTCCCTCACCGATGCTTACGCGCTTATTAAAGTGCTTAAAAGTACTCACGGGGTGGAACATTTTAAAGTAGTCGTGAATATGGCCCATGACAAAAGTGCTGGTAAGATGGCCTTTAGCCGCCTCTATCAAGCATGCGAGCATTTTTTAAGCGGAGTGTCCTTAGACCTTGTGGGCATCATTCCTCGCGATACACAAGTGCGTCAATCGGTGGTACAACAGATGCCCTTCTCGATACATGCGCCGGACTCCGGCGTGGCAGGAGCCGTGCACAATCTGGCCACCGATATTTTAGATTGGGAAGCCCCCAAAGGCCTTGACGGAAATATTAAATTTTTTTGGAAAAAACTTCTTTTCCAACACTAGGCAGCAATGGTTTAACCTTGGTACACACATTGCCAAGTAACTGGCATTATGGTAAGGAGAACATATGCACGAAGCTCACGCCCAAAAGCCTCAGCTTCCTCCATGGGAAGCCATGGAGCTGGGTCATTCTTCTTGGTGTGACTTTTCACCCCTCGAGCAAGAGAGTATTGTGCGCCATTACGCGCCCAAAATTCGCTTCCTTGCTTTGCGCCTAAAAAGCAAACTGCCTAAAACCGTTGCCTTAAGTGAAATGATCAGCGCTGGCACCCTTGGCCTCATGGAAGCCTTGGGTAAATTTCAACCACAACTTGGTGTTCGTTTTGATACCTATGCTGGTAATCGCATTCGCGGTGCCATGCTGGATGAATTGCGTAAGCTCGATTGGTTCCCCCGCCCTTTACGGCAAAAGATTCGCCAAATAGACAGTGCCATGCGCGTTGTTGAGCGCAATCATGGACGCCCTGCCACTGAAGAAGAACTCATGGAAATGACAGGGCTAAGCCTTAGCGAAATACGCCAAGGCATGGAAGCTTTACAAAATCAACTTATGGTCTCTTTGGATGTCGTGCATGATTCCATGCTGGAGGACACACATTCTTCCAACGAGCCTTATACCATTACAGCAGAAAAAGAGACCCTTGAACGCCTTATCCCCCTTATTAGCTCATTGACACCAAGGGAGAAACTGGTATTGTCACTTTATTATAGTGAAGAATTAAACATGCGCGAAGTGGCTGAAGTTATGGACATTACGGAAGGTAGAGTTTCTCAGCTTCACTCACAAGCTCTAAAACGTTTGCGCCAAGAGTTTTTCAACACCTATAAACAAGATTACAACTCTAATAACTAGCTTAAATAGTGAGGTAAAGCATATGCCATACGATCCAGAAATCCGTGTACTTATCGTGGATGATTTTTCTACTATGCGCCGCATCGTCCGCAACGTATTACGTCAGCTTGGCTTTAACAATGTGGTAGAAGCCGACGACGGCACCACCGCTTGGGAAATTCTCCAACGCGAAAAAATTGAATTTATTGTTTCTGACTGGAATATGCCTCAAATGACCGGCATTGAATTGCTTCGCAAGGTTCGTGCCGACGAAAAACTGTGTGATACGCCTTTCCTCATGGTAACAGCCGAAGCACAGCAAGAAAATATTTTGGAAGCTGTACAAGCAAAGGTGTCTAACTATATTGTTAAACCTTTTACAGCTGATACATTAAAACAAAAAATTGATAAAATATTCCCCTAGTCTTGTGCTTTTGTGGCTGGCGTCAATATAATTTGAACACTTTACCCTAAGAGAATTCTTAGCGTTCATGAAGTGGTGCTCCTATGTCTCAAGTCGATGAAAAAACCGCTCAAGAAGAATTGACCGTCGAGGTGGCTGAAGCTGCTGAAGATAAGGTTGCTCTTGACCTTGAGGGTGCTGACTTCCTTGAGGATGAAGAAGAAGAGGAGCAAGAAGAGACCAGTCCAGCCGTTAAAGAAACAGAAGAGGAAGGCGAAGAAGAAGCAAAGCCCAAGAGCAAGCTAAAGCTTATTATTATTGCTCTTGTACTTGTGGTAGTTTTGGCTGGGGTAGCGGTTTGGTGGTTTATGTTAAGGACCCCACCGCCGCCTCCGGTGGAACCGGAAATCATTATTGTTCCCAAAACTTCCATGGTTCCGGCTGCGCCCACAGATCATATAGTATCCTTTGAGCCCTATTGGATTCCTTTACCCGACGGACAAGGCGGGGAAGTATTTCTGGTATGTAAGTTTGCCATCGTCACAGATGATGAAAAATTACAATTAGAAGCTCAAAATAAAATGATTTTGTTGCGGGATGCTGTGTATTATTATTTGGTTAATAAGCCTTACCATTTCCTTATTGACCATGCCAATGTCCCCACCATTAAAAAAGACCTTTCCTCGGTATTTAGTGGATATCTTATTAGTGGCAAAGTTGAAGATATGCTTTTTGAAGGGTATATAGAAAAATAATCCAGCCTTACAATGGGCGCTACCAAGCCATAGTGGCAATGACGTGCAATCTTTTACCATGGAGGCGCGCCATGCAAATTAACCCCACTGTTGGAATTATGTATGCTCAGACGGGTTTTGCCACCCGAGCTGCAAGTGATGCTACCACAGCCCCTGAAGTGGCATTGGCCATGTCTCGCAATATAGCCAGTGAAATGGCTAAGCTTGAACAAAACCAAGTGCAAGCACCAGAGGCAAGTGTAGAGGCGCGTATTGCCGATGATGGTCAACACGACTCCAAATCACGCGGGTCATTTGATATGAACCAGCGGCAAGCGCAACAAGACACAGACCAAGAAGCCAGCACCCCGGATGATCCTTTGGTGGGCAATCTTCTTAATATTAAAGTATAAGGCACACCAAATTAGGACACGTTATGCTCTCACTCTGGGCTGTACTTTTATTCACCGGCATTGAAGTTGTCTTGCTTGTGACCATTCTTGCTTTCTTCATGCGCTTACGTCGCTCAGAAGATTTGGTGCAACAGCTTCAAGCCAACCAAGAAATCCTTTTGGCGCGTTTACAGCATAATGCAGAATTAGAACGCGAGCTTGTGGCAACCTTTGCCCAGCGTCAAGCAGAATTGCGCACCCTTGACCAAAGGATGGAAGAAAGAGCTGATGAACTGCGCCGTCTTGTGTCACAAGCCGAAGGCATTTCTCGCTCACCACAATTTTTACGCGAGCTTATACTTAACCAAAATGGACGCGGTGTAAGCCCAAGGCAAATTGCCAAAAATGCTGGACTCACTGTGGATGAAGTGGAGCTTATTTTAGCTCAAGCTAAAGAAAAGTAAGAATTTTACAAATTTGTACCGTACAGTAAAACCATGAAAGCCGATGAACTTCACTGAATTTCATCGGCTTTCACTTTTTCCATATATCTTTTGCTTTTGTATCTTTAAAGCAAAATAAAGGGCACTAAAGCTCTTCCTCTCCGCTTATCCAATATGAATTAAAACCATCATCAAGCCATCCATCTTTTATGGTGTGTAACCCTGCATCTTCAAACAGAGCATGATATTCTTGACGGGTTCGACGCCATCCCCAAAATTGCTGACGACGTAAATCAAAAAAGTGTAATACGGCGCGCACCCCAATTTTAAAGGCATTAACAAAGGCACCAATGAAGGAGTCTTCTTCTAAAAGAGAAGCAGAAATGCAAATGAGCAAACCGCCGGGAGCCAATTGTCCGCGCAATTCGCGCATGGCAAAGGCAAGCTCTTGTTGCGGTATGCTATAGTCCACGGCAGATAAATAAATGACATCGTATTGCACATCTGGCGGCAAACAATTGGAGGGTGAGCCAATATAAATACGCTCGGGAGGCACGCACTGGCGTAAAAGGCGTAACCCTGCTGTGGTGGGCTCATTCACATGTAATTCCAAATGCGGCATCACATCCAGCAAGGCTTTTTCTAAGTACCCTACTCCGCGCCCGATGGAAAGCACACGCAAGGGTCTTTCCAATGCGTCCTTACAATGCTCTTCAATGCGCCCTGCAAGCCACTTTGCGTCCTTATCTTTTCCTTCGCGCCAATCTTTTGGCAGACAATCCCAATTCTGGCAACGGCGGAAAAGCTCCTCGTAAAAAGAAGCATAAAATTTACTATTGGCTAAACGGAAAAAGGACACGTGCGTAAAAGCAGAAAAAGGTATACCCTGCCAGCTTTCTTGATAAAATCTACGCATATGCTCTCCATGAAGTTGTAAGTGACGCTCTCAAAGCGAATAGTACTTATACTATAAGATAAAGAGGGATGGCAAGAGCCATAACAAGCCTGTTTCATAGACTTTTTTTCACAATCAAAAATGACTACATGATAGAAGAATAATTGTATAGTTTCCCTAGATAGTGTCGTCAAATCACGAGTTTTTGAGTTTTATCAAAGAAGATGACTGAGCTTTGAGACAGTGTATAGAGACATACATGACCGAAAAAGCACGTGAAATCTGACGCAGAAAAAACCAAAAAGGCGCATTTGACGACACTATCTAGATGAACAAAAGGGATGAGAACAGCCCAAAATAAGACCACTCTCACCCCGCAAAGAGAATATAACGAGAAAGTTTGCTAACCAACAGCGTTGAGGGCTGCCACAGAAGGTAAAATTTTACCTTCAAGAAGTTCAAGGGAAGCTCCACCACCTGTGGATATATAGCCCATTTGGTCTGCAAGATTATACTGCTCCACAGCGGCCACAGAGTCGCCTCCACCCACCACCACAAAACCTGCGCCAGCGGCTAAAGCTTGTGCAAGGGCCTCGGTTCCAGCACCGAAAGGCTCTGTCTCAAAGGCGCCCACGGGGCCATTCCACACTATGGTGGCGGCATCGGCGCAAAGAGCTTTATAAGCCTCAACGGTTTGCGGACCCACGTCCAAAATCATTTGATCTTGCGGCACAGCGTCGGCGGCTACGGTTTGCGCGGCTTGGCCCGGAGCCAAAGCAGCGGCAACCACCACATCGGTGGGCAGTGGCAAAATCTTACCCTGAGCCTTGGCGCTTTCTAAAATACGTTTGGCATCTTCCACCAAGTCCGCTTCATACAAAGAAGCACCCACATTATAACCAGCGGCGGCCAAGAAGGTATTGGCTATGCCACCACCCACAATGAGCCTGTCCACTTTACCCAGTAAATTTTCAAGCAAAGCAAGCTTGGTGGAAACCTTCGAACCACCAATGATGGCCACCAAAGGAGACTTGGGCGCATCTAATACTTTGGCAAAAGCGTCCAATTCAGCGGCCATGAGCGGACCTGCACAAGCCACTTTGGCTTTATGCACCGCGCCTTCCGTGCTGGCGTGCGCTCTATGGGAAGCACCAAAGGCATCCATCACATACACATCACCAAGGTCTGCCAATTGCTGTGCGAGGGCGGCGTCATTTTTCTTTTCGCCTTTAAGGAAACGTACATTTTCACACAGAACCACAGAGCCGGCTTGCACTTCCACATTTTGTATATCTGCGGCAAAGCCCACAGACACGCCCAAGAGTTCCTGCAAGCGAGCAGCCACAGGACGCAAGGAGAATTTTTCTTCAAATTCACCTTCAGTGGGACGCCCCAAATGGGAAAGCACTATGACGGCGGCGCCTTTGTCTAAAGCCATTTGGATGGTGGGCAAGGCGGCACGAATGCGCTTGTCATTGCTGATGGCACCGTCTTTTAAAGGAACGTTTAAGTCTTCGCGCAAAACCACGCGCTTACCCTGTACATCAAGATCTTTTAAAAATAACATACACACCTCAATAAGTAATAGAGCATATTATGGGGGGAAGGAGACCCCTTTTGCTAACGCCAAAAAGGGGTCTCCTTCCCCCCATACCCCCCATCCTCTACCAAAACGCGTTTTATTTACTTGTTTAGTATAAATAATTTTGTTTTTTTGAGGAGAGAAGTTTGGGGAGGTGAATTTTTTTAGAAAAAGTTCACTTCCCCAGAATAATTTGTAACATCTATTTTTTCATGGATTCATAAGCTTTATTTATGACATTATCCACGGTGAAACCAAAATGCTTGGCAAGCACATCACCAGGAGCAGAAGCACCAAAGCCAGTCATGCCCACCACGCGGCCGTCTAAGCCCACGTACTTATGCCAGTAATCGGCGGCACCAGCTTCCACAGCCACACGTGCGCGCACAGCTGCAGGGAGTACGCTTTCGCGATACTTGGCATCCTGTGCTTCAAAAATTTCCGTACAAGGCATGGACACAACGCGTACCTTTTTGCCTTGATTGGTCAAGGTTTTGGCCGCTTCCATGGTAAGAGCCACTTCGGAACCGGTGGCGATCAAAATCACATCGGGTGTGCCTTCACAATCGCTTAAAATGTAACCGCCCTTTTTCACATTGGCTTGCACAGCAGCATCACGCTCCATGAAAGGCAAGTTTTGGCGTGATAAAGATAAGCACTGGCAGTGTTTTTTATCTTCCAAAGCGCATTGCCATGCCACCATGGTTTCAAAAGTATCGCAAGGACGCCATACATGCACACCGGGAGTGAGGCGCAATGTGGCCACTTGCTCCACAGGTTGGTGTGTGGGGCCGTCTTCGCCAACGCCAATGGAATCATGCGTAAGCACCCAAACCACGCGTTTTTCCATGAGGGCTGTTAGACGAATGGCATTTTTTGCATAATCAGAGAACATCATGAAAGTACCGGCATAAGGCAAAATGCCGCCGTGCAATACCATACCATTCATGATGGCGCCCATGGCAAATTCACGCACGCCGTAGTTCACATAATTGTTGCCATAATTGTCTTTATCCAGCACAGCTGAAAGGGATGTTTTGGTGCCCACAGAACCGGTAAGGTCAGCAGAGCCGCCCACAAGTTCAGGCATGGCTGGCATGAAGGCTTCCAAAGCACGCTGAGAAGCCACGCGTGTGGCGATATTTTCTTTGGCTTCTAAGCAATTTTGCAAAGCCGTGGTGACGATTTCTTGCCAATTTTTTGGCAAATCACCATACATGCGACGCAAAAACTCTGCAGCCAATTCAGGATGGGCTTCTTCATAGGCTTTAAATTGATTATTCCACATACTTTGCACCACGGCGCCGCGGTCACGCACGCTCCACGCATCCATGACATCTTGTGGAATTTCAAAAGCCGCATGATCCCAACCAAGAGCCTTGGCGGTGATATCTCTTTCTTCGCTACCAAGGGGCGAACCATGTGACTTGGCAGAATCTTGCTTGGCAGGAGAACCATAGCCAATGTGCGTACGGCAAATGATCAATGTGGGCTTACTTTCTTCATCCTTGGCGGCAAATAGCGCTCTATCCAAAGCACCGGCATCATGTCCGTCCACGGGACCAATGACTTGCCAGCCATAAGCTTCATAACGCTTGGCCACATCTTCATCAAACCAGCCTTCAATGTTACCATCAATGGAAATACCATTGGCGTCATACAAAGCAATGAGCTTGCCAAGGCCAAGAGTTCCGGCAAGGGAGCAAGCTTCGTGGGAAATGCCTTCCATCATACAGCCATCACCCAAGAACACATAGGTGTTATGGTTAATCACTTCATGGCCGTCGCGGTTGAATTGTGCAGCCATGTGACGCTCTGCCAATGCCATACCCACGCCCATGGCAATGCCTTGACCCAAGGGCCCTGTGGTGCATTCCACGCCGGGAGTCATGCCAAATTCTGGGTGACCGGGGGTTTTGGAATGCAAGGTACGGAAGTCTTTAATGTCGTCCATGCTCACATCATAGCCGGTCAAATGCAACAAACCATACATGAGCATGGAGGCATGCCCATTGGAAAGCACAAAGCGGTCTCTGTTCACCCATTTGGGATTGGCAGGATTGTGCTTTAAATGATGGCGCCAAAGGGCTTCGGCCATGTCTGCCATACCCATGGGTGCTCCGGGGTGCCCGGAATTGGATTTATTCACAGCATCAACGGCTAAAAAACGTAAGGCATGGGCCAAATATTTACGATCTAACATGGTTTTTCCTTAAAATATTTGCAGTTAAGAACACAAAGCTTCGCGCTTAGCCAGCGCCGCTGCATCCACAAAAGTTTGTAAGCGTGTTGCATAAGGGGGCTTGGAGAAAAAGGCCGAACCGGACACAAAAACATCGGCTCCGGCATCAATCAAGGCCGCTATATTATGCGGGTCTACCCCGCCATCCACTTGTATACGCACATGTCCTTTACCGGCGGCATTGAGCATGGCGCGCAAATTGCGGATTTTTTCATAGGTGGAAGGTATAAAACTTTGTCCGGAAAAACCGGGATTTACACTCATAAGCAATATCATATCCACATCATCCAGCACATATTCCACAGCACTGAGCGAAGTGGCAGGGTTTAGCGAAACGCCGCATTCCATGCCAAGCTCTTTTATGCGTCGCAAGGTACGCTGTAAATGTTTGGTGGCCTCTGCATGCACCACAAGCATTTGCACACCGGCCTTTTGGAAATCTTCCAAATAGCGCTCCGGTGCTTCAATCATGAGATGCGCATCAAAAAAAAGCCCGCTATGCTTGCGTAATGCGGCAATCACAGGCGGACCAAAAGTTATATTGGGAACAAAAATACCATCCATCACATCTAGATGCACCCATTTTACACCGGCATCTTCCAGTGCACGCAACTCGCTGGCTAAATTGGCAAAATCTGCGCTGAGTAAGGAGGGGGAAAGAATCATGCGTACCTCGCATTGGTGAAGAACTTATTGCAAAAGATCGCGCATGGCCAAAAGTTCATGGCGCATATCCTTAAGCATACGTTCTTTCTCTGTGCAACCGGCACAAGGGACATCAAGGCCGGTCATTTCCGTGGGGGGGAGCTCAGAGTCGGCGGACGCAAGCACCCGCCGAGCTCCATCAATAGTCATGCCTTGCTCGTGAAGCAAGGTTTGAATTCGTTTAAGTAACTCTATATTTTCTTCGGTGTACAGGCGTTGCCCTTTTTCCGTGCGCAAAGGTATCAGCTGGGTGAATTCCATCTCCCAAAAACGCAACACACTACTGTTGAGCTGAAGCATTTTGGAAACATCCCCAATGCGATATGTCTTCTCAGTCATACCAAATCCTACTCGCACACGCTGGGGGCATGCGGCCTATGAACCATTAAATACGCACCTCAAGGCCTTGTGTTAAGGCTGCCACAATCTTATCTTTTTCCTTATCCACTTCACCATCTTTCAAGGTGCGCTCCGCATGGCGGAAGGTTAAGCGGAAGGTGATATTACGCTCTGTTTCACTGGGTTCAAACATATCTATAACGCAGATATCATCCAATAAAGCCAGCTTCACCTTGGATACGCATTGCAATATGGCATCCACGCTGACGGTGCCGTCAGTCATAACGGTCATATCGCGGCGGCTTGGCGGATACACTGCCAAGGAAGTGAAAGCAATCTTTGACTTCTTGACCAATTGACGCAATACATCCAAATCAAGTTCAGCCATCCATACATCTTTTTTGGCATGGAAAGCTTCTGCCATGGCAGGACGTACACGACCCATGACACCTACGCAAGTGCCGTCCACCATGATGGACACGGCAGGTAAAAGATAGCTGTGTCCTTCCATCATAGCATAAGTCGCGCATGGTAAATGTAAAGAGGTAAACAAATGTTCCACAAGGCCCTTGATATCGCTATAGTCAGCATCATCTTGCACTTGAGGCCAAGTGCCGTCATAGCGTTGTCCATACACGAGCAAAGCCAAGCGGCCTTCTTCTTTGGCTGTGGTTTCAGAAGTGGCATCGGCGGTGAAGATATGTGCCAATTCAAAAAGACGCAGGCCTGCATTGCCCTGAGCCAAGTTATGGCGCAAGCTTTGTAAAAGGCCGGGAGCCAAGGCTGTGCGCAAAGCATCTTGCTCGGCGGAAAGCGGATTGGCAATGGACACGCGACCCTCTGTGGGTAGATTCAAGTGATCCAAATCCTTATGGCCCACAAAGCTATAGTTTATGGCTTCATTGAGACCAAGACCGCGACCCCATTTTTTAATGCGCGACCAAAAATCAAAGACGCTTTCGCCCTGTTCAGCAAGAGCACTGGCATTTTCAAGGCTATGACGCACCACAGGAAGCACTGGCTCAATATTATCGAGGCCATACACGCGACCCACTTCTTCTATGAGATCGGCTTCGCGCTCCATATCATGACGCCAGGAAGGGCCGGTCACCTGCCATACGGCTTTATCGGTGTCGGTCACGGTGCAACCAAGGCTGGTGAGCACTTTTTCGCAAAAAGCCGCATCCATGCCTTGTTCGGTGCTCAAGCCAAGCAAATCGTTGGCGCGTTGCAAGCGGAAAGTCATTTGCGGTGCAGTCCATGGTTTGGGTTCTGCCTTGCACACGCCCTTGCGCACGCTACCGCCGCCAAATTCCACCATGAGGCTGGCGGCTCTATCCATGGCAAAAGTATTGCCCATTTGGTCAACGCCGCGCTCAAAGCGATAGGAAGCTTCGCTATGCAAGCCCAAACGACGTGCAGTTTTGCGCACGGATCCGGCTCTAAACACAGCACTTTCTAGGAATACTGCCGTGGAGGCTTCGGTAATTTCTGAATCCAAACCGCCCATGGTGCCGGCCAAAGCAATGGCACCCTCTGGGTCACGAATGGTGATGTCTTGTGCCACCAAGGTGCGTTCTTGTCCGTCCAAAGTGGTGAGCTTTTCGCCATCTTTTGACGCAGCAACGATGATTTCACCGCCGCGAATTTTATCTTTATCAAAAGAGTGCAGAGGTTGACCAAGTTCCAATAAAACATAGTTGGTCACGTCCACAATATTGGAAATGGGGCGAATGCCGCAAGCTATCAAGCGATAACGAATATGGTACGGAGAAGGAGCAATGCGCACATTTTCAATGATACGACCTTGATACAAGGGACAAAGTTCCGCATCGGGGATGGTGATTTTTACCTCAGAGCTGCAATCTTCGCCTTCTTCTTGCAAGGCCACCGTGGGCATGGTCAAAGGCAAATTGTAAGCCACGGCCACTTCACGAGCAAGGCCCAGCACAGAGGTACAGTCGGCACGGTTGGGGGTAATGCTAATGTTTAGCACTTCCCTATCCATATCGAAGTAATCCACAAATTTCACGCCAAGGGGAGCGTCTTCGGGAAGCACCATGATGCCGGAATGATCATCGGAAAGGCCCAATTCACGTTCAGAGCAGATCATGCCAAAGGAAGGCACGCCGCGCAATTTAGCCTTTTTAATGGCCATGCCGCCGGGCATAACCGTACCCACCATGGCCACGGGCACACGTTGGCCTGCCGCCACATTTGGCGCGCCGCACACTATGGTCAAAGGCTCTTCGGAAAGTGTACCCACATTGACGGTACACACGGATAATTTATCGGCTTCTGGGTGTTTTTCACAAGTTACCACTTGCCCAATGACAATGTCTGCAATGTCATCGAAAGGACGTGCAATTTCTTCCAGCTCAAGGCCAAGCATGGTCAACTTATGTCCCAATTCCTCAGCTGTACCCGTAAAAGGCACAAACTCACGCAGCCATTTCATACTTAAAAGCATAGCGACAACCTATTTATCTTTATGTTATTTTTATTGTTTTTACTTTTTTTGTTTCTTGGTTTTTTTTATTTCTGGGGGAGAGGGGAAACCTTTTCTGAAGAAAAGGTTTCCCC
>CAYJHD010000058.1:0-12604 GCA_964370015.1 uncultured Desulfovibrionaceae bacterium | reverse complement strand
TATGGCTCGGTTCAAAGGTTGGCTATAAGAGAGAGGAATTTATGCTTTGGCTTAAAAGCAGAATCAAGACATATAGATAGCATTTCAACTGTAAAATCAATACTAAAGGAATTTATTATGCAAGCAAAAATAGATTATAAAACGAAATTACAAGAGCTACAATTGCGAAAAGAGAAGCTTAACCAGCGTGAGGCTAAATTAAACCTGCGTGAAGAGAAACTTAACAAAGAAAGAATAATTCTAAAGGAAGGACAAACTCAGCTCGAACGAGAAATAGAGTCCGCCTCCTACGAAAAACATCTCTTCCTGCACTTAAATGAAGATATAGATATACGGAAGAATATACTCATAAACTTGTGTCAAGAAATACAGCCAGAGGATAGCTTAGATGATGATGAAATCTAAGAAGAAGTCAGTTTTAGAAGATGCTTTTTACTATAATATTAAAGGATACTATTATGAAATCAAAAATAGATTATAAAGTAAAATTACAAGAGCTACAATTACAAGAAGAAGAGCTTAACAAGCGTGAGACTGAATTAAACATTCGTGAAGAGAAACTTAATGAAGAAAGAATAATTCTAGATGAAGAACAATCTCAACTCAAGAGTGATATAAACTTTATTGCAGAAGAAAAAGACCATTTCCTACAATTAAATGAAGGCCTAGAAACATGGAAGCATACGCTCATAGATTTATGTCAAGAGATACGGTCTGACTATAATTTAGATGAGGGTGAAAGCGAAGAGGAAATTGATGCCAGAAGATGCTTTTTAATGTAGCATGATAAGTATATATAGCTACTATACACAAACACACATTAATAGTTGCTAATAAATAAAATTTAAGCACAACCTAGGCTAATTTGTGCTAAACAGAATTTTTTAGCAGTGTATAGCGCAATTTTCGCTCATAAAAGGGTATATTTTCCAAGGGGGAGGTATATCCCCCTTGGAACCTACTTGTATTACGGGTAATTATCTTATTTCAAACTACTCTTCTGACTCTTGTCGTAAAAGTTCTAGTTTTCTTCGCTCATGCTCTCTTATGGCGGCCTCGCGGGATTGAGGAGCTGCCACAGATTTTTTAGGAGTAACCTTTACACATAAGCGAAGAGGTTCGTAACCTTCACCATAATTCCCTTCTCGCACCAACAAACTGTGCCACTGCTGCAAGTTAAAATTTCCTGCGTACTCAATACAATCTTCCTCGGTTTTGTAATAATGAGGCGTGGAAGTTTCTCCATCTTTCATTTCAATTTTTACGGAACCTTCACCTTCATAAGGTGTTGTAGCCAACCAAGCATATAGTATCATTTCCCACATAGTCCTCTCCTATTTTTGCTTGAATAAAGACAAGATAAACTCATCACCTCATTGAAGGCTAAAAGGCAGAATTTTATTTGTCAACTATTAAAGATATAAGAAGATGTATAAATATAGACTTGCGTAATGCAGGAATTACTGAAGGGAACAGCATAATACCGTTAATAAAGGAAGAGTATGCCCTTTTTTTAGCTCTGGCGACATACCGAAAAATTGCCACATTCAAGCAAAAACAGTGTTTACTCTTTAAAAGGCAATGTATTGTACAGTGTTGATCAAAAAAAGTAGCATTTTTCCAAGGGGGAGATATATCCCCCTTGAAGTTTATTTTTAATTAAAAAGAACTACTTGCGGCCACTGCCGTTGCAGTGGTCACAAGGAACTTTATTTCTACCGCCACAAGCAGGGCAGCTAGAGTGTCCACAATCACCATATTCAAAGGGACAATCTTGTAAGCCCGTACCATTGCACCTGTCACACTTTTGGCCAGACATATCACGGCTCCAATCAGAATCGTCGTAATCACCCATACTCATAATTTTTCTCCTTTATCTTTAATCCAACCCTTTTTTTGTGCAACATTCACCATTGCTTTTCGGGCATAAGGATCTTTTATTTTCCTAGAGGCTTCCATCATCTCTTCTTTGCTTAAATTTTGATAGTTTGCCTCATAATTTGCAATTTTTTGCTTTTTTTCCGAAACATCATCACTAATCACGGATATGATTTTTCCAAGTAAATCCCAAAAACTCATATAGCCTCCTTAGCTAAGCGCGCCTAACTTCACCCATAGTCGATGCTTTACACATGTCAAACGGATAGAATAGTTTTGAGGAGTACCCCATGGCCAAAAACTATTCACCTGAAGAATTAGAACTTTTACAACGAGTTGGCGACATCTTGCGCAACCATAGAACGCGTTGCGGCATGACCCAAGAGCGAGCGGCAGAGTTAGCCGGCATCAACGTCACCTATTTAAGCGACGTTGAGCGTGGAAAGCGGAATGTAAGCTTGCTGAATTTGGCGAGGCTGGCAAAGTCTTATGATTTGGAGCTGGGGGAAGTGCTTAATGAAGAAAGATAGATTACCGCACAAGTCGCTGGGGTAATAGATTTGCAATGTTACGTCTACCATCTAAAACAGCAAGTACCCAGATTTCTTCTCCAACGATACGATAAAAATTGCGCCTCGGATAGCTGAAGCACACGAAAATGTGCTACCCTTACCCACTACGCCGCATATGCTCTGCAAGCGCTGTGCATTGCGCCTCTCGTCCCGCATACGGCTCGGCTCCAAGGTGGGTTATGACAAAGCAGGATTTATGCTCTGGCTCAAAGGCAGAGTCACAAGGCATAGATAGTATTACCATGTTGCAATTCCCCCCTAACACCCATTAACCGCCATTTTTGCTTGACATAAGCCCCACGCTCTCATAATGAGTGATTACTTTGGCAACGCTGCCAAGGTGTAGGCATACGCCTCTTTATTCAGCAGGGCTCTCACTCTCCTTCCTTGTGAGAAGCCTGGGGAAGGCATCCCCGTTTCTGCGCTGTAGCGGAACCTTTTATTCTTTCAAATATATTAAATATTTTCCTCTGCATGCTTTGTTGCATGCTATTTTTGGAGATTCCCATGGCAGATATTGTATTGCAAAAACCACTGACAGGACAGCACATTACGTACGAAGCACAAGGCACCGGAAGCATTACCCTTACCTTTGCTGTAGGCAACACAGCCCTCTCACGCGCCCATGACAGCCTAGTCTTCACTTTTAATGATGGTTCCAGCGTTTCTGTGAACAATTTCTACACAAGCTACAACGCTAAAAATGCGCCTGACTTTATCATGGAAGACAAAACTGTATCTGCAGAAAGGTTCTTTGCTGACGTTGATAAAAAACTTATGCTTGATGCCGATAACACACCACAAGGCAGTGGCGGCTCAGTGGATTTTATACACGCAAGTCTATTTGAAGAAGCAAGCTCACTCAGAAGCCTCTCACCTTTAGACACTCTTGATAATAACAACAGGCCTTCTTCTGCCTCCAACACTGTGAGCAACGTAGGGAGCGGCATAGCACAAACACACACAGCCACCTTCGGCCCAGCGCTCGGTGGCACTGCAAGTCCCGACAGCTCTATAACGCCCACCCTTCCCACACAATATGGACAATATGCAGACTTTTTGGCTGGTGATGCCGGCTCTCATCTCTCCGGTAATATACTTGCCAATGACAACCTCTCTCCCGAGGATACCATCATTGATATGCAAGGCCCCAAAGATTGGACAAAAACGGTGGATGACACAGGCAAGATAACCTTCACCGATAATAGCTACGGCTCTGTATTTGAAATTGCCCCCAACGGCGATTATACCTTCTCTCCGGAATTTGACGCCAGAGGTGTTCCAGATATGGTCTTTGAGTACACAGTACAAAAAGCTAATGGCGAAACCCACACCTCCCATGTGACCATGGGTGATGACAAGGGGCTCACTTATGAAGTAGACACCTTGCAAGGGGACAGCTTCACCCTTTCCACGCGTGATGAAAATAGCGTGAACAATACCTACACATTAGACATTAGCGGTTCTAGAGGCGGCGTGCCCATGGGGGCCGGCAATGACACCATTTATGTAGAGACAGCCAGAAGCTCTCACATTTACGGCGACTCAATGCACGACATGCAGCAAAGCCATGTAGGTAACGACAGTATCAATGTAAGAGATATGGACGATACCAAAATTTATGGCGACGGCGAGCTCTATAACGGAATACATGGCGGCAACGACACTATACAAGTTGATTTCATGAAAGACAACAGCTCCATATCGGGCGATGGCGAAGACATGTATCCTGGCTCTGTAGGCGGTAACGACAATATAGAAGTTATGTTTATGGACGACAGCTCCATATCAGGCGATGGCAAAACAATGTTCGAAGACTCTGTAGGCGGTGATGACAATATACAAATTACACATATGGAAAGCGGTTCTATATCTGGCGATGGCGAAAACATGCGTGGAGGTTCTGTAGGCGGCGATGACACAATCAGCATAGGCACCATGAATAGCGGCGCCATTTACGGCGATGGTATAGTACAGGAAAAGGGGACCCAGGGGGGAAACGATGTCATTAGCGCAGATACCCTAGACACTACCTTAGTCGGCAACCAAAGCCTTATCATTGATGGCAATGGAGGTAATGACACTATTGATATAAGACTCATCAACACATCCGCTGGCGATTCCATTACCATTAATGGCGGAGAAGGCCATGATATGTTCAACTTCAACAGTGATGCAGACGATACTCTATATTTTAGTGGCGACAAGCTGTCTATTGCCGAAAAAAACGTCGACATTACCAACATCGAAGGTCTTAGCACCGGAAGCGGCCATGACCTCATTAAGATTTACGATCTAGACGCTGTCAACGGCTTTGACTTTTCGCATCTCATAATTGACGGCGGTGACGATATCGATACTATCCTCGCCAATGCGAGCAATCAAGAAGACATAGAAAAGATGATTGAAAACAATCAATTTTCCAACACGGAATATGTTGTTTTTAGCGACACCTTAAACAATAACAGCACCACCAACACAGAAGATTTATTCAACAAAATTACAGGCATAACACAAGATGCCAGCGGTAATTTATCTTTTGAGTCCGGCTGGACACAAGGGGCAGATGTGAACAATTATGCTTCTTTTAGCGACAGTAGCGGTATCACCATTCTAGTAGCTAAAAGCCAATTAGAAAACTTTTCTGGCTAGTTTGGGCATCTGAAGCGAATTTTTGAGCATTGCTTATCTTTAAAGACGTCCTTCATATACTTTCAAGCATATATCACCCCCCTGAAACCCCACTCCCCTTATCTGCCATGCGCAGGTAAGGGGAGTTTTCATTTAAAAGGAGGAGATATGCAAGAATACCAATCCCACGATGTGACGGCGTTAGCAAAAGCCTTACTCGCTGTACAAAAGCAATTACAGCCGGCGTTTAAGGACGCTGCAAATCATTTCACCAAAAGCAATTATGCTACGCTCAATTCCGTTATGGAGGCTTGTCGCGATGCCTTGCAAAGCAACGGCATATGGATGACACAGCTGCCTATGCCCACGCCTGAGCACTTAGGCTCTGGTCATTTAGCCTTACAAACAAAATTCACCCATGCTTCATCGGGGCAATGGCAAGCGTCGCTGACCATTGTGCCCTTACCCAAGAACGATCCGCAGGGCATGGGCTCCGCTATGACTTATGCCAGGCGTTATGCTTTAACCGCCATGCTCGGTATTGTTACCGAAGATGATGATGGCCAAGCTGCTGTGGCGGACGCGAAACTACCTACAAAAAGAACGGTACCGCCAAGACAGTCCAAACCCACCAACGTACCGCAACATACGCACCCTCCACAAACAAAATCAGAAACAATACCGCATATTGACGGTGTAAGTTATCAAGAAGTGACAGCCAGCGATGGACGCACCTGCATTGTAGCCACAGGTAATACCCAAGCTAAGAAAGAGTTGCTCAAGGGCATTGGTTTTCAATGGAACCCTCAGCGAAAGATGTGGTGGAAATATGCCGACGCCATGTAATCAATACAAACAGTTAAGCCCATAAAGACCGTCCTCCCGTTCATGGGGGGACGGTCTTTATTTTTACAAGGAAAAATCATGATCCAAAATCATATCAACGAAAAAGCCCAGAACCTCTTGGCATGTATCCAGTACGGTTTGCAACTTCACAGTGAGCAAAGCACCGCCGTACATCTTGGCGATCGCACCAAGTATATTGGCCTATCGGATATCGGGCGCGCCTTAGAATGCCCAGAGCCGCTTTATGTAATAAAGCATTTCCAAGGCCACAAGCTGACTTACAAAAACTGCTCACCTTGCAGCGTGGTCACTGGCTAGAATACGGCATAGGCCAAGCTCTCTCAGCGCAGAAGCTTAACGCCATGCCACAACTAGAGCTATCCTTTATCCATAATAACACACCTATAAAGGCTCACTTTGACTTTGTACTAGCATGGAAAAATCCACGCCCTGCCATTCGTATTTTAGAACTGAAAAGCACCAAGTATATACCGGACACCCTGTACACTGCCTACGAAACACAGCTTTATGGGCAGGCTTCTTTCTTGGCCTATCAATGGAACAATCCTGCATTTTCCTTGCGTGACGCGGACGGTACGCTTTTGCATGAAAATCTCACCATGCCTGAACTTTGTAAAAAGCACTTTAACTTAACGCTCCCCACCAATGCGTCCTTAATAGATATAGAAGCTTGGGTGCTCTGCCTGTCTATGGACGATATTAAACCCTTTGGCCCCTATGTGCCGCATACGTCTATGCGTGATGTGTGTTTACGTACCGCAGAAGAATTATGGAATAATAAAGAAGTTTTAGCTCAAGGAAAATTACATTTCAACGACGTGCCTCATGCCACAGGCTTTCATGCCCTGTGCGCTTACTGCGATTGGAATAGCCATTGTCCAAAATTCCAAGATGGTGACAAGCAACCAGATTGGGAACCAAAGCTAGAAAAGCTTGTAGCCCTTAAAGATGCTCGCATGGCTTTGGACGCAGAAATTAGCCAAAGGGAACAAAATCTTAAAAATGCTTATGCCCTCAGCTCTTTACAAGGCGATTGGATAAATACAGGTTCCTATCGCTTTAAGGTAAGCCATCAAAAGGGGCGACGGACTTTGAACAAGGATATATTACGCCAAACCTTACAATATGCACTTGGCGACGAAGCTGACTCATTACTTTCTGCTTGTGAACAAGAAGGTAAACCTTTCCAAAAACTCACCATTAACCCTATAAATTAAGGAAAAACCATGGGATATTATTCAGAAATAGGCTTATGCCTCAATAACACTGCACATGAAAAAATGCTGGCAGAGTTAAAAAAGCAAGATGAAACCATCCAAGCAGAAGTTCAAGAATTGCTCAATAGTGCAGAAAAATACCAAGCCAATGACAGCGAAGAACAAGAAAGCACATTGTACCATTGGTCATGGATAAAATGGTACAGCCAGTTTCCAGAAGTAAAATTCATGGAAAATTTTATTGCTGCCCTTACCGATGACGATGATGACCCCTTACAATATCGCTTCGTTCGCATTGGCGAAGAATATGAAGATATAGAAGTGCATGGCTCTTATTATGAAAATCCTTTCGAGATGGATGCAGGCCGTGGGGTATATATCTCAGACAGCCATAAACCACTAGAAAACACCTCCAAAACCTAGCCTATACAGCACTTAAAACACCCAAAAAGGAAAAACTATGGACTTTACCCAAATCACGCCCACGTCATTTGACGCTGGGCTTCTTTTCAGTGGCAGAAATTCCGGCAACAGCATTGAAGGCTATGCCGCCCCGTCAACCTATACTCCAAGCCTTAACCCTCAGTATATTTTCCATGAAAGCAGCCGTGACATCATTGTCTGGTTCATGAATCCCACAGACCCTTTATATGTTTTTGGCCCCACAGGTAGTGGTAAATCCAGCTGTATCAAACAATTAGCCGCGCGGCTCAATTACCCTGTTTTCGAAATCACAGGGCATGGGCGCATGGAATTTGCTGACCTCACAGGACACCTATCCGTTAAAGAAGGAAATATGGTCTACGAACATGGGCCCTTAGCTTTAGCCATGAGGCATGGCGGCCTACTGCTCTTTAATGAAATAGACCTTATAGCTCCCGATGTGGCGGCAGGGCTTAATTCTATCTTAGAGGGCGCACCGCTGTGCATAGCGGAAAATGGCGGTGAGCTGATTCAGCCGCATCCTATGTTTCGCTTTGTAGCCACTGCCAATACCAATGGCGGTGGTGATGATACAGGCCTATACCAAGGCACTCAAAGGCAGAATCTGGCGTGGCTTGACCGTTTCATGCTGTGCGAAATGGGCTACCCTGCGCCGGAAGTAGAAAAGAAGTTACTTTCGGCAAGTTATGCTGCTTTACCCGAAGAAATTGCCCATAAATTGGTGGATTATGCCAATGAAGTTCGCAAACTATTTATGGGTGAATCTGTGCATGGCAATTTGAATAACGCCATTGAAGTGACCTTCTCCACAAGAACCTTGCTGCGTTGGGCAGAGCTCACTTTACGCTTTCAACCTTTGGCTCAGCAAGGTATTCAGCCTGTTACCTATGCCTTGGATCGTGCTTTGGGCTATAGGGCTTCTCGCGAAACCAGAGCCATGCTGCATGAATTGGCGCAACGTATATTTCCCCAACAATGCGTAAATACAAATAATGCGTCCACAGCTCAGTTTCTAACCTCCAAAGATTCCCACTCTGCCACCCACTGGGAACATCGCATAAGTTCCTTAGTAGCTGCTGACTTATCCAAGATTCAATCTCTTCCGATCGTATCCTTGGTAAAATCATCCTCTAGCGGGGGGAAATTCTGGAAAGCAGAATTACAAGCCGATTCTGTACTCGTCACCTGGGGAAAATTAGGCACACGAGGCCAAAGTTTAACCATTGATCGTAACCAATGCAAACAACATGACCCGGCTCTTGAATGCATTAGCCGTGTGAAATCTAAACTTAACGGCGGCTATCTCTTAGACGCTACCAACACCCATATATAAGGAAAAATTATGAACAATCAACAAAATACCCCCTTCCCCTCAGATATTCGCATTTTAGATAATCTTTTAGCCTTAAATCTTGATATTTCTCTGTGGTCAGCTCGTAAAAAACTTAGCCCGGAAGATTTTAATCATGTGGATCTGCCTCCCGATGAGCTAGCAACTCTGGGTAGTAAACGCATAGCACCGCCAGAAAGCTTGCGTATTTTTGGCACCCTCAAGGCTCGCGCCTTTAACTATCTAGATAAACACGGAGTTCGCTTCATGTCTGGTTGGGCCATACCAGAAGAAAAGGCTGCAGACATTGTACGTGAGCTTATAAGCATACGAGATGAATTTGTTGTGGCTAAAGAGCAGTTTCTCATTGAGTATGACAAAACCATACAAGATTGGGTAGAAAAACATCAAGAATGGGGCACAATCATCGCCAATTCCATTGTAAGTCCTGATTATGTCAGGGCTCGCATGGATTTTAAATGGCAGATGTACAAGGTGGCGCCGGTGATACAGCATGTGGAAGAAGATGCCGTTATGCATTCTGGCCTTACAGAGGAAGTAGAAAATCTAGGGCAAACACTCTTTGGTGAGGTTTCTCGTACTGCTAATGACATATGGAACCGCGTCTATGCCGGAAAAACAGAAGTAACCCATAAGGCGCTGTCACCATTAAAAACCCTACATGCGAAATTGACAGGGCTAAGCTTTGTGGAACCTCATGTGGCCCATGTAAGTCACATTATCCATACGGCTTTACTACATATGCCTAAGCGCGGGCCTATCCTCGGAGATAAACTTTTAACATTACAAGGACTCGTTTGTTTGCTGAGAGATACCGATGCTCTATTGCTTCATGCTCAAAGATGCATTTCCAATGCCGATACCAATAGCATTTTGAATGGGCTATTACAGCATAACACTATAACGACACAGGATAATATTTCTGCAGAGGAAAACATGGAAGACACAGAAATCATTCCCATGCCGGATATACCAACAGTAACGCATATCCCTAGCATGGGCTTATGGTAGGAAGATATGAATAAAACAAAAGATATTGTGGCATCGTTGCCATTATTGGCTTCGGTGCTTGGCAATAAATACGGCGTAGAAGTTCACATTGGCGGAGATACAGCTTGCACAGATGGTAAAACCATTCATATCCCTGCCTTACCTTTAGATTGTGATGCGAAAATAGTAATGCAAATACGAGCCTTTTTGGATCATGAGGCGGCACATATTCGCCATACCAATTTTGAAGCTTTAGCAAAGGCGCAACTTAATCCCACACAAAAATATCTGTGGAATGCCCTAGAGGACTGGAGAGTAGAAAACGCATTGGCGAAGATATTCCCCGGTTGTAAGGAGAATTTTCATAAACTTATAGAAGAGCATTTTGGAAAAGCAACACAAGAAAGAGCTGGGAAAAACCCGGCTCTTTCTATTTTAAGTTATGTATTGCTTACGGTACGGGCTTGGAACGTAGCAAGTATACTCACACATCAAGAGCAGGAAGGACAAATTATTGAGCAGCATTTTCAAGGTTTGCGTGAAAAACTAGATGGCATCCTTAATCTAGCCAAACTTAGTTGCCATTGCACAGAAGATTGCATTGGCTATGCCTTGGCTTTGTATGACGCCATTGAAAAATATGCTCAAAACATCCTTGAAACCAATAAAAATAAAGCACCTACAAAGGAAAATGCTATAGTACAAGAGCAGTTACAAAAAATCTTACAAGCCAAGGAAGAAGCCTTACCCAAGCATATGGGGGAGACTTTGGCAGATACAATTCAAGGAAATAAAGGAGGCCAAGGTTATACTCTTGCCGTAGCCATTGAAGGGGTTAAACAAAGCGCAGCATTCAGTACTGATGAACAAAAAGAAATATTGCGTAGCAGCACAGCGTTACGTACACGTTTGCATGGTCTTTTGCAGGCTACAGTACAACGCCCCTGTAGCATTGGCAGACAAGGTAAAATTCATACCGCCAAATTACACAGACTCGCAAGCCACAATCCTCGAATATTTGCTAAGCTTGGTGATAAGCGTGAAATATCTACCGCTGTGCACCTGCTGCTGGATTGTAGTGGAAGCATGGACGGATCGCGCATGAGCTTAGCAAATAAAGCTTGCTACGCTGTTGCAAAATCCTTGGAGCAATGCCGTGGCGTTAATGTAGGGGTAACAGCTTTTCCGGCAAGTACACACAACCAAACCAACGTGGGGATCTTTCCCTTAGTAAAACATGGCCAAAAAGTACATCCGCGCTTTAATGTAAAAGCCAGAGGCTGCACGCCGCTGACAGAATCCTTATGGTGGGTCATGCAGCAAATGCATAACCTAAAAGAAAATAGGAAAATTATCCTTATCTTAAGCGATGGCGTTCCTGACTCTCTTTACACAGCTAAACATGCGCTTACCCATGCGCAGAAATTGGGCTTTGAAGTTCTAGCTCTGGGCATCGAAGATAATAGCCTTGAAATGCTCTTACCAAATACAAGTAAAACTATCCATGATTTAAATATGCTGCCGGCAACACTCTTTGGTATGTTACAGCGAAAACTTCTACAAAAATAAATTCTCATTCACAATCTATATAAAGCCCCAAAAAGCCTTCTATAGCCACAATATTGAAGCTAAAAAGACTGTTTTTTGAAGGTCCCAGTAGTATCTATCACGCGCAAAATAAAGGAGTGAAAATATGAGTTATACGGCGTGGCTGACCATAGCAATCGCTGTGCTTAAAGCAGCCAAGGAAATTATGAACGCGCAAAAGCAGAATTAATCACATATATACAATTTCTTGGGGGCTCATCTACGAGCCTCCAAGAAATATCTTTCTTTTTTCGTTGACAATCTCCCTCTCCATTCTTACATTTATTACATTGTAATACAAGGTAAGGAGCACGTCCATGCAAGTATCCATGTCCGTTCGCATTCCCGCAGAGCTTGCAGAAGATTTAACAAATTTAGCTGCAGCCACAGGCAGATCAAAATCTTTTTTAGCCATAGAAGCTTTAAAAAGCTTTGTACAAACAGAAAAGTGGCAAATAGAAAAGATTGAGCGCGGTATTCGTGACGCAGATGCTGGCAATTTTGCCAGCGATGAAGAAATGCGTGCCCTTGATGCAAAATGGGGCCTCAATGCAGATTAAGTGGACAGTTTCTGCGCGAGTTGACCTTGATGGTGAGATTTCATATCTTGCTAGAGAAGATAAAGCTATAGCCGTAAAAGCATATGCCTCCATTCGCAAGCAAGTAGATGCCCTCGCCCTGCTCCCCCAAAAAGGGAGACCGGGACGTGTCTTTGGAACGCGCGAATTGGTCATACAGGGGTATTCATATATTATCCCCTATAGAGTGAAAGAAAATGTCATCGAAATTTTGAGCGTTTTCCACACTAAAAGGCAGTTACCCCAGGCTTGGTGAGAGCCACACTTACTGTGACAAAGAGGTGGGGCAAAAGCTTCACCTTTGAAAATTTTTTGTGAATAAATTTGACCCATTACAAAAGCGTAGAATTCGAGAATTCGAGTCCCGCCCTCGGCACCAAGTAAACATAAAGCATTCAAATGCTTACCCTTATTATGAAGACGTATTCTCATAAGTAGCTTAGGTACATAACCTAGGTACATTGGAGGATGCGTCTTTGTCTTTTATCA
>CAYJHD010000057.1:0-12633 GCA_964370015.1 uncultured Desulfovibrionaceae bacterium | reverse complement strand
CCTTGCTCAGCGGCAAATTTGCGCGACACAAGCACTTGGTTGGCGGACTCGATGTCCTTGGGAGGCGTAAAGTGGTCCATAACAAAAACCACTTTGTCTTTATCAAAAACTTTCTTGGCGCCCATGCCCTCAAAGGATTTAATGGCCAAAGGAGCGGTGATGTCATTGGCCAACACCAAGGATAATTTGCAACGAACAATTTGCCCCACAGAGGTAATTTGCTGCTCTGTGTGCTTTTGTAAAATCTTTTGTGCTAAAGTATGTGCCATTTTCTCTTCCTTTACTTGCATTCACGTTCTTTTTTCGTCAAACGGTTCAAAGCGTTCACATAGGCTCTGGCAGATGCCACCGTAATATCCGGATGCGCACCGCGACCCACAGCAGTGGCGCCAGTGGCTTTATCACACACGCGTACGGTCACTTCGCCCTGAGCATCGGTACCACCGGTGATACCATTCACTATATACTGTTGTAATTCTGGCTTGATGCCGGCAATGTCGCTGATGGTATTAAGCAAAGCATCCACGGGACCCACGCCAAAGCCTGCGCCGCGCTTTTCTTCGCCGTCCACTTCAAGAACCACCGCCGCCGTGGGGGGAATATCTTGAGTAGAAGAAGAGTTGATGCTGGCGTGTACCAAGCGATAGCGGTCAGGTATGCGGTAGATTTCTTCCAATACCAAAGCCACCAAATCTTCATCATGTACGGTTTTCTTCATGTCCGCCAAATTTTTCACCGCGGCAAATACTTGGTCCACTTGCTCTTCATCAAGGTTGTAACCAAGGGATTCCAATTTGCTCTTCACCGCATTGCGACCGGAGTGCTTACCAAGCACCAAGTCACTGGTGGCGCGGCCCACAGATTCCGGTGTCATGATTTCATAGGTTTCACGGTTTTTCAGCATGCCGTCTTGGTGAATGCCGGACTCGTGCGCAAAAGCATTACCACCGGTGATGGCTTTATTGGGCGGAATGGGCGTACCAATGGTCATGGCAAGCATGCGGCATGAGGGGTATAATTGCTCGGTTTTGATATTGCATTCAAGATTATAGTAATCTTTGCGCACACGTAAAGCCATGGCAATTTCTTCCAAAGCGGCATTACCTGCGCGCTCGCCAATACCGCCAAGGGTTACTTCCACCTGACGGGCTCCGGCGCGTAAGGCTGCCAAAGAACTAGCCACACCCACGCCAAGGTCATTATGTGCATGCACGCTAAAAATGGCCTTATCGCTGTTGGGGGTGTTTTCCATGACATAACGCACAAGAGCGGCATACTCTTCGGGCATGGCATAACCCACCGTGTCGGGCAAGTTAATGGTGCGAGCACCGGCATTGATGACAGCCTCAGTGACGCGGCATAAAAAATCCCAATTGGAGCGCGAAGCGTCTTCGCAAGAAAATTCCACATTGGATGTGTAGGAAGCTGCACGTTTAACGCCTTCCACAGCCATGGCAAGCACGGTGTCGGGGTCTTTGCGCAATTTATGCTTCATGTGCAAATCAGACGTGGACAAAAAAGTATGTATACGCGGTGCTTCAGCCTCTTTAATGGCTTCCCAGCAACTATCAATATCTTTAGGTAAAGCGCGGCACAGGCCAGCAACTTGCACATTGCGCGTTTGCGAGGCAATGGCTTGCACAGCTTCAAAGTCCCCTGGGCTAGATGCGGGAAAACCGGCTTCCATTATGTCTACGCCTAATATTTCCAGCTGTCTGGCCAAACGCAATTTTTCGGCTAAGTTCATGGTGGCGCCGGGAGATTGCTCTCCATCGCGCAAGGTTGTATCAAAAAAATAAACGCGATTACTCATTACAAAAACCTCAATACTTGTTTAAAACCCATTATAAAATCCACATGCATTATCCAAAATTATCCACGTAAAAAAAGAGCCTAGCTTCAGCTGAGCTCTTCATTTTGGTAATGTTGCGAAGGGAAATCCGATGGCATAACTTAAGAGCTCATGACTGCATTAGTCATCTAGTAGCGCAGGGCCACGAAGTAGCTCACGATTACGACGGGGAAGAATAACATATGTGTAGACAAGACCTGACACAATATACACCAAGGCCACCGCAAAAGCCAAAAGCTTGGGTTGCGAGACTATGAGTGCGAAAACCAAGATAACCGTCACCATGGAACTAAAGGGGTGCGCGCGCAAAAAGGCGTATTCTTTAAAGGAATAGTACCGCACACGGCTCACCATGAGTATACCCAAGGCTAAGGTTAAACCCAAGGCAAAGGGAGCCAACAAAAAGCTCGCGCCTTGGGGAATATATAAGGAGAAAAAGACAAAAGCAGCCAGTGTGCATCCTGCCGCCGGCGAAGCTAAGCCTATGAAAAATTTCTTATTGGTGATGGCTGTGGACACATTGAAACGCGCCAAACGTAAAGCCGCGCAAGCCATAAAGATAAAGCACACGGCCACGCCAAAGCGGTTATAGGCATGCAGTTGCCAGTGCCACATCAATAAGGATGGCGCAAGGCCAAAAGCTATTAAATCCGATAAGGAATCATACTGGATACCAAATTCACTGGCGGTGTTGGTGAGTCTAGCCACCTTACCGTCAAGTCCGTCCATGAGAGCGGAGAAGAAAATAGCCATGGCCGCATCTTGATAACGCCCAGAAGACGCCCACAAAATAGCCAAAAAACCAGAAAACAGACTTAAACTGGTGATCATATTTGGCAGTAAATAGACTGCCTTACGCCTTGGTCTTTTGACTTCCATGATATTTCCTAGCTTTACTCTTAAAACTTACGAGCCACAATGCTTTGCCCGGCAAAAACTTGTTCGCCCACAGATACTGCAGGAGCATAACTCTCAGGGATATAAAGGTCAACACGAGAACCAAAACGAATCATGCCAAAACGCTCGCCCCTGCTCAAGTCATCACCAATGTCAGCGCGGCACACAATGCGTCGTGCAATGAGTCCGGCTATTTGCACCATGGTCCAAGATTGACCGTCTGCATCGCGCAATCCATAAGCGCAACGCTCATTGTCGGTGGCGGCTTTATCCCAAGCGGCATTGAAAAACTTACCGGCATGATACTGAATGGCGGTGACCTGCCCGCGCACGGGAGAACGGTTCACATGCACGCTAAACACATTCATAAAAATACAAATGCATTGCACATCTTCACCGGTGATGGGGTCTTGGCGTCTATCGATGCGAATGACCTTTCCATCAGCGGGGCTTACGGCGACATCATCTTCTTGAGGCACCACGCGCTCAGGGTCGCGGAAAAAGTGCGCAGAAAACCATGTTAAAACAACAAAAATCACGGCCATGGGCCAGCAAAAAAGAGCAAAAATCAATGCCGTCACAGCACATAAAATAATACAAGGCCACCCTTCGGGGGTGATACCCATGGAAGCTTTACGCATAACTATCCTCAATTAAAATGTACGATAAAATTAATGGCTTCTTATACTAGAGAGCTAGGCTTAAGGTCAAGAGGATTGAACCACCAAAGCGGTTTTTTTTAGCTTTTACCCCCATGAAGTATGGCTTTAGTAAGATGTATACACTTTACCGTGTAGAAACCGTTTTCGTTGAAATCTTTCATGACTCACACGCACTGCAAAAGAAAAGGAGCCCAAACAGCTCCTTTTCTTTGTGGCGATGTCATGCATAACAGCATATACATCCATACATATGAACACTATACTGTCAATCTACCCTCAACATCGTGCTGAATATCTATTCTAAAACTGCGCCATACTTTATCTATGCGCACAGTACCCGTGGCCGCACCGCGCATGGGTTTCACATGACGTACTTCTGCACACAAAATTTGTGCCGTGGGGTTATCCCTTTGCCAGCTTTTCACCGCCGCTAAAGATGCCGCTTCTTGTAGAGTTGCTTCAGAAATTTCTTGCCCAGAGAACTGTCGACGAATGATGCAATGCGACCCCGGGCCGCCTTCCACGTGCAACCATAAATCCTTGGCCGCCGCCGCACGCAAAGCTGCACCGTTGCCTTTGGCATCTTTACCGCGTAAAATTAAAATACCATCGCTGCTCTTAAAAGCTTGCACCCCTTTGGGTAAGTTGGGCACGGCAACCATGGATTGCGCTACGGGCTTTGCACCGGGTTTAGTGCGCTGAGGACGTAAATCCGCCGCACCGGCTTCCACCACCATGGCGCGATTTTGCGCCGCAGCCAATTGCGCTTGTAACTCTTGGCGGCGTTTTTCCAAATATTCCAAACCGCGACGCCCACGCCCTGCCTTATGAAAAAGGGCCTGCATATTATCGCGCACCGTCAATTTAGCATCCAACATGATGCGCGGATAGGTAACATCGTCCGTTTCAACACTGGCTAATTTTTCTTGCGGGCCGTATTTCCACAGCTCCCTTTGTAAAACGAGGCCAAGCTCTTGGGCATTGGCCATGGCCAAAAGACGGTGTTCGTCATCGTTGAGCTTTGCCATCAAACGCTCTAAGCGTTGCGCTTCACGCTGATGCGGCAATGCTGCCTTATGGCGTATTTTTTCCGCACCCACTCCCAATACCAGCGCATCTCCCACGTGAGAAGTGGCTTCTAGGGGGCTTTCAAACACACGCTCTTGCAAATGACTATACGTACCAAGCCCCAATGGCCAAGCGCTTATGAGGGCTTTATCTCTGCTCTGCTCTTCCACATCTAAGGCTTCATACACAAATAAATCACCGCCGCCCATTTCCAAATCCAAAAGCAAAGCTTGGCTATCCAGCAAATCTAAAGAAGGTAAAATACGGCGTAACGCAGGGCTAAGCACAGGCCATTGACGCCAATTATCGCAGGCATCCAGCACATGCTCGGGGCTTGGCCAGGAGACTTCCTCTTCCATGAAGTCCAAGGCAGGACTTTTACCAAGAATAAGCTGTGGCCCTTCGCGCAAATCAAGCACCAGCCATGTTTCCGGCGTGTTTTGCGTATTTAATTCGGGATTATTTGTATGAAACAACAGAAGAATACGCCTACCAATCCAGTCGGCTGTGCAAGAAACTATGCGCCTTCCTGAGCAGTACTTACGCCAACGCATGACCATGGCCGAAGGCGGCGCATCGGTGACGGGGCGCTCCTTGGCAAGGTAGCAAAAAGCGTCTCTGCGCCCCACTTTGAGCACAAGATGTTGCTTTTTTTGTTTTGCATAAAAAGTAAAAACAAAAACATTTTCCAAAGGAGATTGGATTTTTTCCAGGCGAGCACCGGTGAGTAAGGGAGTTAGGGCCTCACAAAAACGCCGAAAAACATGAACGTCCACACTATCCCTCAATTACGACTATTTTTTTGAAAAAAGAAAGGGGAAAATAATTTCCCCCTTAATATCATTAGTTAATCACCGCGTAGGTGTTCATCTTCTTCTTGCTTACTTTTACAAGCAATGCACAGTTTTGTCATGGGGCGCGCATTCAAACGCGGCACACCAATGTCTTCACCGCAGTCATCACAACATCCATAAGTGCCTTCTTCTATGCGTTGCAAAGCAGACTGGATCTTACGAATAAGGCGACGTTCACGGTCGCGAATGCGCAATGTGAAAGCACGGTCAGATTCCGCAGTGGCCCTGTCGGCAGGGTCAGCAAAAACTTCGTTGCTATCGGTTAGTTCTTCAATGGTGGTATCACCCTTTCTTTGGGCTTCTTCCAACATTTGTGTCAAATGATCGCGAAAATAATCTATATCTTTTTGTTCCATAAGATCCTCCACAAAAAACATAAAGCACTAAAAGTATTTCACAATTTTCACTAAGGCTCTGTAACACTAATCTCAATCGGGGAACTATACTTCTTTACATACGCCATGTAAAGCCTTTTCCTCTTTTGTTCAAGCAAGTCCACAAAAAAACACATTAATACGCTTTTATCGAGTTTCTTTTTCCAAAAGAAGCTGTTCCTCTTTAGCGCGGATTTCTTCCCTTTTGGCTTCCTTGGCGTGCGTCCACAAAGGTTCTTGCCACTTTAGGCTTGTTTCTCGCAATGGGTGCACTGTCACTTCTCGCTCCGGACGCCCCTGTGCTCCTTGGCGCACCATGACCACCACAGGCCCACCGGCCTTCACAGCCTTGGGTGAATAAGAAGCCACAAAGGAGGCCGCATCTTGCACTGTGTCTTCATCCCAGCCACCCATATGTCGCCCCACCGCCAAAGGCCCTGCAAAATCTCGCAGGCGAAAAACATAATCTTCGGGCCGTACCAAATCTTGCAAACGTGCATTGCTTCCGGCATTGCGCCCTATACTCAGCCAGCGATGTCCTTGCCCTTCTTCGCTCCAATACTGACGTCCCGTATGCGACAAAGTAAAATCATCGGCGCAGGGCTCTGCCACCCTTGTGAGCACCATCCAATAACGGCTGGCATTTTCTTGTTCTGCCAACATACAACCACCTGCAGGGGTAGGTATTTCCGTTATACCATAGCGAGCGGCAAGCTCCAACTGCTTTTTGCGTCCACGGCCAGAAATATTATGTAATTGCTCTCTGTCCACCAATCCGGATTTCTCCGCGGCACTGGGTTCAAGCAATTTGGCCGATAAGGGACGCAAGAGTAAATCCTTGAGGCCGCTATCACGACGTATCACATTTAAGGTATCGCGCCTTTGCGACATGGGACGCTGCCCGAGTACTTCGCCAGACACCACACAGGAAGCTCCATAACTTTCCATGAGTTCCAAAGCCTTACGCATGAGCAAAATTTTACAATCCACACAAGGATTCAATAATTTTCCAAAGCCATGTTCGGGGCGTTTGCGTAACAGTTGCACGAAATCTGGCCCAATATCCACCGAGCTCACATCCAGAGCATAGAGTTTGCTCCATTTTTGCAACATTTCAGGCTTACCGAAAAAGGGCGTCACAAAATGAATACATTTTACTTTAAGCCCCTGCTCTTCCAAAACTTTAACCGCTAAAATACTATCTAAGCCGCCGGAAAACAGCGCTATGGCATCATATGTTTTTTTCATGGGCTCATACATAAGACCAAGGAGGCTGAAGGGCAAGAGCTTTGTACACAAATTTTCGTATTTTTTATGATAAATTTTTCTTTCGTTTTCTCCATTGTACCAAAAAATAACGAAAAATTCTTCTCATTTGCCCTTTATGGGAACACTTCCTAACTAATACTTGCGAACCTTTCTCCCTTCTGTTATTTTCACAAGCTTGTTTCTGGGCATAGCCTAATTTTTACTTTTGGAGATATTCATGGCCAAAAAACCTACCACTTCCCAAGAAGATGCACGCGCATCGGCTCTAAGCACAGCCTTAAGCGGCATTGAGCGTAAATACGGAAAGGGCGCCGTTATGAAACTTTCTGACGATGCTCACGTAACTGCCCCTATTATTCCCACAGGTTCCATTGGTTTGGACTTGGCTTTGGGCGTGGGCGGTATTCCTCGTGGTCGCGTTACAGAAATTTATGGTCCTGAGTCTTCCGGTAAAACAACGCTTACCCTACATATAATAGCCGAGTGCCAGAAAATGGGCGGCACCTGCGCCTTTGTGGATGCTGAGCACGCTTTGGATGTGGCCTATGCTCGTCGCCTTGGTGTTAACTGCGACGAACTTCTTATTTCTCAGCCAGATTACGGCGAGCAAGCCCTTGATATTGCCGACATGTTGGTACGCTCCGGCGCTGTGGATTTGGTGGTCATTGACTCGGTGGCGGCCCTTATCCCCCAAGCAGAACTGGACGGCACCATGGGTGAAACACAAGTGGGTGGCCATGCCCGTCTTATGTCACACGCCATGCGTAAACTCACGGGCACCATTCATAAATCGCGTACTTCCATCATCTTCATCAACCAAATTCGTATGAAGATTGGTGTTACCGGCTACGGAAGCCCCGAAACCACCACCGGCGGTAATGCGCTGAAGTTCTATTCTTCGGTGCGTTTAGACATTCGCCGCATCCAAACGCTGAAAGATAAAGAAGAAGCTTTTGGCTCTAAAACACGCGTAAAGGTCACCAAGAACAAAATGGCTCCGCCTTTCCGTGAGTGCATTTTTGACATTATTTATGGCCAGGGTATTTCCCGCGCCGGTGAGCTTTTGGACCTTGGCATTGAGGCTAAAATTGTGGAGCAAAGTGGCTCTTGGTTTGCCTTTGGTGCAGAGAAGTTAGGTCAAGGCCGCGAAAAAGTGCGTGCCTTGCTGGATGAAAATCTTGAATTGCGCAATGCCATTGAAAGTAAGGTGGCAGAACACCTTGGCTTGCAAAACAATATCAATGATCCAGCCACGGCTCAAATGAATGACAATCTTGAAACCTTTGACGATTAAGGAAAGATATATGTTCACAGCTAAAGAAATTCGTCGTCGTTTTTTAGAATATTTTGCCAAATTTCAGCATGAAGTAGTGCCCTCTTCGCCACTTATTCCGCGCAATGACCCCACCTTGCTTTTTGCAAACTCGGGCATGGTGCAATTTAAATCGCTCTTTTTAGGCGAAGAAAAACGCTCCTATGTGCGCGCCACCACAGCTCAAAAATGTTTGCGCGTTTCCGGTAAACATAATGACCTGGAAAACGTGGGCCGCACAGCACGCCACCACACATTTTTCGAAATGCTTGGCAACTTTTCCTTTGGTGACTACTTCAAAGAAGACGCCATTCGCTTTGCTTGGAACTTCATCACCGAGGAACTTAAGCTTGATAAAGCACGCCTGTACGTCACCGTATACAAAGACGATGACGAGGCCCATGGCCTTTGGCAAAAAGTTGCCGGTGTGAGCCCAGAGCGCATCTTCCGCTTGGGCGAAAAGGACAATTTTTGGAGCATGGGCGATACTGGTCCTTGTGGTCCTTGTTCGGAAATCTTCATTGACCAAGGTGCAGAGCGTGCCTGTGGCCCCGATTGTGGCATAGGTCAATGTGATTGCGATCGCTTCCTCGAAATTTGGAACCTTGTGTTCATGCAATATGAGCAAGCCGCCGATGGCACACGCACGGCTTTGCCGCATCCTTCCATTGATACAGGCATGGGTCTTGAGCGCGTTTCCGCCGTATGTCAGGGTAAGTTCTCCAACTTTGATTGCGACTTATTTCAAGACATCATCCAATACGCCGCCAGCCTTGCCGGCGTGCAGTACGCCTTTAGCGATCCCGACACCAACGATGTGGACACAGCTTTGCGCGTCATTGCTGACCATAGCCGCTCTGCTGCTTTCCTCATTGCCGACGGAACCCTACCTTCCAACGAAGGTCGCGGCTATGTCTTGCGTCGCTTATTACGTCGCGCTTTGCGCTTTGGCACCCTCATGGGTCTCACCGAGCCTTTCTTGTACAAGACCGCGTATAAGGTGACGGAAGTCATGGGCGAAGATTACCCAGAGCTGGCCTCCAGTGCTGATTTCATCAGCCGTGTCGTGCGCGAAGAGGAAGAACGCTTCTCCTTAACTTTGGATAAAGGCCTTCGCCTTTTGGAAGAAGAGCTCACACGCCTTGGCTCTTGCAAAGAAAATTGCATCTCCGGCGAATTGTGCTTTAAGTTGTACGATACCTATGGTTTCCCCTTGGATATCGTCAATGACATAGCTGAAAAACGTGGATTCAAGGCCGACGAAAATGGCTTCACCGCATGCATGGCTGAGCAAAAAGCCAGAGCCAGAGCCGCGCAAAAAAATGCCGGCCTTTTGGGTGCTCAAGGACAAGAAGCCGGAGCGGCCTTTGCTCCCTTACATGAGCAAGGCTTACATTCGGAATTTGTGGGTTATACAGAGCTTACGACTGAATCTCGTATCATAGCCATGCTGGACGATCATGGCGTGAGCGTGGAAGGTCTTGAAGCCGGTCAAAAAGGCTTTGTTATCACGGCGCGCACGCCATTTTATGGTGCGTCCGGTGGTCAAATGGGCGACCTTGGTACCATGGTAGCCACGGGTGACCCTGCCGCTTCCGCCACCGTAACCGACACCTTAAAGCCCTTCAGCGACCTTACAGTGCATTGTGTCACCGTGGAAGAAGGCTCTCTTCTACTTGACCATGAAGTGCTCCTCACCGTTACGGAAAATGATCGCTTAGCCTCGGCTCGTAACCATACATGCACACACTTATTGCACGCTTCTTTACGCCGCATCTTGGGTGACCATGTGCAACAAGCCGGTTCCTTGGTGGGCCCTGACCGTTTACGCTTTGACTTTTCGCACATAGCTGGCCTCACAGCCCAGGAGCTTGCCGCCGTGGAGCGCGATGTGAACCGTGCCATCTTGGCAAACTTCCCCGTACAAGCGGCCATCATGAGCCAAGAAGAGGCCCTTAAAGCCGGTGCCACTGCCCTCTTTGGCGAAAAATACGGCGATGAAGTACGCGTACTCACCATTGGCCCTTGCGATACTTGCAAAGAATCCATGGAGCTTTGCGGCGGTACACACCTTGAGCGCACAGGCCAAGCGGGCTTTTTCAGCATTTTATCTGAATCCGGCATTGCCGCAGGCACACGCCGCATCGAAGCCGCCACAGGTTGGAATGCCATTGCCCTCATGCAAGAACAACGCGAAACCATGGCCAAGCTTGGTGCCACACTCAAATGCAAAGCCCAAGACATTCCTGCTCGCCTGGAAGCTTTACAAGCTGAAAGCAAAAAATTGCGTAAGGACTTGGAAAAACAAGCCCAGCAATCTGCTTCTGGTCAAGGTAAAGACCTCATGGCATCTTGTGAAGATGTGGCCGGCGTGCAAGTGCTTGCCGCCTCCGTGGGCTCCATCACCGTAAAAGCCTTACGCGACCTCATGGATGATGTTCGCTCAAAGTTGCCTTCCGGTGTGGCTTGCCTTGTGGGTACTGAACAGGTGGAAGACAGCGTAAAAGTGCACATGCTCGTATACGCTTCCAAAGACCTGCACAGTAAATTTACCGCTCCAAGCCTCATTAAAGAAGTGGCTAGCCACATTGGTGGTTCCGGCGGTGGCAGACCAGATTTAGCTCAAGCCGGCGGCAATAATGTGGATGGCATTGACGCCGCACTGGCTGCATTGAAAGAAATTATTAAGGCATAAAATTATGTGGGGGAAGGAGGACCCTTTTGCTAGCGCCAAAAAGTGTCCTCCTTCCCCCACACCCCCATCCTCCCCCAAAACGCGCTGTATAAGCCCTTTTGCCGGAGGAATATAGGGTCTGGGAGTTTCCACTCCTAGAAAATCTCATATAAACGATACGTTTGAAACGGAGAATATAATGATTGGTATTTCTAAACTGTACTGCGGACAAGTGGAACCTTCCGACGCTTTACGCTATGGTCGTGAAGCAGGTAAACTGCCTTCACATCTTTTGCAATTTTCCAAAGATAAAAAGCCCGTGGTTGTATGGAATATGACGCAGCGCTGTAATCTTAAGTGTGTGCACTGCTATGCACACGCTTTGGAAGAAGACGGCAAGGATGACATTTCCACCGCACAAGCTAAAACCATGATTGACGATTTGGCAGCTTACGGCGCACCAGTGATGCTCTTTTCCGGCGGAGAACCGTTGGTTCGCAAAGATCTCATCGAGCTTGCAAGCCACGCCACAGGTAAGGGCATGCGCGCCGTTATTTCCACCAATGGTACTCTTATCACCAAGCAAAAAGCCAAAGAACTCAAAGAAGTGGGCCTTTCCTACGTGGGTATTTCCCTGGACGGCATGGAAGAAGTGCACGACCATTTCCGCGGCGTTCCCGGCTCTTTCCGTAAAGCCTTGGAAGGCATTGCCAACTGTCAAGCTGAAGGCCTTAAGGTGGGTGTGCGCTTTACCATTAACAAGCGTAATGCTCAAGAGGTGCCCGGCATCTTCCAGCTTCTTAAAGACCTAGAAGTGCCACGCGCTTGCTTCTATCACTTGGTATATTCCGGTCGCGGTTCTGAACTTATCAAGGAAGATTTGAGCCATGGCGAAACCCGTCAGCTCCTCGACCTTATCATGGACGAAACCCGCGCCCTCTTTGATGCTGGCATGGGTAAAGAAATTCTTACCGTGGACAACCATGCCGATGGCATCTACCTCTACGAACGCCTCAAGCGCGAAGACCCCAAACGCGCCCAAGAAGTTATGGAATTACTCCAATTTAACGAAGGTAATAGCACCGGTCGCGGCATTGCATGTATCTCTTGGGACGGCCAAGTACACGCTGACCAATTCTGGCGCAACCACACCTTTGGCAACGTGTTAGAGCGTCCCTTCTCTGAAATTTGGGACGATCCAAGCATTGAGCTGCTCCACAAGCTTAAGGACAAAAAACCTTATGTGAAGGGTCGCTGTGCCAAGTGTAAATATTTGAAAATTTGTGGTGGTAACTTCCGCGCTCGCGCCGAAGCCTACTATGACGATATTTGGGCCGAAGACCCAGCTTGCTACTTAACCGATGAAGAAATCGGTTTATAAGAGGTAACAAGCTCTTTTTTGCTTTGAAAATCCAAGATATGACTGCAAGCAGCCACATCTTGGATTTTTGATATTTTAAGATTTTTATTTTCTGGGGGAGGGACTTTTTTGTAAAAAGGTCTCCTCCCCCAGTCCCCCTCCCCCCAAAACTTTTTATGGCCGTGTCACTCTTTTTTTAGCAAAATTCACACGGCAATGATGTACAAGGCGCCGCCATGTACATACAAAGAAAAGTCCACATGCCCTTTTAAAATTTTTGTAAATGGGAGGGAGGGGGGTGGGGAGGGAGG
>CAYJHD010000056.1:0-12780 GCA_964370015.1 uncultured Desulfovibrionaceae bacterium | reverse complement strand
TTAAGCCAAAGCATAAATTCCTCTCTCTTATAGCCAACCTTTGAACCGAGCCATACACGGGGTGGGCCAGTTCTCAGGGCATCGAGGTTAGACAAGGTTTTGGCAGAAATAAGACCTCCAAGCACTTCTGCAGCTTTCTTTCTGGTAAAAACTGGAGGTAAGGCGGCTTCTATGGCGGTGAAGAAGTTATCTGAGCCTACAGGGTTGGTGAGTATGGGGTTTTCTGGCACATAATGTTTAGAATGGCGCTGTATATGATTACTTTGTCTAAAGTTATTCGTACATTGCTGTGGTGGGTGGTGGATGTAGTTGGGCATGAAAAACTCCTATATTTATTGTGGGTTACGTTCTAAATACTTTATAAGTGTATCGGCGTCGGCACTGCTTATTTGATAAAAGCTTTTACCACACATATTTTCAGCTAGCGCTTCCAATGTATCCATGTATGCGTTGCTTTTAAGCCGATGGAATTGTTTGGGTGAGGCAGGCCTTGTTGTACTGTGCTTGTATTTGGGAATTACAGGGGCAGGATTTTGTGCCGTATTTGATGCCTGGGTTTGCATCTGCTGCGTCATCGGTTGTGGAACAGTTTCCCTTATTTTAGCATCACTATTGGCTGTTGCTTCAGTGTTGTGGGTAGTACCCCTCATGGCTTCTTTTTTCACCCTTTCTAGAGCTTCATCGCGGGCAATATCCATGATTTTTTTAGGACTTTTACTTTTTGTGCTTTTTGCATCAGCAGAACCAAAATCTATAATTTTACTTCGCTCTGATTTGTACTCAGCTCTTACAATGGCGGTAAGCTCATTTTCTTTACAAGGGCGTTCTATAATTTCTGTTTTCAAATACGTTTCTTGTTTACTCATATAATTCTCCAATTTTTAATAAGATTTATCCCTTCACACAGGCTTTGGGGGTAATAGAGCTGCTTGGGGATATTTACATATAATAAGTAGTTAAAGTAAAAAAATATTTCTCATTGCTGAAGCAAGTTAAAAAAAGTAAACTCTATGGCATATCAATGAGGAAATACATCCATGGCCAAACAAGAACTTTCACAGCACAATAAAGAGCTTCTTGAGCGCATAACGAATAAAAAGGCGCAGCTTGATACTTGTCGTCCGCTTACGCAAGGGGAGTTGGAACGTTTACGTGAGGATTTTCTTGTGGATTTTACCTATAATTCCAATGCCATTGAAGGAAATACGCTGACATTGCGTGAAACAGCTTTGGTTTTACAAGGGCTTACCATTGATCAAAAGCCCCTTAAAGACCATCTTGAGGCAGTAGGGCATAGAGATGCCTTCGCTTATGTGCAAGATATTGCACAAAATAAGATTGAGCTTACAGAATCCGTCATAAAAGAGATTCACACTTTGGTACTTATGGATAGGCCGCAAGATAAAGGCGTGTATAGAAAAATACCTGTACGCATATCCGGTGCTTATGTTGAACCTACTGCTCCTCTTTTTATTGCAGAAAAAATGTCGACTCTTTTAGTAGAAAATATGGCCATGCAAAGTGATGCCAGTAATATCCCCCACATAGTGCATAGAATCGCTCTTTTTCATGTAAAATTTGAGGGTATACATCCATTTATTGACGGTAATGGCAGAACCGGTCGCTTACTTATAAATCTTGACCTTATGCAAAATGGCTATCCACCTGTGAATATAAAATTCACTGATAGAAAAAAATACTACGAAGCCTTTGATGCTTATTATGGTGATGCTAATATAAACCCTATGCTTACGCTTGTGGCAGAGGCTGTGGAAGAGCAGCTTGATATGTACTTGTCATGTACTGCATAATACGCTTTATCTCGCAATCCTACTCATAGCAAAATTCCTGATGCCATTGTTATTAAAGACCTTTGTATCCATCTTAGCTAAATAAGAAATTTGATTGTATACCGCTTGCATTTGCTGGTGCATAATTTCCTGACCATCGCATCTACGAATTTGTAAGCCATTTCTGCCCATATCCGTACTACCGTCATGGTTTTTATTGCAATGGTGGATACAGCCATTAACGTCGTAATCTAAAATTCTTCCCCATATTTCTTCCATATTCTGAAAAACATGTTTGTATGAGCATACTTTCTGGCCATCAAGAAAGAGAACCACATGATAGTGGTGATGCACGCTGCTGTCCTGCTCTCGTACCCAAAAGTACTTTGGGTCTAAGCCTTGCCTTTTATATTTTTTCATTAAATATGCCAGTGCATCAGATATATGGTAATTGTCAGCTGTAGCAGGATACCCTGAAGGAAAGTGCACGTCGAAGCGCACCACAAGTGCTTTACTGTGCTTATGGGTGTAGTGATAGAGTAAGTTTGTTAATTGTGCCAACATAGTCTGCTGATACTGATACTGCTCTTGGGTGTACAATGGGTATGTCTGTGTCATGGTTTCTCTCTCCTAATAGTATGAAAATAATTCTTATATATATTCTTATATATGTATTACCTAACTCCTAGCGATTGTGGCACCACCGGTAAGGAAATGTTCTGGTGCTTGGCAGTGAAGGTGAGCATTTTTTCTACATAATATATTGTCCGAATTATTTTTTACAGGAGGGGAGAAAAAGGGTACATATGAAAGGGCATGAGGTGGCAGAAAAAGTGACGCCATTGTGGCACGTAGTTTTAAACGAAAAATGAACAGATATATAAAAAGTCAACTAGTTATTTTGTTGAAATAATTAAATAAGTGTTTTTTGAACATGGAAAATACCCTCGTTTGGCTAAGATTTGCCGAGGTTTTTACCCAGAAAAGACTAAGTAGAAATCTAGGGTACTACCAATATTTCCTGCAAAGCGCTAGCTTTTACCTTGATATTGACATTTTCTGTCCATCATGGCTTCATGAATAATCATGAATACCACACAAGCACTCTCAGCACCCACACAGCTTGACGCTGTGCAGGCGCGTCTTTTTGATGCCATAGAAAATGGCCAGGGGAATTTTTTTGTACAAGGGCAAGCTGGTACAGGTGAAAGTACCTTTGTGCAATATTTCAAAGAGCACACAAAGAAGCGTTATTGTATTGCTTGCCCCACGGCCATTGCCGCTTTGAATATTGGTGGTGTCACTTTGCACTCGCTTTTTTACTTTCCCTTCAGTGATTTTTTCATTATGGAGAATTTGAAGCTGGGGCAGAAGACCAAGCGTATTATGGAAAAGGCTGATGTGCTCATTATTGACGAAGTATCCATGGTGCGGCCAGATATGCTGGACGCCATTGATATGCTCACCAAGAAAGCGCGGCGCAGTGACGCTCCCTTCGGTGGATTGCAAGTGGTGTTTATTGGGGATTTATGCCAATTACCGCCTGTCATAAGAGAAAGCGCCAAACCCATTTTTAAGACCACCTATGGCCACAAAGATGCCTACTTTTTTGATGCCAAATCCTATGGGGCAGGGGGATTTACCACGGTGGAGTTGACGCGCATTTATAGGCAGAGTGATGCTGAGCTTATGCTGCATTTACAGAGCATTCGGCAGGGAACTGTGGATGCAGATTGTGTGGCGTATTTTAATTCCGCACGGATACGCAATCTTGATGCGCTGAAGACCGCCATGACCATTACCCCCTATAGAAAAACAGCCGAAGGCATAAATACCGCCAAACTCAATGCCATACGAGTAGAACCGCGTTCCTATGCCTGTTCTACCACGGGAAATTTTGATGCTGAAAAGGAAACGCCGGCTCCGGCTGTGCTGACGCTAAAGGTGGGAGCTCTGGTCATTTTTAATCGTAATATTTCCCCCGATTGCATTAATGGTACCTCCGCTGTGGTGACCAAACTGGAAGATGACATTATTACTGTGCAGCTGGTGCAAAGTGGCCTTGCTGTACACGTTGTGCGGGAAAAATGGCCCAAATATGCCTATGAGTTTAACCCAGCCACAGGCAAAATAGAAGAAGAGGAAGTGGGTGCTTTTATTCAATTTCCTTTACAGCTGGGCTATGCCCTAACCATACACAAAGCCCAAGGTAAGACGCTGGATAAGGTGATTCTTGATATGAGCCGTGGCGCCTTCGCTCACGGGCAGCTCTATGTGGCTTTAAGCCGTACACGCACCAAGGCGGATATGCACTTGCTTAAAGCCATACGGGAAGATGACGCCATATTGGATAGGCGTGTGGTGGATTTTTTGGGGTAACTGTACAAGTTTAGTTGTCAATCTTAAAATAAACCCAGTTTTTTCGTATCTTTATTTTTTCTTTTATTCTATCAACTACTCCTGCCATTGTAGCTGCGCCTAACGCCGTATTTGCTATAACCGCAGAGTCAAGTGACTGTATTTGTGGTATGATGTTAGCTAATACCGGAATGCATAGTGAAGCGCCAAAAAGAACATTACTTGTTGCATTTGTGTATTTGACAAGCTTAGCGTTTGCTTTTCTGACGTTGATTTCTTTTTCTTTATACTTGGCAATAATTTCTTTCACAGAAATATCTTCATATTCAATATCTTGAGTTATTTCTGTAACAATGTTTCTTATCTGAAGGATTTCATCAAACCCTCTAAAATTTAAATATGAATAAAGAAATTGATCAAACTCTTTATGCTTTGAAATGAGAGAGCTTTCATAATGTTTGCAATATTTACATTTATCTTTGTTTCCAAAGCATGAGAATGGAAGTTTAGGCAATTTCCAAGATAAAATTTTGTCTAGGGCTTTTATTTCATGATGATTTCTATTTATGTTGCTTAGATACTTATTATTTGATGCTCTAAAATAGTTTGTAAATTCTCTATTTGCAATTATTTGTGCCCCCCATTTATTAGCAAAATATATAGAAGTGTGAAATGATAATATTTTAGGAAGACAATAGTCTGTACATCCTATTTTTACACCTCCAGGAAGCTCAGAACGTTGTAAATCAAGAATTTCTGACTTTTTTATTTGTTCAATTTCATTACCTACTCGTTTTCTTATAATTTTTAGATTTTTAGTGTCGTTTTCATTGTCATAATTTTTGAATTCAAATAAATTTGTTTTGTCACAAACTTCATAAATTTTTTCTATTATAATGTGGAATTCGTTTTTTTCTTTTAAGTTTTCGATATACGATATGTAATTTACAGCCTCCGGTGATAGGATAATTTTATTAGCCCACAATAATATTTGTGGATTAGCTACCAAAGTAAAAAAATCCATATTACTGGGAACTTCTTTTTGGAAAAATTTAGCCCCTAAGCCAACGCCCGTCAGAAGAATGTTATAGCTCATATTTTACACCCTGCGTATGTAAGCTTGGCAGTGCTTCAACAATATCCAGCGTTTTTAAGCTCACAGTAATAACACTCAAGAGCAAGTCCAAAGGATATTTGGGATTGCCCATGGTTTCCGTAGCCCAAAGGTTGGCGTCGTTGATTATGCCGCTGGCCTTATCTGTTTTCACGCATTGGCGTTCTACCACCCAGTCAATGGCAGATTTGCCATTGACTATATAGTCGTATGCACGCAAAGGAATGTCGGATATGGTGATGAAATTATTATAATGGATGATGCTTTTATCTTTTCCCTTGCCGAATTTCATTTTTTCCACATGGTAGAGGGCGGCAGAATCTTTGGCCACGCTGTCGCCGGCCTTGGTGGTGACGGTGGCAGGGTAGGCTTCTATCTTTTCGTAATTAAGATGTAATTCTGCTAGGGCGCGGCCTGCTTTGCTAAAGCCCCAGAAGTTTTCTGCCCCTTTAACGCAAGGAATACGCGGCAATTCTTTACTGAGGTTGTCGGCGTATTGATTGCGGTAATCTTGTGAATGTAAAATACCATAAACATAATAGAAAATATCTTCTTTAGAAATCTTCTCTGTGGGGTAAGCATCGCTAAAAAGCTTAAGCCCTTCTGCGGTGATGGCGTCACGGCGTACATACTCTTGCTCGCTATGCTCTTGGGGCTTGCTTGTTTCTAAGAGTGAACCTTGGGTCTGCGCTTTGGTGGCTTCCCCTTTTTCATAAAGATAGAGGGGGAAGCATTGTCCAGTGTCATGGAAGTGTAAGTCGGTAATTTTATTTGAAATAAACGCAGAAAAACCACTGCGAGCACCGACTCCTGTAACACAAATCATTATGTTAAAGTTTTCCTGTAATGGATAAATTTGTGGTATTTGCGAAGTTCTTTCATTGTAATGTTTACTATAATACATCCATTGTTTTGTAAAAGGTCTATAACTACTTTCTCTTAGAGCGTTTTTTTCGAAAGGTAACTTCATCTTTTTTGATAACGATTTTTTAAGATTTACAGTCCAGCTTATTTGTGTTTTATCTGGAGTTATAAAATTATCGACTAAGATATCGAGATTTTTAGTATTTATAATTTTGTGTTGTTCATTAAAACGTGCCAACTCTGAATGATAGGTACCAATCATGGAATGCATATTTTGTACAAGTACTTTTTTACTATTGTTAAAGCACCATGCATCTCTATTGGTGGCAATTCCAAGAGAATAATTTTCAAAGAGCTTTATTCCTTTTCCTTTTTTATCGCCCAAGGGAAGGAAATCGTTAAAACTATTATTTCTTTGACCAATCCAATCAGCATGCTCATTGGGTATAATATTTTGCCAGCTGTTTTGCTGTGTAATACCTTTTATACTAGAAAACTCTTTAATAATATCAAGTTTTTTCTGTTGACTTAAGTCATCGCCAATATTGTGATAATATATTTTTCCCGTTTCACCATGTGGATTTTTAACAAATAAGGTGAGAGCAGTACCTGTCATACTTCCACTTCCAAAAATATTGCCACCTTCTTGGGCACGACCTTTGCTAAGCATATTCTTACGGATATCACCACGTAAATTAAGAATATAAATACTGGAAAACTCTTCAGCTAAGCATTTACGCATACCGTCAGTTGTATTTTTATCAATGAAGCCAGATCCACTTATAAAGCCGATAATACCACTTTCTCCTATTCTATCGCTAGCCCAACGGAAAGCACGAACATAACTATCATAGAGTGCTTTAGAAAGATTTGCTGTTGACTTTGCCGCATAGGTTTCTTCAATACGTTTACTTAGGCTTGGATAGGTTACATTCTGGTTATTATCATTGGCGCTGCCTTGCCCCACAGAGTAAGGCGGGTTACCCATAATAACTTTAATATCAAGGCTCTTTTGCCGTTTACGTCTTTCGCTATTGTCTTCCAGTACCATGCTCACAAGGTCGTCTTTTTCATACATTTGAAAGGTGTCGGTGAGGCAAATGCCTTCAAAGGGCACATAGTCACCGCCCACAAGGGCATGGTAAGCCGATTCAATATTGATGGTGGCAATATAATAGGCCAGCAGCACAATTTCATTGGCGTGCATTTGCCCTTGGTATTTTTGTTGTAATTGCTGCGGCGTCATGAGCCCCAACTGCATAAGGCGCGTGATAAAAGTGCCAGTACCGGTGAAGGGGTCAATGATGTGCACATTGTCGTCCCCTAGGGTTTGACCAAATTCACTTTGTAGTAGGTCGTTGACACTGCGAATGATAAAATCCACCACTTCCACAGGGGTATACACAATGCCTAGTTTTTGGGTCATGCGGGGGAAGGCATTGCGGAAGAATTTGTCGTAAAGCTCTACCACAATTTTTTGCTTGCCGTGGGCGGTATGTATACCCTCGGCGCGGATTTTTACGCTTTCGTAGAACTTTTGTAGGGTGTCGGCTTCTTTATCTAAATTATGCTCTTGAAGCACATCCAGCACCTTTTGCATGCCTTGCGAAATGGGGTTATTGGCTGCAAAGCTATAATCGCTGAAAAGGGCTTCAAAAACAGGGCGAGTGATGACGTGCTGAGCCAGCATTTCCACAATATCAGCATCGGAGAGACTGTCATTAAGGTCGTCACGTAATTCTTCGGCAAAATTTTGGAAAGCCGCTTGCTCTACCACATTGGCAGGATTTTCTAAAATACCATTGATACGCGCAATATGGGTTTGGGCAATTTTAGCAATGTCGGTGGCCCATTCTTCCCAGTGGGAGCGATTGCCGCACTTTTGCACCACCTTGGCATAGATGGCGCGTTCAATTTCGCTAGATTCAAAGAGGACGGCTTGTTCGGGGCCATCTTGTGGCTGGGGAGGGCGTGACGGTTTGCCAATGGTATGGCCGGAGCCGGCAGGGTCGGTGCCTTTCTTTTCTCTGGCTTTGGGCAGGCTTTTGGTAACGGCAATAACTTCCATCTTGGCAGGTTCGGCGCCATTAAGGTCAAGCCTGTTTATCATGGCATCGAAGCGGTCATCGTGGGAACGCAAGGCTTGGAGCACTTGCCAAACTACGCGGTAAATTTTGTTATCGTTGAGGGCTTCATGCGGTTGCATATGCGAGGGGATAACCACAGGTAAGATAACGTAGCCACGTTTTTTACCGGGGGCATTACGCATAACGCGCCCTACAGATTGCACCACATCTACCTGCGAGCCGCGAGGGGATAAAAAGAGCACAGCGTCCAGTGCGGGCACGTCTACGCCTTCGGATAGGCAGCGCACATTGCTTAAAATACGGCAAGTATTTTCTGGGGTTTCGGCCTTGAGCCAAGTGAGCTCTTGTTCCTTTTCTCCGGCGTTCATGCCACCGTCCACATGAGAGGCTTCGCATTGCATAAGCAGGGCAGGGGGGATATCTTCATCCGCAGAGAGTGATTTCTTCTCCTCTTCTTGGTAAGCGGCAACCACATCTTGGAACATGCTGGCAATATGTTTGGAACTGACCTTGTGGGTCTTACCGCCGGTGCTTTTTTCTATGACCTGACAAAAGGCCACAGCTCGCTTCATGGCAAGGGCGTCGTCTTCCAAAGCGTCATGGGTAAGGCCTTGTTTGGAAAGGGCTTTCCAGCATCCTACTATCTTGGCGGCATCATCTACCTTGATCTGATTATCTTCGTCACTAAGCAATTCTTGCAAGCGAGAGCTGATAAGCTTTTCTTCCACCGTAAGTATTATGACCTTGTAGTCTACCAAGAGCTTTTGCGCCACAGCTTCGGAAAAGGTGATAGTGTAAGGTTTCACCGTAAAGAGCTGGGTCGTCCATGGAACAAAGGGCCACGCTGTCTTTTTCTGCCAGAGCCTTGGCCCCTTCACCATAGATGCGCGGAGTGGCTGTCATATACAGTCGTTTGGCGGCCTTAATGAAGTTGGCATCATGAACCTTTACAAAGTGGCTTTCGTCGGTCTTATCAAAGGTGGCTCCTGTGGTGCGGTGAGCCTCATCGCAAATGATAAGGTCAAAGGAGGCAAGGCCGTGCTCTTGCGCTTCATGTATGACATCAATGGAATGGTAGGTAGAAAAGACTACGCTCATATGACTTACGTCATGCCGGCAATCCATTTCGCGCACAAGGGCTTTGGTATTGGTGGTGGCAGGGTAACGTAGCTCATGGGTAAAGGTTTGGACAATGTCTTCATCTTTGTTTTTCTTTTTACCTACGTCACTGTCAGAACACACTGCAAAGCTGTGCAGGGGGATGGCGCTTTCTTGCGTCCACTCCGTGAGGGTTTGGGATAGCAAAGAAAGGTTTGGCACCAAGAAAAGCACGCGGCTATTCTTACCTGCAAGAGATTCGGCAATTTTAAGGGCGGTAAAGGTTTTTCCTGTGCCACATGCCATGAGTAATTTGCCCCTTTCTTTCCCTTGAGGGCCGTGTAACTTTTGCATGACAGCATCTAGCGCTTTTTGCTGGTGGGGGCGAAGAGTCTTTTGGGGGTTGAGGGTAGGGGCATCGTTGGGGCTATACTTGGCCCAATCAATTTGGCTATTCTCAAGGTCATGCAGGTCAATACGGCTCACAGGTGGCTGCTGGTTGCGCAAGGCGTCTTCTGCATTGCTAGACCACGAGTTAGTGGTGCTGACGATAATGCGGTGTGTAAAGGGCTTTTTACCTGAGGCAGTGAAGAAGGAATCAATATCCTTTTTTTGCAGGCGATAATCTTCAGCAAAAAATTTACATTGAATAGCATGAAACTCTGGCTCCCCTGTAACTGGGGTGGCAACCTCTGCCACAAGGTCAATGCCAGTATCTTGGGCGCAAATGCCTTGCTCATGTGCCCAATCGGCAAAGAGCCATACACGGCTGTAGAAATCTTTGTAAGAGGCTTCGTGCCTAAAATAGCAGCGGATGAGCTCTTCAAAGTAGGTGCCTTTTTCGCGTTCGGTGTGGGCGCGTTGCCGATACAATGTAAGGATGTGTTGTAATGCTGTCATGGGGGCAGTATAACGTGGGAAAGAATAAGGGGCAAGGATATGAAGGCAAAAAGGTATAAAAAAGCCCCCATGACGGGGGCTTGGATTAAGGGCTAGCTGTTAAAGGTGTAATGGGTATTTTTATTACCTTTTCCGCCGTGAAGAGTAACGATGCCAGCTTTAATGAACGTATTCAGCTTATTTCTGGCAGTTTTTCCACTAACTTTAAAGTGCTTTTCAATATCCGTGCGAGTAAAACTGTGCTTTTGCTTCATGAAGTGGTACAAATCCTTTTCTTGTGGATGAAGGGAACGTACAAATTCTTTATGCGGATCAACATCTTGTGTGGCATCTGCTGTGCTTTCTTCCCCCTCAGGCAAAGGAAGGGGCTCCGCCGGTGCAGGGGGAGGCGTGGAACCGTCAAAGTGTGGTAAGTTGCCGCCCACGTATTCCCAGGTGCCGCCAATGGGTAACTGGTATATACTGCTTTTATTCTTGAATGTGTTACCATCGACTTTGCATTTTTGCACAGTCATTTGCACGGTAACCATTGTGGGGTCGTCTTCATCAAGGCAAAGAATGTCGTCATCGCAATTGTTTGGATTTGTTAAGGAAATAATGTTTTTGGATAGGTCTTCTAAAGCACCGTCACCTTTATATTTATTTCCGTATTTTTTAGCGTGGTTTATGGAAAACACAGCAATCTCGGCTTGCTTTAGTCTAAGAATAAAGCTGTTTAGATCCAGCGCTTTCCCTTTTACGGCTTCTGGGGCACACGCTTGGATATTATCGATGACTATAGCTTCCCACGCGTTTTCTGAAGCCATGGTTAATACTTGCTGCTGCACTGTATGGTCAATGAGACTTTTACCGTTAAGGCAGATAAAATCAAGATGTTGCTCAATGTCTGATAAGGCGATATTACGGCAAGCGCAGATTTGGTTAAAGCGTTGCTTGAGGTTTTCATCGCCAATTTCACCATCAATATAGCCTACACTGCGCTTGCTGGAGCGGGGAGACGCTGCTAGAAAGAAGGCCTCGTGGCCCAAAATAATACTGATGGTAAAATATACAGCAATCCAAGATTTTCCTACGTCAGAAGCTCCCCACAACATAGTGGAGAATTCTGCTCGAAAGAATTCATCAATGCTGATGGGCATGTTATGGTCACGACTTGCTGTCGTGATGTTTGCTAACCTCTGGCACTGGATGGGGGAGGACGACTCTATGGCCAACGGTGAAGCGTCTGGGGTTTCATCGTTTCCGCTCAAGGCATGGTCTTTTTTCCATTGATTATAAGCGTTTTCATTAACTGCGCGGTCAAAAATATCCTCAAGAGCCATATCAAATGGCGCATCAGAACGAATAGTAACGGTATTTTTTAAAAAAGACTGCTGCCATGAGGGGAGGCTGTGCATATCGCATTGGGGTAATTCATTTGAAAAGGCAATAACACCCAAGAAAATTTTAAGACTACGGGGGTATGCTTTAAAGCATTTTTCATAGAGTTGCTCAGCTTCCCGTATACTTTTAAGGGAGTTTCCGGGGATGATAACCACTTCTTTTCCATTAAGGATAGACACATCAAGAACTTCTAAGGCGTCTGTACCGCCAAAGTAACCGCTGATGATAATATTTTCAAGACCATGATAAACTGAGCTTGCGCGCTTGCGTAAGTCAACGGCTTGATCCAAGTCGCAGAAAATGATGACGCGAGCACGAGGATTTCTGTCTATATCTACGTGTGAGAGTAAATGTGCCTGTATTTTACCATGGCCAATGCTGAGCTCGTATTGATGTCCGCATTGAGAAAGCGTGGCCATTAGGTGAATTTTTTCCCCATTAGTGCTTTTATACGTGATCACGCATTGCTCTAAATAGTCAGCGCGCCCGTATTGTGGGTCTGCACCAACAATAGTGTACTCAATACCAGATATACAAAAATTTGGCATGATGTTGAATACAGGTGAGTGTAAAGCATTATTCGGTGTCAACCTATATGGTGGAATGGGGGTAAAAATATCGTCAAAGTTAATCTCAAAGAGTCTAAGCAGTACATGCGTGGCTTCGAGGGATGTGAGTCCATATTTTCTTGAAGTATAAAGAATTATATTGCTCGGACGCGGAATATTAGTGTACAGAAAGCTTGAGTTATTGCGGTGCTGCTGTTGCCACTCAAGCAAACCGTCACCATCCAATATTTTTTGTCTTTCAGCGTCAGGCATACGATCCCACTCATAGGTTATGAGGCTACAAGCAAAGTCTTTGCCCTGCGCAGTTTTAAGGCTCTTCGGTATTGGGAGCTTAAGGCATTCTTGCACCTTGGATTCTGTTAGGTATGAGTAATCTCTACTAATACTGCGGCTAGGGGCGTGTATTTCCTCTAATACAGACTTTGTTTTGAGCTCAGTCGGCTTGCCTAGCCAAGGATTATGCCTGTGGTCAACAGGGTGTGTTTCAAAGGGGGCAAGAGGGGGAACATCAACAGTCTGCACATTGGCAGGTAAATCATTAACGTCGTACATAAAGTATTCCTTTTATTGCTTGCGCCGTAGTACGGGCAAGTATGTGTTGTTTTGGGAAATCCATG
>CAYJHD010000055.1:0-13307 GCA_964370015.1 uncultured Desulfovibrionaceae bacterium | reverse complement strand
TTACGCCACTCAGCGCAAGAAGAGTTCTATGGCATTAGCCCTTCAGAGTCAAGCTCTTTTTTTATTTTTTTGTCACAAATTAAACACATAAAAATTTTATTTTATCATTTCAAATGCTTTAAACAAGTTTCAAAGTACTTTTTTTGTGACAATAAGGTCTCCAATATGCTACGCCCTACCCTAATTTTGCTTCGAAACCTCTCCCTTTCTTAATCCTGAGGGAACAAGACAAGAAAATGACAATCCTTTGCTCTACTAGAACGCATCTCATAATTCAGCATGCGCTGAGCTATGTTGTATCACTGCGCCAAAAAGCGAGGTTTCTGGCTTGTTCCGGTGGATACGCCACCGCGTCAAACTATCGTTTACCGTTAAAAGCTCCTCAAAATACGCTGTCGCATAATTATGAGATAACTCTACAAGAAGCAATACACATAAGCTGTATACGTAAATAGCATCCTACCCAACAAGTATTTTCCACAAAAAAAGAGGCTAAGCCGTAGCCTAGCCTCCATACATCATATCACTAAAAGTCTATTTAAAGGCTTTTTCAAAGTTGGGAACCACTTGCTTTTTACGGCTCATGACACCATCAAGCCATACGGAAGTACCTTCTGGCTTTACACCAAAGGCTTTTTCCACCACAGCAGCGTCATCAGAAACGATAAGCATTTCAGAGCCTTCTTTCATGATATCAGTGAGAAGGAGGAATACACTATGGCGTCCTTCGCCTTTAACACGAGTGATTTCTTCCAAAAGCCCAGCCTTCACCTTATCAAGAATGCTAAGGTCAACAACTTCCAACTGACCGATACCAACTTTATTGCCGTTCATATCAAAGTCTTTATAGTCACGGAATACCAAATCTTGCATGCTGGCGCCGTCTACAGCGCTTTTCACGGTAAACATTTCCATGCCTAAAGCCATGACATCAGCTACGCCACATTGCTTAGCAAGCGCTTCTACGGCTTTTTTGTCAGCTTCGGTACATGTGGGGGACTTAAACATAACGGTATCAGACAAAATAGCGCAAAGTAAGCCACCAGCAATACCCTTAGGTAGCTCTACACCGTAAAAGTCATACATATTTTTAATGACAGTACCAGTGCAGCCCACAGGCCAAGTCCAGATTTCTAAAGGGTTTGGTGTAGTCACATCACCAAGTTTATGGTGATCTACTATACCTAAAAGTTCGGCACTATCAATGCCTTTGGGAGCTTGAGCTAGGTCAGAAAAATCCACTAATACCAATTTTTGTCCGGCAACATCTTCTACCACTGCAGGAGCGGTTAAGCCAAACTTCTCAAGTACAAAATTAGTTTCAGGTGTAGGTGCGCCTTGCGCTACTGCTTTAGCTTCCATACCACGTTTGGTATAAAGATCAGCAACGGCAATGGCAGAAATGATGCTATCGGTATCGGGATTCATATGTCCTATAACAAGTGCAGCCATGAGAAACTCCTTAAAGTAAGTTAGTAACATGAAAACTCATCTAAACAATAAAACCATATCCAAACAGCGTCGTGTAACACGACTTCCGGACTTTGTTATCTTTAGCACAAAGTCTATTAAAAGCCAAGTTCAAAAAATCACTAAGTGAAAAATTCCACAATAAAGAACCATACAGTGTTAGAAAAACATAATTTCCTTTCGCAGTCAATGACATTCACAAATAAAATCAAATACCTTGCAACCTATAAAAAAACGCTTTTATTTTTATGCTCTTTAGATTAAACTCCTAAGTATCTGAAAATGCATTTTAAGCACTCATTGAAGGAGCCTTACCATGGCAAAAATCAACTTGCGTTGCCCCATAGATGGCTTAGATTTAGACGCCGTTTACAATCGTAATGAAATTACCGTGCGTCGTGAATTAAAAAAACACCTTGAAAGCTCTGACATACATTTAACTAGCAAAGAAATTTCGGACGTATACGCCCTCACTCTCAATGACTTTCCCCCTCACTATGTGCACTCTGGAACCATTGTACTCTTTCCTAAAGTCCATAAGGATGAAGTGGTGAGACAACTCAAAAGAAACATCCTCTTTGTACAGTCACGTCCCAAAGATTAATTTATCCTTTCATCATTAAAAGCAGAGAATATACATGGCTTCTCTGCTTTTTTCATACCCTCCACTGACTACTTTCTAGACTTTTTCTAAACCTTACGCTATATATGGGGTATGAATACACTTTATGCCATACAATTACAGCGTGCAGACCTTATGGAATTGGAAGGCCAGCTCACCGAAGCCCTACGCTCCATTTTACCATTCTCCTCACACAGCCTTTATTTTCCCACTGCTGAGGCCACGCCACACAGCCCACAGTGGATTTCACGCGAGCGAACTCTTTTGCTCCCTTTATGGCATGAAAAACAAGCCCTTGGCGTTTTCATGGCCCGTGGCTGTGACACACGCACCGTAAAAAGACTTATGCCTTCATTGGAAGCACTCATGACTTTGTGTATGCAGCACCTCGTATGCATCAAACAAAGCCGCACCGATGAGCTCACAGGCCTTGCTCGCATGCCGCGTCTTTTGGAGCGAATGGAGCAAGATGCCAGCATGGTAAGCTCCTGCTTTAATAGCGGTATCAGCACAGAGCAAGAGATTCCTTTACATAAGGCTTGTATGGGACTCATCATAGTCCGCTGCCCAGCTTTGGACTCCTTAGCTTCTGAATTTGGTTACACTTTTGCCCATACAGCCCTTTCTGCTTGGGCCAAAGCATTACAGAAAAATTTACCCCAAGAAGTACTTGCTGCACGCAGCGGCGAAAATGAATGCACCTTACTTCTCCCCACAGCCACTCGCACCTCCTGCAGTAAATTCGTTGAAGAACTCATGGGGCGCGTGGATGCTGTTACCCTGAAGCATAATCCCTCTAAACGAAATATCCGTCTCCATTCCGTGGCAGGATTTGCATTATACCCTCAAGATTTAGAGCATTCACGACTTGCTCTTAGCATCTCTGAACAGGTGCATTATATTCTTCAAAAAGCGCGCCATGCCACGCATATGGCGTATGAGCGCAGCCGTTACTTATCCAAAGAAGAAAAAGAGCATGTACAAAGCCGTTACATGGCCTACGCTAGAGTGCTGGCACATGCAGGCATAATACAAGAAGTGCTACCCTTAGGGCAAATTATCACCAATATAGGGAGACAATCCGGCGCCAAAGAAGGACAGCATTTTTCCGTGTGGGGGCAAAAAAAAGGCACATGGCAGCGCAAAGGCGATGTGGTGCTTGTGGAAGTGCGTGGCAACCATGCCATGGCTGAAGTATTACACACGCATGACCCCGCATTTCCTCTGGAAAAAGGCGATAATTTACGTCTTTCCGATACAAAGGCCAGTGCTTGCGCGCCAGAAATTACCGCTAAGGAAAGTATAGAAAATACGCACAGCCCACACGACCTCCTTTCTCACGGTGATTTTTTGCGCAATCTTAGTGCCCAATATGAAAACCATGCTACATTTGCTTTGGCTCTGGTACGCTTAAGTGATGTATCTGCGCACACTCCTTTACAAAATACGTCAACAAAAGAAGCTCAACCATTACAGGATCTGCTCACCATATATAAGGATATACATGCCGGGGGCGATACCATACCTTTTACAGGTCAAGGACAAGTCAATTCCCCCTTACCTAACCTTATGGGGCGTTACGGTGAAACAAGCCTCATTTTTTACCATGCAGAGCAACACGCCACAAAGCTTGAAGACTTTTACAAAAAGCTTTGCCAAAAAGCTCAAGAACAAGGTATTGCTTTAGCCGTGGGCTTGGCGTCTTACCCTTGCTTACAAGCTCACAAGGGAGATATTTTAGACCATTGCCATAAAGCTTTAGATTTAGCCCTCCTCCTCCCAGATCCACAGGTGGGGAATATGGGAAGTCTAGCCTTTAATATTAGTGCAGATCAAAAATATAGCCGCGGCGATGTTTTCGGTGCCATTGAGGAATATAAGCAAGCTATTTTAGCCGATGCAGACAATGCCATGGCGTGGAACTCCTTGGGCGTTTGCATGGCTGCTCTATCACGCCACAGCGAAGCTCGTACACATTTTAAAGAAGCTGTAAAACTTTGGAAAAAAACTTCGAAAAAAACACCCCCTGCTGCATATTATCCTCAAGATATTCAGAGTGAATTAGCCTCCACTCTTTATAATCTAGGCACGGTTTGCCAAAATTTAGGAGAAAATCGCACCGCCACAAAGCATTTCAAAGAGTGTATTGAAGTGGATGCAAAGCACTATTTTGCCCATATTAGATTAGGTCAACTGGCAGAAATTTCAGGAAAACTTCAACCAGCGAGGCAGTACTATACCCAAGCCATTGCTCTTGAAGAAAAAGAACAAAAAAGTAGCACTGCAGAAAAAAAATCATCCGCCAACAATAAAAGCGGCCATGCTGGAACAGCGCACAGGCACTTAGCTCGAGTAATTTTACAACAAGGTAAGAGTGCCGAAGCACGCGAACTTTTGCACGAAACCCTACTACACAATCCACAAGATGCCATAGCCTTATGTATGTTGGCAGATATTTACTTAAAAGGCGGAGAAGATCCCTCCATGGCAGAAATGCTTGCCAGAAAAAGTGTTGGATTACGTCCTGAATATGCTTTAGCATGGCGAATTTTGGCACAAAGCTTGCGCGCTTTAGGGCAAGAAGATGATGCTCTCAATGCTGAAGACAAAGCGGCCACGCTATAATAGCTCATAAAAATACAATACATCGTATTGTTGCCTTGCTTAAAAGCCTTGAACTTTCATAAAAGCTCAGGGCTTTTCTATATATTTAGACCAGTAAAGTTTAGTTGATTATGCAAGGAGTGAATGGTATAAGCGGGTAAACAAATTAGGTAGACATATGCTTTTACAAAAATATATACGAAATACTTTTATATTTTGCGCCATGGGCGTGGGCATGGCATCAAGTCCCCTCATGGCTGTAGCACAAGAAGACATCCCCGCGGCTCCAATACTTGAAGCACCAGATGGGCATGTTTACGGAGAACTGTGGACAGGCAAACTCTACTCTTCAAAATACAAAGCTGGAGCCTGTTTTGACACAGAAGGCAATGCACAAGGTGTACTCATCTTAACCTTAAAAGATGGACAAGAAGATGTGTATCACTTTCACGGCACAAAAAACATCCAAGGCATTTTACAATTAAAGCATAACTCTGGTCATACATTTACAGGCCAGTTCGAAAATGCCACCACCATAAAAGGCACTGTAACCACTAAAAATGGCTTTACGGTAAAACTTAAAGGCAAAAGAGAACAAAATGCTCTTCTCTTGGGCCCCACCTGTCGACCTCTTTAGGAATAATTATGTTACTTTGGTTTCTAGCGGCTTGTTTGCAATGCTTTATTATTTTGGTACTTTGGCGTGGCGCTAAAAGTATTATTTTACAAAAAACACCCTCTTGTGCAAAAGATAGTATCCCGAAAGATCTTCCCACTGCTGCCATGATTATTCCCGCTGCGGGCAATAATCCCCTTATGCCGGAAGCACTTTCCTCCTTATTGGAACAAGATTATCCACACCTTATCCCCATCATCGTCACTGCCAGTGAAGAAGATCCTGCCTATGCTTTGGCACAAGATCTAAAAAATATGTATCCTTCCTTGGAATGTGTAGTGGCAGGTGAAGCACATCTTTGTGGGCAAAAAAACCATAATACACTTAAAGCCTTAGAGTATGTGGGGTTAAGAGCAGATATCTATGTATTCTGTGACAGCACCCATCATGCCAAGCCACACTTTGTGCGTGAGCTCATTTGGCCCATCATTTGCCAGGAAGCCGGCTTCACCACAGGTTACCATAATGTGGTGGCTAAAGATAACCAATGCGTCACCTTGGGCTATCAAATATCTGTACTCATCATGCGTTTTTTGCAAGCTGTGGCTTTATTTACCCAACCTTGGGGCGGTGCCATGGCCATGGCCAGAAAGGTTTATGAAAAACATAACATGGCTGAATTTTGGAAAAATAATGTGGTAGATGATTGCTCTTTGGCCTCCATGCTTTTGGAAAGACGTTTACATGTGCAACTATGCCCCCACGCCATTTTAGAAACTCAAGCACAAAATCACTCCCTTGCCGTGTGGCAAGCTTGGATGCAAAGACAAGTACTTTTCTTAAAATTTTGTGTCATGCCACAATGGCTTTTATTGGGTTTTTTCGCCTTTATTATGACAGCTCCTGTGGTAGTTTCTTGTCTCTTCCTTGTGGGGGGGCTCACCAATGCTCTTCCTATGCAAGCCAGCTGGGCTGTACTTTTTGCCCTTGCACACCTTGTCACATTAAGCAGTATTGTTCTTGCTTGGCGTAACCTTGTACCCAACAAAGTACCTGCCTTTGCCTGGCTTAAAGCATTTTATGTAAGCTGTGCCATGTTTTTAAAGGTTTTTTTCCTCACCATAAAAGTATGGCATATTGACTGGCATGGCATTCGTTATTATGTAGTAAAAGGTGGCAAAGTTCGCCACATGGAAAAATATAAATAAGGCTTTTTATGATTTCACGTGCAGATCTTATACGCGTCAGCGTTCGTCAAGTTATACGCCAACGCGGTTTTGGTGTCATTTTTTCCATAGCTCTTGGCATTACAGCTTTCATTGCTCTAGCCGTACTTGGACGCGAAATTCGTTATAATATCGGTCAAGATATGGTCCTCATGGGCGGTGTTAACATTGTTCAAATTCGTATGGATGATCGCTCACATGTGGGGCAGCCCCAACGTGAATTTTATCCTCAAACTGTGGAAGCCTTACGCTCTTTACCTGGTGTTGCAACATTAAGCGCCACCATGGCTGGAGTGGAAAATTTTTCATTTCGTCAAGCAGATACCACCATACACACCTATTTCTACGGTGTGGACCAATACTATTGGGATACCTATGCCGCCAATATTGTGGCCGGTCGACTGTTAAATGCCACCGACATCCAGGAGCGCAGACGTGTTTGCGTCCTTGGTTGGGAACTGGCCTCACAGCTTTTTAAAACGCCACAAGAAGCCCTTGGTAAGGTGCTTAACTTAAAAAATGACCTTTTCGAAGTGGTGGGTGTTGTGGGCGGCATCATGATTGGCACCAAAATTCGCAATGGCTTTTTGCCCTACACCACCATGAAAGATAGACAATGGGGTAGCGGTAAAGTGGGGCTTTTGCATATGCGTGCCGTGGGCTGGGAAGATGTGGGTAAAATAGTACAGCATATACCTGACACCATTGCGCAAAAACAAAATGCTCCCAACATTGTCATCGAAACACGCGATGAGCAGTTAACTCGCATTCAAAACACCTTCGTATTTGTGGAAGCTTTGCTTTGGCTTGGCATTGCAGCTTCGCTTATGCTAGGAGGTTTTGGCATTTGGTATGGCACCTTTGCAGCTGTTCGAGCTCGTACCCGTGAAGTGGGTCTCAAAAAAGCCATGGGTGGCTCTGACAAAGACATTCTGGCCCAATTTTTGGCCGAAGCTCTCTGTAAATCTGTAGCTGGTGGCATTGCCGGCATTATCCTTGGCACCCTTTGTGTGGAGCTTGGCAGCTACCTTTTAGGCAGCTCCATTTCTTATGGTTTGCTTGCTTTAAGTAGTTTAGGAAGCATTCTTTTTTCCGCTGTAATTGGTGTGGGCGGTGGCCTATACCCCGCATTACAAGCAAGCCGTATGGACGTTGTTACCGCATTACGCTTTGAGTAGGTTCCCCATGACACCCATTATTGACGCACAAAATCTTTATAAATGTTATCCTGGTTTTCCACCGGTTTTACGCGGTGTTAATATTTCTGTTTTGCCTGGAGAAATGGTGGCCATCATGGGCCCATCCGGTTGTGGTAAATCCACCATGTTGCACGTGCTTGGCATGTTACATGCTCCTGACAGTGGCACACTACGCATACTTGATACCGACGCCCTTACGCTCAATAGAGAAGAAACTGCGTCTTTTCGCCGAGGAAATATGGGCTTTGTCATGCAAAGCAGCAACCTTTTTGACCACTCCACCGTGTTTGAAAACGTTGAATTTCCCCTCATCTACGAAAGTGTTCCTCCCGAAGAACGCTGGGATCGCGTGGTTCGCGCACTGGAATTAGTACGCCTTTCGCATCGCATAAGCTATAGAAGCAATAGGCTTTCTGGCGGTGAACAACAACGTGTTGCCATTGCCCGCGCCATGGTAAATAGCCCCAAAATTCTTTTGGCAGACGAACCAACGGGTGCACTGGACTCTCGCACTTCTAAAGTGGTTATGGAAAATTTTTGCACTCTGGCCCATGAAGGGCGCATAGCCATGGTCATAGTTACTCACGATCCTGGAGTGGCGGATTATTGTGACTCTGTCTATACCTTAGAAGATGGTATTTTGGTGTGTCATCGCAAAAGCCCTGTACCAGAAGCCAGCGGTCAAGATTCTCTCTTGCGCACCGCGGAAAAACGCATCAATGGCATTTGTATTGTGGATAATTTTCCACAAAGCTATGGCACAGCACAAACTCAAAGCGTTCTCAATTTACACGAAGCACAACTATTAACGCGTTTATACTCCTTACAGGGCACAGGACTTTCGGCTCTTGTGGGGGGGGATTATACCCTACCTGTACCCACCAAGAGGCAAAGCAAATTAAGTACGGCCTTACATCTGCTTAAATTATTCACCAAAAGTCATGATAATGCGCAAGTGCCTCGCACATATTGGAAAAGTATGCCTCGATCACAAAGACTTGGCTTACGTTCACGTTGGCATAACCTTGGGCAATTTGCCAAGGCTGTGCATATGTCCAAATGGTGCCAAGAGGATAAAGCCGAGCACATTCATGCCATCGATGCTCATAGCACTGCCACAGCAGCATGGGTAACCGCCGGCATACAGAATATTCCTTTTTCCTTTACCTTGCACAGCAAAGATATAAAACACATGTCCTTTGTGGCCACAAAAGCCCTACACGCCACATTTGTACGTTGTGACTCGCAATACACCAAGAAAAAGCTTCTTGAGGCGTGTAGGGCTCTTGATACCTCTTTCCCCGAAGAAAAACTTGTGTGCGCGTATGATAGTCCCGCTATCTGGCCCAGTGCTGACGACATAACTATTCCCCCTGCGCAACGCCATGGGCATATAAACATACTAGCTGCAGGACATATCACCGCAAAAAAAGGTCTCAAAACACTTCTTAACGCATGTTATAAGCTAAAAAAATCTGACATACCTTTTGAACTATCGGTGGTGGGAAATGGTTCTAATATAACCTCCTTGCGCTGGTTAGCAATACGCTTAGGTCTACGTAAGCAAGTTAAATTCTTAGGTCATATTCCCCATGAACATATGCCAGAGCTTTTACGCAAGATGCATGTATATGTGGATAACTCACAACAAGATGGCATCGCTGCTGGCCTCATGGAAGCCATGGTCTTTGGTGTTCCTGTCATAGCTTGTAACACAAGTACGCATATGGAAGTTTTAGAGCATGAAAAAAATGCCCTACTCTTCCCTAAAAATGATGTGGAAGGACTTAGCCATGCCTTAGAACGTCTTGCGCGTTTTCCCGAAGAGGCACACACATTGGCACAAAATGCACGAAAAGAAGCCCTTGAACGTTTCTCAAGCAAAACACAAAGCGACGTTCTTACACAATATATATTACGCCGCTAAGGTCGTACTATAAGGGAAAAGTGTATACACAAGGAACTTTTCTCAATGTGTTTTACATAGCTTCTGCTGCAGCAGCAAAAACACCCTGGTAATACATTAATATTTATAGATAAAAAAAACATAAAAAAACACTTGACCAATGAGGGATTTTTCCGTAGTTTCCCTCTTGTCGACGGGGCTGTAGCTCAGCTGGATAGAGCACCACGCTACGAACGTGTAGGTCAGGAGTTCGAATCTCTTCAGCCCCGCCACAAAAAAAGCTTTGTACTTAGTACGAAGCTTTTTTTGTATCCTATTTCATCATTTCTTCCTCCAAGACTTTTCCTCTGACAAAATAAAAACCACCTCACAAAAAAGAATAAAAAATATATAAAAAAAAGCTTGACCAATGGGGGATTTTTCCGTAGTTTCCCTCTTGTCGACGGGGCTGTAGCTCAGCTGGATAGAGCACCACGCTACGAACGTGTAGGTCAGGAGTTCGAATCTCTTCAGCCCCGCCACAAAAAAAAGCTTTGTACTTAGTACAAAGCTTTTTTTTGTTAGTAATCTCTGCGCTTACACGATGCCACTTTCTATTTTAGCCGTTTCCACAAGAATGGTCACATCATTATCGGCATTATTAAATTCCATAAATTCCCTACCGCCAATGGTTTGCTTTGCACCTTGTGACCAATCATCTTTAGAAATGACAACTTCATCATTGTCATTCTTGGTTAAGCCAATTTCTTGGAAGATGGCTTCACTGCTCTGGCCTTCAACGCCTTCACCAAAAACAAGCATTTCCATGCCTGTAATGTCGCCAGAATCCATTTTATCAAGTACTGCTTGCTTATCGCCATGACTGCTCAAAAGAATATCTAAATTCAAATCTCCGCCCTGACCGTCACTCTCCGTGCCGCCCACAACGAGAACATCACTGGCATCAAAGCTGATAACGTCATTGCCAAGGCCACCATCAAGACGATCAGCCCCTTCGCCACCCACAAGAAAATCATCTCCTAAGCCACCAGAAAGCAAGTCATCTCCGGCTCCACCATACAAGCCATCGTTGCCGTCATTACCACTTAAAACATCATCTCCGCCAAGACCCATAAGTATTTCATCTGAAATGCCACCATCAATGGTATTATCAATGGAGTCCCCAGTAAGAGTCGTTTCTGTATGGACAGGTGTAATATTTATATCCACCGAGGCTGTGCTACCATTGCTATCCACACCACCCACACTTAGAGTGATTTCTTCGCTAAAGGACTCATGCTGCACCATGGTCCATTCACCACTCTCAGAATCCAACGTGAAGGTAAATTGCGGTACACCGCCAATTTCTCCCACAAGAGTATTGGTGGCTGCATCCAAATGCAAAACCACATCTTGTCCATTGATATTTAAACTCGTTTCCGTATCCACAATGCCATCGGCACCGATGCTCACTTTGCTACCAGCCATGGAGAGTCCATCAAAGTAAAACTGTTCAAAGCCGTCCATGGCTGTGGCATTAACTTGACCAGAAGCTTCTGCCACATCGTGAGGAGGTGCCAAAAAGGTCAAATTTCTAACAAAAAAATCACTATTATTATCTAAGTGCCAATTACTTGTGGCACTTCTACCAGCCCCATTGTCCACAGCGGAAATCACAATGCGATCAAAACTCACATTTGGGTTTTCCACAAGAGCATACCCATTTGCACTGCCGGTAACGGTTATGGACGTTTGTAACACACCATTGAGGTAGAACTGCACCAATGCCCCTTCATCAACATCGTCATGACCTCTTGCCGTAGAGTACAAGTTATCGAGCTCTATGTTTACGCCATACGCCACTTCACCCGGAGGCAAATCAAAAATAATGGCCTCAGAAAATTCTGATCCGTCATCTTTATGCTCATAGCCAAGCTCACTCCAGCTTTCATCACCACCGGCAACTCCAATGCCGCCACCATCTTTTTCGGCGCCATTCCAACTAGTACGCTGATGCACATCTAACGAATAGCTTTGTCCAGGGCGTGTATCAGAAACATCTCTTTCAAAAGAAAGGTATGGATTTTCAACCTCAACACCACCCACGTCCTTATACATGAGCTTGCCACCTTTAATGCTAATACCACCCATCTTAGACATATCATCTAAATCTTTATTGGTTTTATCCCCTTGCCAAGTGGCACCGGAAAAATCCAATTCTCCAGTATAAAACGGTGGTTCAATGGGAGTAACAGTGACATTTTCCGCCTGTCCATCAAGAACAACATCATGATCCGTGGGAGGAGTAATATCAGGCGTGCTTGCATTACCATCACCTGTACCTTCTTGCGCATCAGCAGTGGCAACGCCACGTGGAATATTTAATGTCTGAGTTTGGCCTAAAGTATCGCCATCTGAGTCTAGCCCTTCCATGCGCCCTACACCATTCAACAAAGAACCAGCTTCAAAGTCGACGCTACTACCGCTCCCCAAGCCTACAGACATATTACCAGCAGCAGGCATGAGTTCTTCACTCAAAGCAGCAAAAAAATCATTACCGGAAACGGTTGTATTATTAATAACAATTTCAGGCATATTTTCACTGGTATACGTTTCATAGAAATCAGTAAGTTCTATGCGCGAACCATCTTCAAAAGAAATCACAAGCGCATCATCTTGACGATTAAGCGAAGCATCATTGGGATCAAATTCAAAAACCAGGCGATCAGTGGACTGTGGAGTTAAAGTCGACACCTGCTGCGTTGCAGGCTTTTGCAAAAAAAGATTAGACATAAGAAAATCCTTAAAAATAAAAGGTGCACACTATTATTTATGTTGCAAACAAAGATACAACAAGCACATAGCATAAAAAAGAAACCAGACTAATGTATAAAGAAAAAAAAGGTACTAAGGGATGTGCTAGCATCCAAAAGCAACGAGGAAAGAAATCCTCAAGTCATAATGACTCAAAACTTTTTAGGCAAAAAAGTTTTCAATAACGACTTGTTCTGTAAATAAAAATACAACAAAGCACATGTACAAAGTACATATACTCCTACTATTGCCATTTACCAATTTAGTCAAGAAAAGTTTTGAAGCTATAAATTCATAGCAAGTAAGCTTAAAATAATAAAGCAAAAAGCCCTCGGACCCACTCGCATGAGAGGCAGCAGGAGTTCTCAAGAAAAATTTGGCGGCGGCCTACTTGATTACCATCGCTCATGCGGCGGTACAGATATGTGTGGAAGTAAATTCCCCACATCCACCTTTTCGCTACAGCGCACTACCGTGCGTGCCTCCGGCGGTTTAAGGTGGAAAAGTAGGTTCAATTGACTAGATAAAAGAAGAGACCCTCGCGCTTTAGCAGCAAGGGTCTCAAGAAAAATTTGGTGGCGGCCTACTTTCCCACAATAAAGACTGCAGTATCTTTTTTTGGCTTTGCAGTGCAGCAGATACAAGGAAAGCAAGCTTTTTGCGAAAGGAGTGTATAGGGACATACATGACTTGAGCAAAAAGCGTAGTTTGACGCAGTAGATACTGTGCTACAAAGCCAAAAATCGGCGATGATGTGCTTAACTGCGCCAAGTTCGGAATGGAATCAGGTGTACCCAATTCTCTAAACCACAAAATAGCAAAAAGCCCTCGCGCTAAAGCAGCAAGGGCTTTTGAAAAATTTGGCGGCGGC
>CAYJHD010000054.1:0-13406 GCA_964370015.1 uncultured Desulfovibrionaceae bacterium | reverse complement strand
TGCCAAAGCCAAGGGGAAGAAAAACCCTATGTGGTCATGATGCAAAGCTTTGACAACACAGATCCGCGCCTTTACGGGCAAGACTGCTTTCAAGCGGCGGTGCAATTCCCTCCCCATGGAAAATACAATTGCGGACACGTGGACGGCTTGCCACACTTTAAAGGTAAATTCTTTAGCTATTTGGAGTGCAAAAGCAAATTACTCCAGCAATTAACCACAGAATATGTACATTTTCCTGGCCTCATTCCGGCTTGGGACAATACCCCCAGAGTGCAAGAAAGAGCCACCATTTTTGCCGGCTCAAGCCCTGCGGCTTATGAAGATTGGCTAGGCCAAGCTTGTGCTTTTGTGCAGCAAAACAATGCAGAGCAGGAACGCTTTGTCTTCATCAATGCTTGGAATGAATGGGCAGAAGGTGCCCATTTGGAGCCATGCAAAGCATTAGGCTATGCTTATCTCAACGCCACCTCGCGTGTATTGGCCAAGGACTAAAAGAAAGCTTGCGGAAAAAGAGTAAGGGGTTTTGTAAGTATCACTTACCATACAGCCCCTACACTTATGGAAAAAGCTACGAGAGGCTCTTTCTTGCTCTTTACAGCCCCGCCCCTTCATGGTAGAAGACGGCATATATTATCTAGGAGAGAAACATGGATAATCGACATACATTACATTTCATATCTGTGCATAGTATTTCTCTCTAAACCCATTTCCTCTTTATGAGGAATTTTTTTTGTCAAAAGCTCTAGGAGCGATGTGTATTCGCTAACCCACAACACCAGAAGTATCATTATGAATGAAGTACCCTATCAATGGCGCCACAAAGATTTACTGGATGTGACGCAGCTTTCCACCGACGACGTGCATCACATCATGGAATTGGCTGCAAATTTTCAAGAGATTAACCAAAGACCAGTGAAAAAAGTTCCCACACTCAAGGGAAAGAGCATCATCCTCTTTTTCTCAGAGGATAGCACGCGCACCAAAACCTCCTTTGATGTGGCAGGCAAACGCCTTTCTGCAGACACCTTTGCTTTGGGTAAAAGCGGCTCCAGTATCAAAAAAGGCGAAAGCCTCAAAGACACGGGCCTCACATTACAAGCCATGAACCCCGATGTCATTGTCATCCGTCACTCCAGCAGTGGCGCGGCACAATACCTTGCGGAGCTTTTGCCTTGCGGCATTGTCAATGGTGGCGATGGCTGGCATGCTCACCCCACACAAGCCTTACTGGATTGCTTTTCTTTACGCAGCATTTGGGGAAGTGATTTTGCAGGAAAAACCCTGCTCATCCTTGGCGACGTGGCCCACAGCCGCGTGGCGCGCTCCAATATTCATCTCCTCACCATGCTGGGCGTAAAGGTACGCGTCTGCGCACCGCGCACTCTCCTGCCTGCAGGCATTGGCACATGGCCCGTGGAAATTTACAATGACTTACACAAGGCCGTGCAAGATTGTGATGCCATCATGTGCTTGCGCTTGCAATTGGAACGCCAAGAAGCCGGACTGTTACCCTCCTTAGCTGAATACTCTCGCCGCTATTGCCTCACACCGCAATTGGTGAGCATGGCAAAGCCTTCAGCCATGGTTTTACACCCCGGCCCCATGAATCGCGGCTTAGAAATTTCCGCCGCCGTGGCCGATGCGCCCAATAGCTTGGTATTAGACCAAGTGAGCGCAGGTGTGGCCACACGCATGGCTATTCTTTATTTACTTGCTCAAAGAACTAAGGATTAGGAGTACCTATGTCTTCCTTATTATGTATAAAAGATGCTGATTACTTAGGCGCCCGCGTGGATATTCACGTGGAAAATGGTCGTATTCGCACCATGATGCCCCACGGTAAACCCATTCCCCAAGAGGCAGAAGTTTTTGACGCCAAGGGACTTTTGGTTTTCCCTTCTCTCATAGATGCCCATGTGCACTTGCGTGAACCCGGTTACGAGTGGAAAGAAGACGTGGCCAGCGGTTTAAGTGCCGCAGCCCATGGTGGATTTGGTGCCGTCATGTGTATGGCCAATACCAAACCCGTCAACGACAGCGCCGCCGTGACCCGCTTCATCATTGAGCAAGGCAAAAAAGTTTATCCTCACGGCCCCTTTGTGTATCCCATTGGTGCTGCCACCACAGGCCTCTTGGGCAAAGAAATGGCTCCTTTGGCGGAACTTAAAGATGCCGGTTGCGTGGCCATTTCCAATGATGGGCATTCCATGGAAAATACCGAACTCATGCGCCGCATCATGGAATACGCTTCTGACTTAAATCTCATTGTCATTGATCACTGCGAAGATGCTTCCCTTGCCAAAGGGGCGCACATGAATGAAGGCGTCACCAGCGGACGCATTGGCGTTAAGGGTCAGCCCCATGTGGGTGAAGCCATGCAAGCGGCTCGTGATATTCTCTTGGCAGAATATTTACACTTACCCGTGCACATCGCGCACGTGTCTTGTAAGTCCGTGGTGGATTTATTGCGTTGGGCCAAGGAACGCGGCGTGCAAGTCACGGCGGAAACCTGCCCGCACTATCTCTTATTGGATGACACTGCATTGGAAAATTACGGCACCTATGCCAAGGTGAATCCGCCCTTACGCACCCCAGAAGACAGAGAAGCCTTACGCCAAGCGGTGAAGGAAGGCATTGTAGACATTCTGGTGACCGACCATGCTCCCCATGCGGCCCACGAAAAAGATTGCCCGCTGGATGAAGCCCCCAATGGCTTCACCGGCCTTGATCTTGCCCTTAGCCTCACATGGAAGTTGGTGCAGGAAAATGTGCTCACCCCTGCCGATGTGCAACGCCTTTGGAGCACACGCCCTGCGGAGATATTTGCTCTGCCTTACAATGGCTTTGCCCCCGAAGACCCAGCGGATTTCTTCCTCTTTGATCCCAAGGCCACATGGACTGTGGAAGAGAGCACCGTACATTCCAAAAGTTGCAATACTCCCTTCAAAGGACAAGAATTGCCGGGCCGCGTGGTGGCGCACTGGATTGGCGGCCATAAAATCGTTTAATAAAAAGGGGCAGAGCTCAAAAGCTTTGCCCCCTTTTCTCCACTCCCTCACACATCACTCATAAAGGAAATATCCATGAATATGCAAAAACAATGGGCTCTTGCCCTTGCTTTCACAGGTCTGTGCCTAAACTTTTCCCCTTCTGTGGCTGTGTCCGCAGAAGCCATGCCCCCCTTGGCTACCAAGGCGCAAAAAGCGTCTGCGGTGCAGCAGCGTAACAATCTTGGCATTCCTTCTGTGCCCCATAAAGTTATTTTAAACTACGAAAATACTCGCGCTTTCGCTCAAAGTAATTTGAAAATCATTGACCATCACGGCCGCAAAGCCTTGGTGTTGCCCTTGCCCAAGCAAGCCAGCAATATTCAACTCACCTTGCCAGACAACAATGGCACTTTGCTCGCATGGCAAACGGAAACAGCCATGCCCTTCAAACCTCAAGGTTTCATGGAAAAACAACGCATAACCTATGAATCCATGGCACATTCTTTGGCCGGTGCGCTCACCTCTTTGCAGGCGCAATACGACGCTTTGCTTGAGCCCATTGCTAAACTGCCACCGCTGGAAGCCGCAGAAGCCATGAAAAAAGCTCAGCCCACCTTTGCCCTCATAGGCACACGCATGCAGTCGGCCCAACAAGAGTTGGACATGGCCAATGCTCGCGCTGCTCTTTTTAAAGACGGCACCCCCCTAAGCCAGCAATTGGTCATTGGTATAGATACGGATTTACCTGTGGGACAAAGCATTCTTCTTGATTATTCCTACACCTTGGAAGGCAGTTTTTGGCGTCCCACCTATGTCATCGATGCCAACTCCACCTCCAACACCATTAACTTCAAGCTCATGGCGCAAATCACGCAAAACAGCGACCTTGACTGGAACAACACCGACATTCAACTGAGCACCGCTCGTGGCAATGGGCAAAACCCACCACCTGTGCAGCCGTGGATAGTAAGCGAGCAAGACGAAAGAATCATGTACTCCGCCGAAGCCCCCAGAGCCATGATGGCTAAAAGTCAAATGGCTGACAATGCCATGGCAGGAGGCTTTGCCGATGATTCCACCTTGGCCGTGTGGACATTGAAGAAAAACGTGCCTGTGCCCGAAGGCAACACCACGTTCATTTTAGAAGAGCAAAACCTCAATACAGCATTGGAACGCATGGCTCGTCCTTCCTCCTATAATGATGGCGGTAAAGTGTGGTTGACTGCCTCTTATGACCTTAAGGGCAAATTCCTGCCCATGGGTGATATTTCCTATTTGTTGGACGGTGTACCTGTGGGTCAAGGCGTCTTTGAAACCAAGAAAGATGTGATGTCTTTCTACTTTGGGGTGGATCCTTTGGTGAGCATCGACATCAAAAAAGACATTCGCAAAAGCGATGTGGAAGGGCTCATCAGTAAAGAAAAAATCTGGAACTACGGCTGGACCTACACCATCATCAACAAACGTCCTCAAGAGCTTGTGGTGCGCATAGAAGAGCCACAAACCCAGCTCAGCCACAAGGACATGTCTGTGAGCTATCAAGACAAACCTGCGGCCACCAAGGGACCAGATGAAACCTTCGTCTGGAATATTACAGTGCCTGCCAAGGGACAAAGCGTGCTCACTCGCGATATCACCGTTAAGGCTCCCAAGGAAATGTCTGTGAACCCAGGCAGATAAATATATTTTACAAAAAATATTTTTCTATGGCCCTCAAAATCTCTATGAAAAGATTTTGAGGGCTTTATTTATTACGCACACATACGACGTAAGATGTAAAAAAATCACAATTAATCGTTGAAAAAGTACTCTTTTTTTCGTATTGTACTGATGGCTCTCTATTTGTTTTACAGAACAGTTAACAGAATGAGGTTGAAATGCACGTACGCACAGCCCATGTGGCTGGTTCTTTTTATCAAGACGATACAGAAAAATTACGCGCCTACGTGCAGCATTCCTTACAGCATGCGCAAGCTCAGCTCACCGAGACTCCTCAAGATGTTCATATGGTGATGCTGCCCCATGCAGGCCACTTCTATTGCGGGCATGTCATGGCGCAAACGCTAGCCCATGTGTGCTTACCGCAAACCCTTGTGGTGCTGGGCCCCAACCACACAAGACAAGGCACAGCGCGCTCTGGCCTTGCCGTATGGCATAAAGGCCATTGGCAAAGCCCCCTTGGCCCCATGGCCATTGCCGAAGATGTGGCCCAAAGGATTCTTGATTGCGGCGCAGGGTTTGAGGCAGACACCGCCGCCCATGCACAAGAGCACTCCCTCGAAGTACTCATGCCCTTTTTGCAAGAGCATGTGCCTCATTTTCGCATGGTTCCCATTTGCGTGGGCAACGGCAATTTTGAAACGCTTCAGCGTGCAGGGCTCATGCTGGCAGGGCTCATGCATGATATGCACAATGAGGGGCAAGATGTGGCCCTCGTGCTGTCTTCAGACATGCATCATTTTTCCAATCATGAGCAAACCACCAAACTTGATCTCATGGCTTTGGAAGCCATGGAAAAACTTGATCCGTTAGAATTATATCAAACCGTAAAAACACATAATATTTCCATGTGCGGCGTTTTTCCCGCCATCATGGCCATATATGCGTGCAAGCATCTTGGTGCAAAAAAGTGCAAGCTCGTAACCCACACGACTTCTTATGAAAAAGGAGGCGATAAACAAAGAACAGTGGGTTATGCCGGCCTTTTTGTGCCAAAAAACACTTGCTAAAAAAGTCAGAGGCGTGCATAAATGACAGGAAGTGAGGCTTGTTAAAACTGTTCCACAAGTCTCAGGTTTATGATTCACAAAATGGAGGAAGTATGGCTCAACAAAATTCAGACGTTGTCATCGACAAGGCGCAATCATCTTTGTCGGATTTATGGAAAAAAGAAGATTATTGGGCCATATGGCTTGGTCTTATTTTCATATCTTTAGGCTTATACCTGTATGTGTTTTCTTTCCCAGCCGAAAACAAAAAAATGGCCTTGGAAAAAATTGCTGCGGCTGAAGCCATCATGGCCCAAGAAGCAGCCCGTGCCCCCTTTAAAACCGTGGCATGGTACGAAGCTCAAAATAGCAAAAAAGTAAAATTTGCCCCCACAGCCTTTGGCGCGGCCATTAAAGATTACATGAAGAGCCCTGCGCGTTGGTCCAACAACCCCATGGCCGCCTTCATGCTCAGCCAAGAGCAAGCCGACGCCATCAATGAAGCTGCTGCCCCCAAGGCCGCCAAAGCCAAAGCCATGGCCGCTGAAGCCAAAGCTATGGCCCTTTTGGCAGAAAAAGCAGCATCTTTGGCACAATTTAAAAATGCAGATCTTAACGCTGTGGCCGACGCAAAAATCACCGATTGGCGCGGCGCAGAGCGCACCTCTGCTTCTGCAGCTTCCAAAGCTAAGGTAAAGCCCTTTAATATCTTACCTACATTACCTGTAATGATGATATCTTTGGCTCTTATCTTTAGCATTGGTATTGCCGCCATGGGTCAAAACGTGCCTAAGTTTATCATAGGCTTCATTGGCTTATTTGCCTTCACCATCTTTGCCCTCATGATGGGTGGCCAAATGAATATGCGCTACTGGGGCATTGGCACAGAAGCTTGGGCCATTATCCTTGGTATGATCATAGCCAACACCGTGGGCACGCCCAACTGGGTGAAACCTGCTTTGCAAGTGGAATACTACATCAAAACAGGTCTCGTGCTCCTTGGCGCAGAAATCCTCATGGATAAAATCATCGCCATTGGTGTTCCCGGTCTCTTCGTAGCTTGGGTAGTAACACCTGTGGTACTTATCACCACCTATATTTTTGGTCAAAAAGTCTTAAAGATGCCTTCCAAGACTTTGAACATGACCATTTCTGCAGACATGTCCGTGTGTGGTACTTCTGCCGCCATCGCCACAGCTGCAGCGTGTCGCGCTAAGAAAGAAGAACTTACCCTTGCTGTGGGTATCTCCTTACTCTTCACCGCCATCATGATGGTGGTTATGCCTGCCGTCATCGGTGCCTTGAACTTGCCCGCCGTACTTGGTGGTGCTTGGATTGGTGGTACCATCGACGCCACAGGCGCCGTGGCCGCTGCAGGTGCATTCCTTGGTGAAAAAGCCATGTACGTGGCCGCCACCATTAAAATGATTCAAAACGTGCTCATCGGTGTGACAGCCTTTGGTGTGGCTGTATACTGGGTAACCAAAGTGGAACGCCAAGAAGGCGCCCAAGTGGGCCTCATGGAAATCTGGCACCGTTTCCCCAAATTCGTTTTGGGCTTCCTTGCCGCATCCATCATCTGTTCCATCATCTCCGGTGAACTTGGTTCTGACATGAGCCAAGGCCTCCTCACCGCAGGTACCATCAAGAGCTTAACCTCTCCTTTGCGCGGCTGGTGCTTTAACCTGTCCTTTGCCGCCATCGGCCTTGGTACCAACTTCCGCGAGCTCGCCCACTACTTCAAGGGCGGCAAGCCGGTTATCCTTTACATCTGCGGTCAAAGCTTCAACTTAGCTTTAACCCTAGCCATGGCATACCTTATGTTCTACATTGTATTCCCCGAAATCACCGCGAGAATCTAATATAGAAATATAAATCAAGAGGGGAAGAAAGCCACAAAGCTTCTTCCCCTCACACATATCTGGCTCCAATTTTTATCTGGCCCTCAACACTACGGTTATCTCCATGCAAGAAAAATCTCTTTCCCGCGGATTAGCACAATTGGCAGCCATTTGCTTTGGCATGTGGTTTTTGATTTGGCAAGTTACCCCCGTTTTGGTGGACAACATTCCGGCTCTGGCCCATTACGGACAAGTGGCCAAGGACAATAATATCATGCCGGGCGTGCTTTATTACAACGATGTGCCCGTCACTGTGGAAGCCGAACGCAACAATAGAGATACCATCAAATTCTTGCCCCATGGCGGTACCAAATTTGATTAAGGGATGGTAAAATCCTAGATAAAAACAAAGGCTGGCGCTCATGGCACCAGCCTTTGTTTTTATACAAGAAGAGCATATACCCTACTTTTTCGCAGGGGCCGCTTCCGTTTGCATATTCACATGGCCCTGAATGCGACCACCTTCTTCGGTAACAAGGGTGGGCGTATGTAAGGTTCCCTCAATGAGACCACCTTTATAAATGGTCACCGCGCGTGCAGCGTGCACATCACCCATGAGCTTACCCGAAAGCAACAATTCGCCCACGCGCACCTCACCGGTGATAAGTGCATCCTTACCCACAATAAGAGAGCCTTCACTGGTAATCTGGCCCGTATACGTGCCATCAATGCGCACAGAGCCCTTAAAGGAAAGTTTACCTTCATATACCGTTCCTGCGCCTAAAAAAGCATTAATTTCGTCTTTACTCACCACAACCATCCTTTTTTTCAAGGTTATATACAATTAACTTTTAAACATAAATCGGCGCATGGACACATTGAGTACAAGGCCAATCAAAAGACAGTTAACCAGCATGGATGAGCCACCGTATGACATGAAGGGCAAAGGAATACCCACCACCGGCATAAGGCCAATAACCATACCCATATTAATAACCACTTGCCAGAAAAAGTAAAAGAACACACCCACACAAAGAAGGCTTCCAAAACGATCTTTTGCCTTGACTACTGTGGAATATATAGACAATAAAAACAAACAATACAAGAAAATAAGCGCCACACAGCCCACAAATCCCCATTCTTCGGCAAATACGGCGATAACAAAGTCCGAATGGCGCTCGGGAACAAAGCGTAATTGACTTTGTGTTCCTTCAAAAAAGCCCTTACCCCAGATTTGCCCAGACCCAATGGCTATTTGCGATTGCATAATATGATAGCCTGCACCGTGAGGATCCGCATCGGGATTTAAAAATGTAAGCACGCGCTGTCTTTGATAGTCCTTCATGCCCACAAACCACATGAAGGCCACAATGAAGGGAAGCAAGGTTGCACACACCTTAAACACACGCCCCTTAATACCGTGAAAAAGTACCATGCCCCCCAGCACCAAGAACACATTTATGCTGGTGCCAAGGTCGGGCTGGGTAATAATAAAAGCACATGGAACCGCCGCCACCAACAAAGCTTGGAAAAATTTTATCCAGCCAAGGCTTTCGGTATTGCGACTAATGACATGCGCCCCCAGAATGAGCACAGCCAATTTGGCCAATTCGCTGGGCTGCAAATTCATGAACCCCAAAGAAAGCCAGCGTTGCGCCCCATACACCGTTTTACCTATGATGGGCACCAAGGCCAAAAGAATAAGTACCATGGCAAAAAGTGGCCATGCTAAATTGTGCAATTTGCGATAGTCAAACACCATGGCACATATCATCACCATGAAGCCCATGCTACCCCATATGAGCTGACGCTGATAAAAGGAAGATACGGCAATGCCCTCTTCTAGGCGCATGCCCGAAGCAGAGTATAAATTGCCCACACCCACCACAAAAATGGCCAGAAAACATGCCAGCAATTCCCAATTGATATAGGTGAAAAGACGTCTATCAAAAAGCGCCATGATCTTCTCCTACCAAAGCACCTTGACCTGCGTTGGGGGCTTTTTCTTCTTCCACTTCTTCTCCCAAAAGGGCGTCATACATTTTTTTTGCCACAGGCCCCGCCGCCGAAGAACCGCCACCGCCATGTTCAAGCATAATCACCACCACATAGCGTTGATCATCCTTGGCTCCAAAGGTGGCAATCCAAGCATGGTCCCTTTGTAAATATTCTATATCTTCGTTTTTGATGCGACGTTTACCGTCCATCTTTAATTTTACCACCTGAGCCGTACCGGTTTTTCCACCCATGTCGGCGTCTTTGCGGCCTATGATTTTAGCGGTGCCTTTATCAGCAGTTTTACGCATGGCATTGAGGATAAAATCGCGATGCTTGGCCGTGGCAGGAATTTGCCCCATAACCACGGGGTCCTCCACATCCACCACTTGAGGTTGCAAAAGTTGCCCACCGTTCAGCAATGACGACACATAGGTGGCCACCTGCAAAGGCGTCACCAGGCCAAAACCTTGACCTATGGAAATATTATAGGTGTCGCCGCGCACCCAGGGCTCGCCAATGCGCTCTTGCTTCCATGCACGCGAAGGCACAAGGCCTCCTTTTTCGTGAGGTAAAATGATGCCCGTGGGCTTCCCAAAACCGCTGGCCTTGGCATAACGCTCAATATTATCAATACCCATGCGCTCACCCTTGAGATAATAATAAATATCGCAAGATTCCGTTAAGGCTCGTGTCATATCCACCGAACCATGACCGGGGTGCCAACAACGAAACACACGGTTGCCGAGCTTCACGGAACCAGAGCAAAATTCCTTCTCCTTGGGATCAACACCTTGCTCTAAAAAAAGCCCTGTCATGACCAATTTCCACACCGAGGCGGGAGGGTACACCGATTGAATGACGCGGTTCTGCAAAGGATAGCGCGTATTTTCGCGTAGAGCATTCCAATCTTTATGGGAAATACCCGCCGTGAATAAATTATTATCGTAGGCCGGAGCCGTCACCAATGCCAGCAATTTACCCGTATCAGGATCCATCACCACCACAGAGCCCGTATGCCCTTCCAAGGCCATCCACGCCGCTTGTTGTATTTTAGTATCTATGGCGAGACGAATTTTTTCACCGCCACGCGGTTCCGTCACAAGATTTTTACTTAAAGAGCGACCCACCACGTCCACTTCACGCTGATAAAGGCCCTTTCTGCCGCGTAATGAGTCTTCCAACACCAACTCAAGACCTTGCTTACCCACCAAATCGCCCATGCTTAATTCAGCATTTTTGCTCATTTCTTTTTCATTGGCTTCGGAAACATAGCCCAAAATATGTGCGTAAATTTCCCCCAAAGGATAGGTGCGCTTGGCCTGGGACACTATCTCTAAGCCGGGCCAGTGGATAAGTTGCGCCTCAATTTGCGCCACTTGCGTCAAATCTAAATCAGACACCAAAGGCATGGACTCAAAGGACTGAGCCTTGCGTTTATCCTTGCGGTATTTTTCCGCGAGGGTTTTGTGGTCCATGCCTGTCCAAGCACTGATTTGCGCCAGCGTTGCCGGTAGGTCCACCACATCTTCGCGAATGATATTTAAGCCATAAGCCAAGTTATTATCAGCCAGCACCACATCGTATTTGTCCACTATGAGACCACGCGGCGCAAGAATGCGCTCTTCGCGCATGCGATTAAGTTGCGCACGCTCCGCATAGGCTTCGCCCTTATGCACTTGTAAGTACCAAAAACGCACCACAAAGACTAAGAAAAATAAGCCCACAAGGCCTTGCAATAAAAACATGCCCGAGCGCGGTGGTTGATACTCCTCCGTTTCCACGGGGATTTGTAGCCAGCTACGCAGCTTGCTTTCTTTTTTGGGAGATAAATTAGGAGATATCGCCATGACCGTGCGTCCATTTACGTGTAAAGGCGGCAATCCACCATGCCCAAGGTACAAAAAGCGTTTGTATAATACTTTCTTGCAATAAAGTATGCACATTCACAGGTAAGTCTTGCAAAGGTGCCATCAAGTATACCAAGGCAAAATGCAATAAACCAAGGCACACACTGATGAGCAATACAAAAAGAATGTTTTGCACCTCAAAGAGCCAGCGTCCCACAGCAAAAAGTATGATAATCATGAAATACCAGAGAACCATACCTCCAAAGGGGCGCGAACCTATGCCCTCTTGAAGTAAAATAAGCAAAGGCAAAAGCCAAAAAAGCGACTTATAGCGTCGTTCTTGTAAAATTAAGATGAGACCTATGAGCAAAGCGTCCAAGGCGGGCACGGCGGCTTGCAACATGATGGCCATGGGGATGAAAAAGCTCCACCATATGCCGGCGCGTACATTCATGCATGGCTCCTGTGCATGGCGCCCATGGGCGACTTGGCGGCCAATTCCCCAGCCAAGTCAATAGACGATTCCCCAGGCGATTTTCCAGACAAGTCACCAGGCACTGCAGACTCAGCAGGATTTACCTCTTGTAATTCTTCAGCGGCCTGCTCTTCCAAAATTTGCATTTGTTCAAAGGTGGGCGGCCCCATGAAGTCCGACGTGGGTATTTCCGGCAAAGGCTCAAGACCTGTGGGTTCCAGTAAGAGCACTTCTTCCAAGTGTCCGGCATCCACCAAAGGCTCCGCCAGCACTGTTTTAAAGGGAGAATAGCTATACATGGCCACTTTGCTAATGCGCGCCACGGAAAGCCCCTTGGGATACACACCATCAAGGCCAGAAGTTACCAGAAGTTCACCTTCCTCAATGGGGGCATTGTGCCCCACAAAGCGCATTTCCAAGGGCTCACGTCCGCCGCGTCCCGTCAATATGCCGGCAGTACGCGTTTTTTGGCTCAAAACCGCAATGCGCGAGCCGGGATCCGTGAGCAGCAATGCGGTGGAGGTATGGGCAGAAGCACGCAGCACGCGCCCCACCAGCCCCAAATTTGTCATGATGGGCGTACCGGGAGAACCTCCGGTGATATAACCGCGGCTTAAAATAACCGTTTCCAAGGTGGAATTGGGGCCCAAGCGACCGGCCAAAATACGCGCACCCACAGGGCGCCAGCTTCTATCCACCGGCAAGGAGAGCAAAGCACGCAAGCGACGCACCTCGGCTCTATCTTCATCGGCGGCCACCAGTTGTGATTGAATGGAAAGCAAGTCAGCCTTTAGACGTTCATTTTCTTCCCGAACGTCCACCAGCTCCACATAATTTTCCCATAGGTCAGACACAGTGGCATTGACAGCCACCATGGGCTTTAAAATGCTTCCCACCAGTTCCAAGCCCACGTGCGTAGCCACAGTATCTAAAACACCTGTACGCTGGTTCCACGTGTGCATGCCCAAAAATAGAAAGAGCATGATGATGGAAAGCACTATATAACGTCTTGATGTCACGTTAAGGGAATCCTTTTTCCTCGGCTAAAATAAGAAAATGCCTGTGACGGCATTTTCAAAGTGTTGACAAAGTCTACTGGCCCATGGTTAGGCCTTTCCCAAAAGCTCTCATACAGCAATGCTTTAGAAAAGAAATACCATTGCCATGGAGCTTTAAAAAAATCTTTGTATTTTTGAGCCTTTATACAAAGCTTTAATCAATACAGACTTCCTTAAGAATATCAATACTATCCAAAGCCTTACCTGTTCCCATGACCACTGTGGAAAGGGGATCTTCCACCACGGTGATGGGCAAGGAGGTTTCTTCGCGCAGTAATTGATCAAGACCACGCAGAAGCGCACCGCCGCCTGTGAGCACAATGCCTCTATCCACAATATCAGCCGCCAATTCCGGCGGTGTTTGCTCAAGGGCCATGCGCACAGCTTGCACAATGCCTTCCACTTGTTCAGCAATGGCTTTGCGTACTTCTTCGGAAGTAATAATAATATTTTGCGGAATACCGGTCACAAGGTCGCGGCCTTTCACTT
>CAYJHD010000053.1:0-13757 GCA_964370015.1 uncultured Desulfovibrionaceae bacterium | reverse complement strand
GGTCTTGGTCTTGCTGGTTTAGGTTGGGCTAAGCGTCGTCGCGGTCAATAATACCTAATTAGCTGACTCTTTAGCCACCTGCCTTACGGTAGGTGGCTTTTTTTGTGGTTTTACATTTAATTAAGTAGACACATCATATTATTTAAAAATAGAGCTTTACTTACAAAATAATCTGGCATAGATTCAGTTACGTTTTTTGGTTATCATGCTTATATTTTTCAAGCTTATTTTCTCACCGCCAGCTTAGCCATGAGGCATTTCCATGTTAGAAACAAAGACACCATCCCCCCAAACGTTTAGTCAAAACTCTGTGGTTGACGTGCAAAAAATGTTAGCCGATTCTCGCGTGGGGCATTGGTATATTCTTATCCATAAAGAAACGCAGAACGCGGAACTCTTTATGGATGAAAATCTCAGAGTTCATTTTGCCATTAAGAAAGAACTCACCCCCCAGGAGGCGTATTGCCATTGGTTCAGCCGTGTTGTGGAGCAAGAACATCCCTTCATTGTGAAAGCAATAGCCATGGCACTGGCTAACCCTTCTGTGCAATACGAAATCGAATACTCTTGGGACCATCCAGATCTTGGCATTATTCCTGTGCACGTATTGGCTCAAAGCTGTGCGGCAAAAAATGAGACCCATGTGGCCCTTGGCGGTTCACTCACTTTACTTTCCAATATACAGCGCATGGATAGTGCCTTGCGCCAGTCTTCGGTGAACATAGAAACCATGTTCACGGCCAGCCCCATCGCCGTGGGTATTTGGCGACTTACTTTTTTCCACAATGGACACGGTAACACTGGAGAAAATTTAGAAAAAAGCAATGACAACGATTACAACCTCACCTTGGAAGATTGCAACCCCAAGCTTTTAGAATTTTATGGTGTGGACAATAAAGACATCATAACAAATTCTTTTCATAAATTTTCTCCGGAAAGACAGCCCAATGGGGAGCTGAGCGGAAAATTGGCACGTGAAGCCATGCTCCATGCCTTTAAACACGGTTCCAACAGCATTGAGTGGCTGCATTGTAATGCACAAGGCGAAGAGAAACCTTGCGAAATAACCATGATTCGCACCCACGTGGGTGGGAAGGATGCCTTCATTAGCTATATTCGCGACTTAAGCGTTGAGAAACAAATCATCAAAAAACTCGCAGAGCGCCAAGAAGAATTGCAAGCGGCTCTGCAAGAAGCAGAAGATGCTCGCCACAGCAAAAACCTTTTCTTTGCCAACATTAGCCATGAAATACGCACCCCCATGAATGCCATCATGGGCATGAGTCATCTGTGTTTACAACATACACAAGACAAAACCATTCGCCACTATTTGGAAAATATTCATAAGGCCGGCGATAGCCTTTTACATATTATCAATGATGTACTGGACATCTCTAAAATTGAAGCAGGAAAGCTTGAACTAGAAAATACGCCATTCAAACTTTCTGACCTTTTAGAAAATCTTTCCACCATGGCATGCAGCCTTGCGGGCGGCAAACCCATAGAAATTCTTTTCAATATAGATCCTACCCTACCCACACATTTCATGGGCGACGGCATGCGTCTTGGACAGGTATTCACCAACCTCTTTAGTAATGCCATTAAGTTTACCAAAGAAGGCTACATATTACTCCATATTTATAAAAAAGCGCAAAAAGGGAATATTTATACCTTGGGCATAGAAGTCACGGACACTGGCATTGGCATGAGCAAAGATCGCCTTGCCGCCATTTTCCGCCCCTTTGAGCAAGCTGAATATAATATCACACGCCGTTTTGGCGGTACAGGCCTTGGCCTTACCATCAGTAAAAATATTGTGGAGCACATGGGCGGCGAAATATCCGTACACAGCCAAGAGCACGTGGGCACCACATTTTCCTTCCATGTGAACATGCTGGCCCATCAAGAAAACTTATGGATCGACACGGACATAGCGGAAAAAGAAAAAATTCTTATCATTGATGATATGCCCATGTCAGGCTTTGTACTTATGGAAATGCTTGAGCAATGCGGTTTCCATGTGGATACAGTGCAAAACATACAAGATGGATGCACACTTTTGCACCAAGCGGAAAAAGAAAACAGCCCCTACACCATTGCCGTCATAGACTGGAAAATGCCGGATATGACAGGTTGTGAAGCAGGGCAAAAAATCCATGCTGAAGCTTTGCAACACCCACCCACTCTTTTGCTCACTTCGGCTTATGGAACTGAAATTCTAACAGATTCATGGAAGGAATTTTTCGTAAGTTTCATACCCAAGCCCGTACTTCCCACACAGCTATGGGCAACCATTATGAATACTTTACAAGTGCCCCTTTCAGAGCATGCGCAAAACATACAGACGGAAGACCTTTCCAACTATGAGAAACTCGCTGGTCATTCCATATTATTGGCAGAAGATAATGAAATAAATCAAGAAATAGCCATGGCTCTTTTGGATGACTTACACCTGCAGGTAACCTTGGCCCAAAATGGCCAAGAGGCAGTGGACCTTTGTAAAACACAAAGCTTTGACGCCATTTTAATGGATATACAAATGCCCATCATGGATGGCCTTGCCGCCACCACACACATTCGCGCTTTACCGGGCTTTTCTAAAAAAGATATACCCATCATTGCCATGACAGCCCATGCCATGCAAATACATAAAGAGCAAAGTCTTAATGCCGGCATGAATGATCATCTCACAAAACCCATTAATCCTAAAGAGCTACGTAAGATGCTGTATCATTGGCTGTGTGAACAAAACACCGTGTAAAAATACTGTGAAACCAAGGAGCGTTGACTGTCCTTTTTGCCCTAAACTTAGCACAAAAATATGACGTCTCCACCTTACATGCACATAAAAGACTTGACACTTTTTTTTTCGAAGTGTACATTCCGCTAGCTTTACGAGAAAGTGGCTTTCCTACCGCATCTTATTTTCGCCTCACGCTGCTTTCTCCATCCTGATGCAGAACAATATGTTCACAACGGGGTGGCCTTAACAGGCCCCCTTTTTTTTATGCTTGAGAGAATATGGCAAAACCAGAACTACTAGAAATATTACACAATATTGCACAACCCATCGTGAGCTCCAAAGGCCTTGAGATATGGGGTATAGACTTGCTTCAAGGAGCACGTCCTTTGGTGCGTGTGTATGTTGATACCCCTTACGCAGCTCAAGAAGCTGCGGGCAACACTGCCGACAACGCACAAGACATGAAAAGCATTTCTGCCACCATTGATCAATGTGCAGAAATTTCGCGCATCATGGGCCTTACCATGGAAGTGGAAGATATTTTTTCTTCTGCCTATATATTGGAAGTTTCCACTCCAGGCTTTTCGCGCATGTTTTTCCACTTGGAGCAATTGCGCGGCTTTGTGGGCGATAATTTGGAAATTACCCTCAACGATTTTTTACAAAATGCGCCTGATGCTCTGCACGGACGCAAAAAAATCAAAGGGATTTTACGCGCTGTGGACCTTGAAAAAGAAAGCTTTGATATAAGCTACACTCACGGGCAAGAGGAAATTCATTTAACACTTGCTTGGGATCTTGTACGTAAAGCTGTGCGCGAACATATTTTTGTCATGCCGGAAAAACCAGGCAAAAAACGTAAAAACGAAAAATAGTCATTGTAGATTGACCCTATTTTGGGGAATACATCGGAGGCATCATGAATCCTATTGAACTTAAAAAAGCCATAGATCAAATCAGCAAAGACAAAGGCCTTGAGCGCGACATGCTGATTGAAACCCTGCAAGATGCAGTTAAAGCATCCATGATTCGCCGCTTTGGTGAAGATGCTATCATTGAAGTAAGCTACAATGACGAAACCGGCGATATAGAAGTTTACCAATTTAAAATCGTGGTGGCCGATGGCGACCTTGCCAATGAAGATTCTGAAATTGAATTGGAAGAAGCCCGCGAACACGATCCTTCCGTGCAATTGGATGACGAAGTAGGCTTTCGCATTAAAATGCAAGACCTTGGCCGCATTGCCGCCCAGTCTGCCAAACAAGTTATCATTCAGCGCATGCGCGATGCCGAGCAAGGTATCATCTATGATGAATACATCTCTCGCCTTGGCGAAATCGTTTCCGGCATAGTGCAGCGTCGCGATAAGGGTGGCTGGATCATCAACCTTGGTCGTACTGAAGCCATGTTGCCCCGCGATGAACAAATTCCTCGCGAGCATTTCAAACGTGGTGACCGCGTGCAAGCCATTATCAGTGATGTGCGCCGTGAAGGTCGTGGTCCACAAGTTATCATTTCCCGTGCGCATCGTGATTATATGTCTGCTCTCTTCCGCCGCGAAGTACCAGAAGTGGACGATAACACCGTGCAAATCATGGGTGTTTCTCGTGATCCCGGTTCCCGCGCCAAAGTGGCTGTGCTCTCTCGTGAGCGTGATGTGGACGCCGTGGGCGCTTGCGTAGGCGTGCGTGGGTCACGTATTCAAAATATTGTGCAAGAATTGCGTGGTGAGCGCATTGATATTGTTATCTGGAGCGCCGACATTGCCACCTATGCACGTAATGCCTTGGCACCGGCTTTGGTTTCCCGCATTGTGGTGGACGATGAAAGTAACTTATTAGAAGTTATCGTTCCCGATGACCAATTAACCAACGCCATTGGCCGTAAAGGTCAAAACGTAAAACTAGCCGCCAAATTACTCGGCTGGAAGATCGATATTTTCACCGAAACTCGTTACAACGAAGCCAATGCCATTGGGCATGGCCTTGAGCAACTTGCTTCTGTGGCAGAAGTTTCCATGGACGCCCTTGTGGCCGCCGGATTCTCTAACATCGAAGCTTTACGAAACGCCAGCGATGAAGAATTAACTGAAAAGCTGTCCTTAAGCGCTTCTCGCATTGGGGATTTACGCTCAGCCATTGCCTTCTTAGCACCAGCTAAAGAAAGCGATACAGAAGCAGAATCCACAACTGAGGCAGAAGAGGCGGCAGAATAAATGCCGCGACAGCCCATACGCATGTGTGTCGTATGCAGGCAAAGGTTTGCCAAGGTGGAATTGATGCGCCATGTCATCTCCACTGAAAACACATGGTTATTAGATACAGGCGCCATACTACCCGGACGGGGGTACTATGTGTGCAAAAACGAAACCTGTAAGGAAAAGTTTTTTCACTACAAAACGGGAATGAAAAGGCGCAAAGGGGTAAAAAGTGACAAAGGATAAAATGACAGTAAAAGACTTAGCCACCGAGCTGAATATTTTGCCAAAAGAATTGCAGCAGAAGTTGCAAACACTTGGTATTGAAACTAAAAACGCATCAAGCCCCATTGCCATGGATCAAGTTGAGCGCGTTCGTGGTCACTTTAGCGAGCAAAAAAAGAGCTCTGTAATTGTGCGTCGTCGCAAAAGCAATGAGGCCGAAACTGCCCCCGAAGCTAAAAGCACTGCTAAACCTGCCAAGGAGCCCAAAGCTTCCCCAGCAAGTACAGCAGACAGCACTGAAGCAGCCCCCCAAGTGACAGAAAAAGAAGTTCCTGTGGCCAAAGCCCCCAAGGCCGAAGCTACTGCTAAAATTGTAAGCCCTGCCAAGGTTGTTGAACCTAAAGAAGCTCGCATCGTTAGTGCTCCAGCTCAAGAACAAGCCGCTGCCCCCTCTGCTCCCGCTGAAAAGCCCGCACCGGTGCAAGCAGAATGTGTTGCGCCTACCGCACCTAAAGAGCCCGCCCCTAAGGCTTCTGAAGAAAATGCAGCGCCCGCGCAAACACCTAGCACAGTCACTGAAGCAGCCCCCGCAACTCCTTCTGAAGCTCCTAAAGCCGCCCCCAAGGCTCAAGAGAAAACAGCGCAAGAAAGAAATAACGACGCCGCTGGCGATAGAAAGAAGAAAGATCGCGCTCCTAAAAAGCGTCCTGAGCCAGAACAAGTACACACCCCTGTACGCATTATTTCTCGCCCCTCCCCCGAAGCCGAAGAAAAGCGCAAAGCAGAAGCTAGCGCTCGTCAAGAACAAGGCGCTCGTCCTCATCATCATCGTCCTGGCGGTCACGCCGGCCATGGTGATAGAAACGCTCGTCCTGGCGGCGGTCAAGGCGATAGAGGCAACTTCCGTCCTCGTCCGGGCCAAGGAGCTCCTGGCGGTGATAAAGACGCTCCGCGCACACCACGTCCTCCCCGTCCTGCTGGCGCTCATCCAGGTGGTCCACGTCCTGACGGCGGCATGAGTTTTGGTGCTCCAGCAGCTGGCAACGAACAAAGCAAGAAAAAGCGTAATAAGGGCCGCCGCACGGTGGACTTCCCCGCAGGTGGCAATGGCGATTTCAGCCGCTTTGGTCAAGATGATGAAAACGCAAAGCGCATGGGTAGCCGCCATAAGTCACGTCGTAAGGGTAAGGATATGCGTCACGTATCTTCCACAACCCAGCCACTTAAGGCCGCCAAGCGTAAAATCCGCGTGACAGAAGCCATTCGTGTGGCCGATATGGCACACCAAATGGGCTTAAAGTCCAACGAAATCATTAAAGTGCTCTTTGGCCTTGGGATCATGGCTACCATTAACCAATCCCTAGACCTTGACACCGCCGCTCTTGTGGCCGCTGAATTTGATTACGAAGTGGAAAAAGTGGGCTTCTCTGAGGACGATTACCTCATCCCCACCGAAAGCGATAAGCCAGAAAGCTTAATGCCACGTCCTCCTGTGGTGACCATCATGGGTCACGTTGACCATGGTAAAACATCCCTTTTGGACGCCATCCGCGAATCCAACGTTACCAGTGGCGAAGCTGGCGGTATTACCCAGCATATTGGTGCCTACCAAGTGAGCACCAAGCGCGGTGACATTGTATTCCTTGATACCCCCGGTCACGAAGCCTTTACGGAAATGCGTGCTCGTGGTGCTCAGGTAACTGACATTGTTATCCTTGTGGTAGCCGCCGACGACGGCGTCATGGAACAAACCCGTGAAGCCATCAACCACTCCAAAGCTGCCGGCGTACCCATCATGGTTGCCGTGAACAAAATGGATAAAGAAGGCGCCGATCCTGACCGTGTTTTACGTGAATTGGCCGAACTTGGCTTACAAGCAGAATCTTGGGGCGGTGACACTGTCACAGCCATGGTTTCTGCCAAGAGCCGCCAAGGTCTTGACGAATTGCTCGAGTTGGTAGCCCTTCAAGCTGAAATATTAGAACTCAAAGCCAATCCCGATAAGCCTGCCCGTGCTCGCATCGTGGAAGCAAAGCTTGATAAAGGCCGTGGCCCTGTGGCAACTGTCCTCATTCAAGAAGGTACTTTGCGCCAAGGCGACACCTTTGTGTGTGGTGTGTTCTCCGGTCGTGTACGTGCCCTGTTCAACGACCAAGGTAAAAAGGTTAAAGAAGCCGGCCCCTCCATGCCTGTGGAAGTACAAGGCTTTGACGGCGTAGCCATGAGCGGTGAAGAATTTGTTTGCGTGGCTGATGAAAAATTAGCTCGCCGCATTGCCGAATCCCGCGCCATGAAGCAACGCGAACGTGCACTGGCTAAAGAATCCAAGGTAACCCTTGAGACCTTCCTCTCACGTCGCGCTTCTGACCAAGAAGCACTCACCTTAAACCTTGTGCTTAAGGCCGACGTACAGGGCTCTTTGGAAGCCATCACAGAAAATCTGCATAAGCTTAGCACCGAGAAAGTGCGTATCAATGTGGTACACGGCGGTGCCGGTGCCATTTCTGAATCGGACATCTTGCTGGCTTCTGCTTCTCAGGCCATCATCATCGGCTTTAACATTCGTCCCACGGCAAAAATCAAAGACGTGGCCGAACATGAAAATGTGGATATTCGTTACTACGACATCATCTACAAATTATCCGATGACATTAAGAGCGCCATGCAAGGTATGTTGGCCCCCGTACAGCGTGAGCAATATCTTGGTCAAGCTGAAGTACGTGAAGCCATCAGCGTGCCCAAGGTGGGCGTCATCGCCGGTTGTTACGTATCCGACGGTAAAATGGCCCGTAATGCCCCTGTGCGCCTCTTACGCAACGGCGTAGTTATCTACACCGGTAAGACCACATCCTTAAAACGCTTTAAGGATGATGCCAAAGAAGTGGCCAAGGGCCTCGAATGTGGTATCTGCCTTGAAAACTACAATGACGTTAAAGTTGGCGACATCATCGAAGCCTTCGAAATCATCGAAGAAGCCGCTACTTTATAAAATACTGTAGATATACTTTCTGGGGGAAAACCTTTTTTGAAAAAAAGGTTCTTCCCCCAGACCCCCTTTCCAAAAAACTTTCATGGCGGCAAAAACTTTTCACGTAAGAAAATTTTTGCCGCTTTTACATTTTTATGTCCATCCATCCTCCTCAAGCTCTTCAATCAAAGCGCGTTTTGGGAGAAGATGGTGGTGTGAGGGGAAGGAGAGTTTCCTATGAACATGCTTGTGGCTGTACTTACGGTGGAATTCATGTTGCACGGCAACGACTCGCTTAAGGGTAAAAGACGCGTAGCCAATAGCCTTAAGCAAAAAGTGCGCAATACCTTTAATGTGGCCATTGCTGAGGCCGGCACCGCTGACTCCTTATCACGCTTACGCCTTGCCATTTGCTCCGTTTCCAACTGTGAGCAACATCTGCAAAGCCGCATGGATAAATGTCTTGCCATGATAGAAGCCGTTTGCCCAGAAGAAATGATTTATAGCGATTTGGAAATTTATGCTGCCTAGCAGTGCCTAGAGGGTTCACACAATTATGCCTTATATTGACCAGCTTTTTTCACAAAAAATTTACGCTCCAGCGCGAGAAATTGCCGCTCTGTTACAACAGTACACCACCATTGGCATCGTTGCCCACGCCAGCCCCGATGCTGACGCCCTAGGTTCCACCTTGGCCTTGGCTCATGGTTTGCAAAGCCTTGGCAAAAAAGTGCTCCTGTGTAATGCTTCACCCATTCCAGACTACTTGGCATGGATGCCCTTCACCGGTCCTTTATATACACAATTTCCTTCACATGCCAAAAAACCTGAAGTTATGGTGGTGCTCGACTGTGGCGATAGTGCGCGCCTTGCCGAAGTGGAAGACATGGTGCTTGGTTTTCCCACCATTAATATTGACCATCATTTGGACAATCCGCTCTTTGGCTCTGTATATAATTGGGCAGATCCCACCATGGCCGCCACGGGACAAATGGTTGCCGCCGTTTTGTATGCCTTGGATATTCCCCTCAAAGGTGACATAGCCACATGTATTTATACCGCCGTGAGCTCCGATACGGGCAATTTTAGTTTTGGTAATACCAATGAAGATACGTTTTTACTGGCCGCGCACCTCATGCAACAAGGGCTGGACATGGTCTTTGTGCGCGAACACCTCGATAAAACATGGCATCTTAAGCGCATGCACCTTTGGGGTGAACTCATGCAAGAGTTAATCCTTGAGCGTGAAGGAACCGTGGCCCTTGTATCCATTTCCCAAAAGCTTTTGCAAAAACACGGTGCCCACAAAGACGATTTAGAAGGCTTCGCTGAGCATTTACGTCGCACCAAGGGCGTACTCATGGCTGGTCTTGTACGCGAAGATGGCGAAAAACGCTGTAAAGTAAGTTTGCGCTCCAGCGGCCCCATTGACGTGCGCGCTGTGGTTCGCGTGGTGGGTGGTGGCGGCCATCGCAATGCCGCCGGTGCCACTTTAAAAGACACTTTAGCCAGTAGCCATGAAAAAATTCTTTCTGGCATGGTAAAGTGGCTAGACGACAACGCTCTTTAAGGCTATGGTATCACCACTGTGGAACAAAATAATATTCTTGCCCCCAAAGCCCCCTATCATCTTCCCAGATATGAGGGCCCGCAACTAGCTCAAGTTCATGGCGTTTTAGTCTTACATAAGCCCAAAGGTCCCACCTCAGCACGCTGTTTAAGCACGCTTAAACGCATGGGACAAAAGAAAATTGGTCATGCCGGCACGCTGGATCCCATGGCTGAAGGTGTTTTGTTAGTATTACTGGGTCATGCCACGAAGATTTCCGGTCATCTCTTGACAGATGGCAACAAAGTCTATAGCGGTACTGTACAACTTGGGCAACAAAGCGATACGTGGGATGCCGAAGGGGAAATTGTGGCTCAAAGCCCTTGGGAGCACATTACAGAAGACGCTCTACAAGAGGCCTTTGGCACATGGCTTGGCACAAGCGAACAAACGGTTCCGCCCTACTCCGCCGCCAAGCATGAAGGGCAGCCTTTATACAAGCTTGCCCGCGCCGGTAAAGAAACACCGGTGAAAAAGAAAATGATAGAAATTTCGCAGATGGAAGTGCTTGATGTGCGCCTTCCCTTTGCTCGCTTTCGCGTAGAATGCAGTTCTGGCACCTATATACGCTCCCTGGCCCACAGCTTGGGGATGCGCCTTGGTTGCGGAGCCGTGCTCACAGAACTCACGCGGGAGTACAGTCATCCCTTTGGTATTGACCAAGCACACACCATGGAAACCATCATGGCAGAGCCTGAACGTTTGCATCAGTGGGTCATCCCCATTACGCAAGCCCTCCCTCACTGGCCTGTACTTTATCTTACAGCCGCTGAAGAGGAAAAGCTCAGAAATGGAATGCCCCTACCCCACCGTCAAGCCTCCTCACAAGGACAACACGGTGACACTGCACAAGATGCGGCCACAAAGGCCATCTTGCTCAGCGAAGAAGGCGCTCCCCTTGCCTTGGCAGAAATGAAAGTCATGCCCTTAGGCGGCAAAAATGCCACCTTGGCCCCCATGTGGACCGTATTGCGCGGTTTATGGTAGGCCATCGTGCCAAGCCCCAAGGAAATTGGAAGACTGTAACCTTACAGGATAGAACAAGGGTTTTATCCATAACATTAAATTCTATGGAGAATTGCTGTGGCTATGAACGCTGAACAAAAAAAAGTTGTTATTGATGTACACGCCAAACACGAAGGTGACACTGGCTCCCCAGAAGTGCAAATCGCTCTTCTTACTTCCCGCATTGAAGGCCTTACCGGTCACTTCAAAGCACACAAGAAGGATTTTCACTCCCGTACAGGCTTACTTAAAATGGTAAGCCAACGTCGCAAGCTCTTAAAGTACTTGCGCAACAAAGACGTACAACGTTACCGTGCGCTCATCGAAAAATTGGGCTTACGTAAGTAATTTTTGTGAGTTCTGTTCAAGGGGTGGATTTTTTCATCCCTTGAACTCTTGCAAAGCTCAAAGCATCACATGAAGGCTAGCGTTGCCTTCTAAACATTTTAACGCACAGTAGAAAGGGGGGGCCGAGAATGCCAGCGAAGAACGTTGGACCACGTACTCCCATGACGAAGACCTTCTCTCATCCGCTCACGTCTTCTATTGCTTCCGTTGTCATACTCGGAATCCCCTTTGCTTTTGTGGAAAGGAAAGCATAATGCAAGACATTTTCAAACCCACCAGACTTAGCGCCTTTGTGGGCGGTAAAGAAATCATTTTTGAAGTTGGCCGTCTGGCAAACCAAGCCCATGGCGCCGTATGGATTCAATGCGGTGGCACCGTGGTTCTCGTAACCGCTTGCTGCCAAACCTTAGAGCAAGATAAGGGCTTTTTCCCCCTCACCGTAGAATATACCGAAAAAATGTACGCCGCTGGTCGCATCCCCGGTAACTTCTTCCGTCGTGAAATTGGTCGCCCCTCTGAAAGAGAAACCCTTGTTTCTCGCCTCATTGACCGTCCTTTGCGTCCCTTATTCCCCAAGGGCCTCAAGCAAGACGTGCAAATTCTTGCCAACGTTATTTCCGCTGACCAAGAAAATGAATCCGACATCTTAGCCCTCACAGGTGCTTCTGCTGCCGTGCTCATCTCTCCCCTTCCTTTCGATGGCCCCGTTGCCGGTGGTCGCATTGGTCGCGTGGACGGGCAATTTGTTCTTAATCCTTCCTTTGCAGAGCAAGCACAAAGCGATTTAGACATCGTTTTTGCAGCCAGCCGCGACGCCATCACCATGGTGGAAGGTGAAGCCAAATTCTTGCCAGAAAACATCATCATCGAAGCTTTGGAATGGGGTCATAAAGAAATTCAGCCCCTCATCGATGCTCAAATCAAATTGGCTGAACTGGTTGGCAAGGCCAAAATCGAATTCACCCCTGTGGAAGAAGATCCAGCCCTTGTGGAAAAAGTTACAGCTCTTGCCACCGCCAACGGTCTCGAAGCTGCCATGCAAGTGGCTGAAAAATCTGCCCGCAAAGAAGCTCGCTCCGCCGTTAAAGCCGCCGTCATGGAAGGCCTTCTAGCTGACGAAGCTTTTGCTGAGCATCCTTCCCTTAAAAATGTATCTGAAATCATCGGTTCTTTAGAAAAAGACGTGGTACGTAAGCGCATCCTCAAGGAAGGCACACGCATCGACGGCCGTGACACCAAAACTGTACGTCCCATCCAAGTGCAAACTTCCCTCTTACCACGTGCCCACGGCTCTGCTCTCTTTGCTCGCGGTGAAACCAAGTCCATGGTTGTTGCCACCCTTGGTGCTTCCACCGATGAGCAACGCGTAGACGGACTCAATGGCGACAAGACCAGCCGTTTCTTACTCCACTACAACTTTGCTCCTTACTCCGTGGGTGAAGTGAAGCCTGTGCGTGTTTCCCGTCGCGAAATCGGTCACGGTGCCTTGGCTGAAAAAGCCCTGCGCTACATTTTACCAGAAGGCAACTCCTTCCCCTTCACCATTCGCGTAGTATCCGAAACCCTTGAATCCAACGGTTCTTCCTCCATGGCTGCCGTTTGCGGCGGTTCTTTGTCCCTCATGGACGCAGGCGTACCCGTAAAAGCCCCTGTGGCCGGTGTTGCCATGGGTCTTATCCGCGAAGAAGGCGAGTTCATCGTGCTTACCGACATCCTCGGTGACGAAGACGCCCTCGGCGATATGGATTTCAAAATTGCCGGTACAGATCAAGGCGTTACAGCCGTACAAATGGATATCAAAATCACTGGTATCACCACTGAAGTCATGAGCAAAGCCATGGAACAAGCTCGCGAAGCTCGCGTGCACATCCTTGGCGAAATGGCCAAAGCCATTGGTGCACCACGCCAAGAACTTTCCCGCTATGCTCCTCAGCATGCTGAAATCTTCGTGAACCCAGATATCATCCGTCTTATCATTGGACCTGGTGGCAAAAACATCAAAGCCATCACCGCCGCCACCGGCGCTTCCATCGATATCGACGACAGCGGTCGTATCTCCGTATTTGCCCCCACAGCCGACGCCATGGCCATGGCCAAGGAAATGGTACAATACTACGACCAACGTGCTGAGCTTGGTAAAAATTACACCGCAAAAGTACGTAAAGTGCTTGAAATCGGTGCCATCGTGGAAATTCTCCCCAACGTGGAAGCCCTCGTGCACGTATCCCAACTAGATACCGCCCGTGTGGAGCAGCCCGGAGACGTGGCTCGCCTTGGCGAAGACATGGTGGTAAAAGTCATCGAAATCAACGGTGACCGCATCCGCGCCAGCCGCAAAGCCGTGCTTCTTGAAGAGCAAGGCGAAGTGTGGACCCCAGAAAGCACCGCTCGTCCTCAACGCAGTGACCGTGGTGATCGCGGCGACCGTGGTGATCGTGGAGATCGCGGTGGACGTGGCGACCGCGGTGGTCGTGACTATCGTGGTGATCGCGGCGATCGCGGTGGACGCCGTCGCGACTAATTTAGTCATATAAATACATATAAAAGCGGAGAAGATTTTCATCTTCTCCGCTTTTTTTATTTGGGTATTTTAAGATTTTGTTTTTCTGTTTTTTGAGGGGGAGAGGGGAAACCTTTTTCAGGAAAAAAGGTTCTCCCCGCT
>CAYJHD010000052.1:0-14367 GCA_964370015.1 uncultured Desulfovibrionaceae bacterium | reverse complement strand
AGTTTCCCTTTTTTCGCAAGGGCAGTTGTACGATTAAGTCGCGACTAGCTCAGCTTATTGCTTTTAAAGTCTTCTCAGCTAGTCACAATCTTCTTTTTTATTTTGATTTTTGACTCTTGAAATATCGGTAACTCTACTAATAAAATCACAAATAGCAACAATGACTGGCTACGCAACAAAATATGCATCACGCTTGGGTCTTTGCCTATTCTTAGGTTTTTACGGCGTGGTGAGTTGTTTTGTGATTCAGATTTCTTATTTCTCATTCCATACTTTGAAACACTGGCATGAACTTCTCCACATAATACGAAGAGAATATCATTTCACATCATCGTAAAATTAATCAATACATACCATTTGTAGTGCTACTGAGTCATACAAAGTGCACACAGCACAAAATCGTGCACTGTGTTGCGTGTACAGTTTCAAATTTGGACTGTTTCGTTATGTAAAATTTGAAATTTTTATACATTAATTTCATATGGAAGCAAAGAAGGTATGTGGCTAGATAGTTTTGTAACATGTTAAAATATAAATATTATTATTAAATTATGCACACTTGGAATGGTGAGTAATAGTGCGTGTTAACATTTTGTTTTTGATTTTAGGGTTGACAATGACTTTCATTTTGGTAAGTTCGCACGAACAAAGTTAGATAAAACTAACTTTAGCGAACAACTTAACCTCTATCATAGAAATAGGTGATGTCATGGATGCTGAAAATCAGCCTAAAAAATGTAATCCATTGCAATTAGAAGATTATTTTGCTGTGGAGAGTGATGACCCTTTAACACAAGCTTTTGAGAAAAAAATCTCCTTGCATCCCGGCCTTTCAGGCAAAAGGGTAGAAGAAGGGAACTATGCCGCTACGTTGGAAGCTTTATTGCAAAGTGAGCGCAAGGGGCGGTCTGTGGCCTATGTACACGTGCCCTTTTGTCAAACTCATTGCTTGTATTGTGGTTTTTACAATAAACCCTATCGTGTACAAGACAGCCATACCTATGCCGCAGTGCTGGAAAAAGAATTTGCCCTTTGGGCTGATAAACCAGCCGCACAGCAAGAGCCCATTCATGCTTTATACTTTGGTGGCGGAACCCCCACAGCCCTTGAACCCGAAGATTCTTTACGCGTGCTCAAAGCCGCTAGAAAATACCTGCCCCTTGCCAATGACTGTGAAGTCACCATAGAAGGGCGACTTTCTAACATTAACGAAGCTTCTGTGGCGGCTTATATGGAAGGAGGCGTGAACCGCTTTTCTTTAGGTGTGCAAACTTTTCAAACAGATATTCGCCGCATGCTTAAGCGTGTGGGTAAGCAAGAAGAGCTCATTGCGCAGCTCAAACTTTTGCAAGACACCAACCAAGCTGCAGTCATTGTAGATTTAATTTATGGTTTACCTGAACAGTCCATGCAACGCTGGCAGGATGATTTGGCGGTGATGGCTTCCCTTAACTTGGATGGCTGTGATTGCTATCAGCTTAATGTGTACGACCAAACTCCCTTGGGTAAGGCTGTGCAAGAAGGAAGCATTGCCCCCCCTCCCGATGTACCTGCTAGGGCACAAATGTATGCCGAAGCTGTGCGCTATTTAGATGAAGTCTTGTATAGGCGCTTGTCTTTAAGTCATTGGGGACGCACCACACGCGAGCGTAATATTTACAATTTGTATGTAAAAAGTGATGCGCACTGTCTTGCCTTTGGCCCTGGCGCCGGTGGCAATCTTAACGGCGTGTTTTACATGAATAATGGTGATTTTGATACTTGGGTAAAGAGTGTAGAAACTGGAAATAAACCTTTGGCTTTTATGCAGCATCCCACAATTAAGCATAGAGAATTTAAGGTGATTGCTGAAAGCTTCGAACAGGGATTGCTGGATATTGCTCAAGTGGAAAAAAACTTTGGTTCTGCCATGGTAGAGCGCTGTCGTCCTTTGCTGGACCAGTGGCATGGCGCAGGACTTTTAGAATATGTGTACGGTAGAGCAAAGCTCACCGTGGCGGGAGAGTTTTGGATGACCAATCTTTCGCAATTGTTTCTTAACTTTTTAAAGCGTTCTTTGGAGGAATCTTCTCATGAAGGTTAGTCAATATTGTCGCGCCCTGTGCTTAATGGGGCTTTTGGGTGTAAGTAGTGTGGTGCCAAGCCTTGCTTTGGCCACTATCACACCCTCTTTGGAAGCAGAGCCTGTCATGGTTACAGCCACTCGCGTGGGAAGAGATTTACACCACGTACCCATGTCTGTGGGCGTGATTACAGCTGAAGATATTAAGAAAAACCCTGCCACTACCATTGGTGAGTTGGTGCGTGATATTCCTGGAGTAGAGCTTACTCAAAGTGCTCCTGGGCTCATTCGAATTTCCATTCGTGGTGAGGGAGATCGTCGTAGTTTAATCTTGGTCGATGGACAAAAGGTAAGCGAACATAAGTCCATGGACGGTACGCCTATTCTTGTTGACCCTGCCAATGTGGAACGCATTGAAGTTATTAAAGGGCCTGCCTCTGTGCTTTACGGATCTGACGCCATTGGTGGTGTGATTAATATTATCACTAAAAGAAGCACCAAGGACGCCATTCATGGCGGTGTAAGTCTAACCTATACCGGAAAAGACAACGGGCTCACAGAAAGCGCCAATATTTATGGACATTATCAAGGTTGGAACTATCAATTTTCTGCAAGCAATAGCATGCACAATAAAACTTCCACACCTTACGGTTATCTACCCAAATCCAGTTACTCGCAGCAAGCCTTTGATGGCTCTTTAAGCTATGATTTTTCAGATAAGTTTACTGCTGGCGTTAGTGCAAGCTATTTTAATTTTAGCTCATTAACAGGTAATTACACTCTAAAAGGCGATTCTTATGAGGAAGAATTTCCCTTTGAAGTGGATATTCCTGTATGGTCTCGCTCTAAAGTGGGAGCATTTTTTGAAGCAAAAGATTTAAGTGACTATTTAGCTCGCGTGCGTGTGGATGCTTATTACCAGCACACATACAAAAAAATGACTAATTTTGTAGACCCTGCTGCCTCCGTGACAACGGGCCCTATAACTGTGGGCGGTACATTTCTTCCTCCAGGTTTTACCATTACAGCAGATCCTCTTGTGAATAATAAAAGCAATAACAATTTATCAACCATAGGTGCCACGCTTCAAACAGATTGGACACTTGGAGAAAATCATTATTATGTGCTTGGCTATGAATTCATGCATGACACATTGAATGGTGATGATTTTGATTATGGCGGTGCCAGTGTTATCATGCGTGGGCCTTCTCCTGCCATGCCCCCTGTCGTCATGTCTAGCTATGAAAATACACGTCAATACTACGACGGCACACAAACTACACACGCCCTTTTCCTTTCGGGAGAAAGTACTTTTTGGGATGAATTTACCCTACATTACGGGGCACGTTATACGGCAGTAATTACAGGCATGAGTAGAGCGGAAGAAACCACCGATGGGGGGGCCACCTTCACCGATGCTGGATATACTGGATCTGATGTGCAGTCCCGTCCTGTTTTTAATTTGGGACTTGTGTGGAACCCCACAAAGGACTTTGCTCTGCGCGCAAGTTGGGCGCAAGGTTTTAGAGTGCCACGCCTAGATGAAAAATACTTTGGCAATAGCATGGGCGGCGGCATTATTGAAACCAACGATAGCTTGAAGCCTGAAACCTCCAATAACTTTGAAATGGGTGTACGCTATTCTTCCGATGGTTTTGCAGCAGACGTAGCCGTTTTTTATAGCTTAGCTGAAGATTATATTTCTTTGGAAAATCTTGGTGAAAACATTTCAGGTCTTGATGTATTTAAAAGCCTTAATATAGCTGATGCAAAAACCCACGGTGTGGAAGCTTCTTTAAGCTATGCTTTTGACAATGGCATTAAACCTTACATTACTGCTACCTACATGCGCAGACAGTTTAAGACAAATAGCTATACCACATGGGATACAGGCCTTGCCCCCTTAACGGCACGTGTCGGTGTTTCTTATGCGGGATCGCACTTTGAAGATAGCGTCAATGTTAATGCAGATGTGTATGTGCGTGCTAAAACAACAGCTAAAGATTATATAGCGTCCACTAAAACAACAGAAACGTATAACGGCTTTGCCACTCTTAACGCGGCTCTAGGGTTGGAGTTTGGTGCTGAAAAAGAATGGTCTGTACAGGCTGAGGTTCTTAATATTCTCAACACCCATTATCGCGATGGAGCAAGTTATCCTTCACCCGTTGAAACAGGAACCAGCTTTAACTTACGTCTAAGTTATAGCTTCTAAAGAAAAAGTGCCGAGTTTTATTGACAATGAAGGTTACAATCATTCACAATAAAGCTTGGCGCTTATTTCTCTAATAGGAAGTTTTTTATGATAAAAGACAAAACAAATCCCCATTGGGATGCACATGAATTGGTAGTTTTGGGGGTTTTTGCCGCCACAACCAAGGTGTTGACCCTGCTCATTGCTCTTGCCGGCGGAGGTATGAACCCTGTTTCATTACTCGCAAAGAATTTGATTTACACCACACTGTTGGTGGTTATGTTGTATAAAGTGCGTAAAACTGGCACCTTATCTCTTTTTGTGTTGGTCAATATACTCATTAGTATGTTGCTCATGGGAGGCTCTGCCACGTTGATTGTCTCCATGTTTGGGGCTGCTGTGGTAGCGGAAGCGCTGACTTTTTGCTGCGGCGGATTAAAGCGTGCTTGGGGGCCACTTTTGGCAGTGGGGCTGTTTGATTTGTTCTTTAGAATATTCTCGCTGGGTATGTCCTGGCTATATATGCGTGAAAACCCGGCTATGATATATATGGCTATTCCCATTGTGGGGCTTGGGTATATAGGCGCGCTTATGGGCTTGTATACGGGCCGAAAATCTGTAGGAGAATTGCGTCATGCGGGCATTGTACGCTCTTAATGCACCCTTGCCTCAAGGCTTTGTGTATAGTCTTGATGTGCGGGCAAAAATGTGTGTGAGCATTTTGGCTTCCATTATCACAGTTGTTTTGAATGCTCCAGAGGCTCAAGCTTTTTTGGTTATATGTTCGGGAGTTTATGCTTTTTCCATACGTCGTCCAAAGGCTCTGCTTATTGCTTATGCTGTTATGATGGCCATGATGCTTATGGCAGCAGGCTGCACCCTGATAATGAAAGAGCTTTTGCCAAAGCTTATGGGTAGCGTCACCATAACTTCCTTGGCTGTGCCCTTTATGCGCTCCATTGTTATGATGCATGTGATTTTGCCCATGGCTTTGTCTTCACGTATTCAAACCATTTTAAATTCCCTACGTGCTTTGTACTTGCCCTTTTATATTTATTTGCCTGCGGCGGTGGCGGTGCGTTTTATTCCTGCCTTTATTACGGATGTGGGGCAGGTGATGGATGCGTTAAAAATTCGCGGACACAAGCCGGGTTTTAAAAATTTCATGCGTCATCCCATACGCACCTTGCGTCTTGTTTGTGCCCCTTTGCTTTTCCGCTCTCTACGTACGTCAGAAGACTTGGGTATTGCTGCTGAACTTAAAGGGCTTGGTATGGGAAGAAAAATGGTGCCTTATACGCAAACTCAATGGCGTAGGCAAGACACGATATTTGTGTTGATTACATTGGTGGTCATGGCTTTAGCTGTGTTGTGCCAAGAACATCTTAATCCCCATGCGGTTTCGGGAATGCGCTAATGTTAGAATTTAAAAATGTTACTTATACGTATCCATTTCAAGAAAAAGCGGCGGTGCAAGATATTTCTTTGCGCATAGAGCCTGGACAATTACTTGTATGCACCGGTGCCAGCGGTTGTGGTAAATCTACGCTGATACGCTTAGCCAATGGTCTTTGCCCGCACTATTTTCAAGGTGATGTGCAAGGCACTGCTTGGGTTAATGGGCAAAATACCGCAGATGTAAGCATTGCCGAGCTTTCCAGTCATGTGGGGACGCTTTTTCAAGACCCAGAACAGCAATTTTTTGCGCTTAATGTGGAAGATGAATTGGCCTTTGCTTTGGAATGGAAGGGCATGGCGCGTGAATCTATGCATGAAGCTGTGCACAAGTCTGTGCAAGAATTTGGCCTGGAGAGTATTTTAAGCTCTTCTATACATACCCTTTCAGAAGGGCAAAAGCAAAAAGTAGGGTTGGCATCCTTGCGTGCGCAAAGCACCAAGGTACTTATCTTAGATGAGCCCAGTGCTAACTTGGACCCCGAAGCCACCGTAGTTTTGGCGCAGATTTTACAGCATTTGAAAGCGCAAGGCATGACCATACTGGTGGTGGACCATCGTTTGTATTGGTTGCGAGATGTTGCAGATCGCGTTCTTGTTATGCAAGAGGGGCGCGTGGTGGAAGAGGGCCCCTTTGCTTTACTTGATGACGTTTCTTTGCGCGCAAAATATGGTTTGCGCAGCACCGAGGTGCAAGATACCCGTCAAGCTTTGCCTTTATGCTCCTCTGGTTTTCAAAAAGCAGAAATGGCCATACAGGTGGAAAATTTATGCTTTTCCTACAAAAACAAAGAGCCCATTTTTACTGCGGCTCATCTATCCATCCCCCATGGTATTACGGTGCTCATGGGAAATAATGGTACAGGTAAAACTACCTTGGCCCGCATTATTGCAGGATTGCAAAGGCATGAAAGCGGAAACTTTACCATAAAAAATAGGCTTTGCGACCGTAAAGAACGTTTAGGGCTTACGGGCATAGTTTTGCAAAATGCCGATCATCAGTTGCATATGCGTACGGTGCTGGAAGAAGTTGTGACTTCTTTAGAAATATTACAAATTCCCAAAGTTGAAAGGCCCAATCAGGCCATGGCTTTGCTGAAGGATTTTGGCTTGGAGCATCTTGCGCAGCGACATCCTCAATCCCTTTCTGGCGGGGAAAAGCAAAGGCTTGTGGTGGCTTGTGCCTTGGCAAAGCAACCGCATATATTGCTTCTTGATGAGCCCACCAGTGGCCTTGATGGAAATAATATGCAGCGTTTAGTCACCGTATTGCAGCGTTGCCAAGAAAAAGGCATGTGCGTGTTGCTCATAACGCATGACCTTGAATTGCTGCATCACGTAGGGTCGTATGCCTTACGTTTACCCTTAGAAAATACAGAAAAAGAGGAAAAATAATGCAAACCTTACAGGAAAAGATTGCTGAACTTGTGGAAGGAAAGAAAATTCACACCCTTGGGCATATTGCGCAAGAATGCGCCGTGAGTGAACTTGAAGTTGCTAAAGCTATGCCACAGGGCATGTGTGTGGTAGCTCCTTTAGATGATTTTGCCGCGCTTTGGGAAGAACTCACCACGTGGCCAGTGGCCACATTTATCATGACTCATGCCGGTAGCGTCATTGAAATTAAAGGACAATTACCCAAGGGAAAGCTTGGTCATGGGTATTTTAATCTGGGGCATGGTCTCCCCTTAAGCGGGCATTTATACCCTGATACCATCAAGACCATAGGTTTTCTTTCCTTACCCTTTATGGGGTTAGAAAGTTTAAGTGTGCAATTTTTTGATGCAGAGGGAAAAGTCGTTTTTGCCATTTATGTGGGCAGAGAAAAACGCGTGCTTATCCCTGAAGCAAAAGAGTCCTTTGCATCGTTACGTCAAAAATATAGTGTATAAAAGGAGAAAAGTATGAAAACGCTTGTGGTATATTCTTCAAGAACAGGAAATACAAAAAAAGTAGGAGAGGCCATTGCCGCAGTACTGCCCAACTGTGACATCTTTGCCGTGGAAGAGGCTCCATCCACAGCGAGTTATGATTTTGTGGCTGTGGGATACTGGGTAGATAAGGGCATGGCTGATGCTAAATGTAAGGCCTTTATGGAAACTATCTCCAACGCCAACGTAGGACTTTTTGGTACGTTGGGTGCCTATCCTGATTCCGATCACGCCAAAGAGTGTATAGTTCTGAGCGAAGCTTTGCTTATTGAGCCTGCGCGTGGAAATACTGTGCTTGGTTCCTTTATCTGTCAGGGCAAAGTGGATCCAAAAATCACAGAAATGATGAATAAAATGTCAACTAATCCTCACCCTATGACGCCGGAGCGACAGGCACGCCTTGAAGAAGCGGCAAAGCATCCCAATGAAGAAGATTGCGCCAATGCGCAAGAGATGTTCAAGGCTTTTATAGCTAAGCTTTCTGCATAAATATCCCTTCCATATTGTACACCCTTGCATACTTTCTCTATGTGAGGGGGTACATTTTTTTGTGATCGTATTCATAATTGCTAGCCCTGCGAGTTTCTATGCCTTTTGACCCTTCTCCTAAAATGCCTACTTTGGGTGAGATTTTTTCTCTCATAATTCCTCAACTTGGGCTCATGCTTTGCCATTTGTCCATTTCCATAACGGATATTTGGGTGGCTTCGCGCTTAGATTCAAATATAGTGGCTGCCTTGGGGCTTGTGGGGCAAGTCTTTATGGTACTTATGCTCATGACTTCTGTGGTGAGCAGTGGCTGCATGATTACCATATCCAAGGCTGTGGGCGCAGCTAGACTTGTTCGAGCGCGGCGTTATGCTTTTCTCACCTTGGGTTTGGCCATTTCTGTGGGCTGTATTGTAGCTTGTTTAGGTATAGGCATGGCACCGCTTTTCTTAGATGTTTTTGCTCCAAATCCAGAAGTTGCTATCCCTTTGCAAACTTTCATCATAGCCTATTGTTGCCATGTTCCATTTTTTTATAGCATGGTTATTATGAATTCTATTTTTCGTGCGCATAAGCTGGCTTGGTTCCCTTTTATAACGCTTATTTTTGTTACGCTGGTCAATGCTGTGGGTAGTGTAGGTTTTGGGCTTGGTGCATGGGGCTTTCCTGATTATGGTTATACAGGCGTGGCATGGTCAACTTTTGCTTCGGGGCTTGTGGGTGCCATAAGTAATTTTATTTTTCTTGTGTACCATAATCTTTTGGGGAGCTGTCCCCCTTGGCGTTGGGTGCGTGTGGGGTGGGTGCGTTTGCTCCGCATTGGGGGGCCGGCTACTCTTGGGCAAGTTTCTTCACAGGTAGGATCATTTATTCTTATGGCACTTCTTGTCTCTTTGCCTGTATCGACAGGGGAAAGCACAACGCATATTGTGGCGGGCATGACTTTGGGCTCGCGTATTATGGGTATATTGCAATTTCCCTTTGCTGCGGTGGGCATGGCACTAACCATTTGCTGCAGTCATATGCTGGGGGCGAAATATGAGCAGGGCTGTGTTCTTTTAGGCCGAAGGTTCATGCTGTGGGCCACGTTGTCTATGATTGTGGGCGCTAGTGTGCTCTTTGGGTTTCAAGAATCACTTATGAGGCTTTTTTCCGGGGAGGATGTTCAGCTTGATGCGGCCCTTGGCCAAAGTCGTATTTTTCTTCTTTTTGCGTGCAGTGTTGCCCCTTTTCAAGTGCTGAGTCAGATGCAACAAGCTGTATTTTCCGGTGCAGGGGTGACTACCATAGCCTGTATATCCTCTTGTATACATATATGGCTTGTGACTGTGCCGGTGGCTTATCTCTTGGGGTCTGTGTTTTTGTGGGGGGCTGAGGGAGTCTATGTTGGCATGGCAGCAGGGAGCGTAGCAGCTTGTATTTACACGTCATGGAAGTTTTACTCTAAGGCTTGGCTTGCACAGGGCAGGGCTTTGTGTTAATTTTTAATGATGTTGGAAAAGCAAGAAAAAACTACACTTTCTCCTGCACTGGAAAATTATCTTTCGATTATTTTTAAGCAAGAATATGAAAACGGTGCTTGCCGGGCCAGTGATATTGCCCATGAGGCAAAGGTGGCTAAATCGTCGGTGACATCGGCTTTACGCGCGCTTACTCGCTTAGGCCATATTACATATTCTCCTTATAAGCTCATACATTTAACGGAGAAAGGTAAAAGTGTAGCAAAAAAATTGGTGCATCGTAAAATTGTCTTGCAAGATTTTTTTACAACTATTTTACATATTCCTAGTGAAATAGCCAACGCTACGGCCTGTGAGGTGGAACACGTCATTTCTGAAGATGTGCTCATGCAATTACAAAAGTTTACTTTGTATGTGCGACACTGTTCACCGGAAGTACTTGATTGGGCGGAGCTGTATGAAGAAAAGCGTGACTTCCTCCTTACAAAAGTTCATGGGGTGAAAAAAACTTCATCGCTTGCAGAGGGCTAATTTTCCACTTAGAGGAAAATCGTCTATACAATATCAACCTATTGTATATGACCCTGAAAAGACATACAAAAGCACTGCAGCGGATTTTTTAAGGGATAAAAGGAACACTAGCACTTTCTTGTGGTATTGGGTGGAGTATAGAGCCAGTTACATGGAGCCTGATTAATGCTTATTTATTACGATAACAATGACGTTTTTGTGCTCTCTCTGACGAAATATCAGCGAGTGCTTTTTGATATATAATGCCTTGTTTGAGTTTTTATCTTAAACAAAATCAGTAGAATAAAATGTAAAACGCGTAGCATCTCTTAAATGCCAATATGTACCGCTCTGTAAGATTTTCTTACGGGGCTTTTTTTGTGTTTTTTCCTCCTATCAATCAAATGGGTGCTGGCATCCGCTGTATTCTATTGTGACGGAGGTATGGTCTTTTGTTTAAAATATAAAATTTGTCAGGGCTATTCAAAGGTACTTTTCATAAGTACAGGTTTTTAATCTATCTTACTTCTATTGAGAGGTGTAACTTATTGTAATTTTATTTTTTTTATACGCGTATGCCTTCTGTTATGCATTTGATATGACGTTGATACAAAAACTTGTCTATTTGATTTTCTTCTGCTATGTGTGCCCTAGCTTAATAAGGCTACAAAATTCTGCAACATTGAACTTGTTTTAGGGAGATTTCTATGTGTAAAAAATGGATTTGTTTAATGATTATGGCCCTGTTTATGGGTGTAGCATCAACCTCTATTGCCGCTGAAGACTGCACCAGCCGCGGTGCTCTTGACGCTGCCTTCTGCGACGAAAATAATGACTTAGTGGCTGATAGCCCTAAAAATCCTGAAAAGTATAAAGACCCAAGCACTCTTGTGTTTACATACACTCCTGTGGAAGATCCTGCCGTGTATCAAGATGCCTTTGCAGATTTTCAAGCTTACCTTAAAAAAGTAACCGGTAAAGATGTTATCTATTATACCGTTCAGTCCAATGCTGCTGAAGTGGAAGCCATGCGTTCCGGCCGTTTACACATTGCCGGATTCTCCACTGGGCCTACTTGCTATGGTGTAAACCTTGCCGGTTATGTGCCCATTGCTGTGAAAGGCACCGAAGAAGGCTTTCAAGGCTATAAGCTTTTACTTATCACCAACAAAAAAAGCGGCATCAAAACTATTGCTGACCTTAAAGGCAAGCGTGTAGCACACACTTCTGCTTCTTCTAACTCCGGCAACCTTGCACCGCGTGCTCTTTTCCCCAAATTAGGTATTACCCCCGATAAAGACTACACTGTAGTCTACTCCGGTAAGCATGACCAATCCGTTCTTGGCGTTGCCTATGGCGACTATGACGCAGCCCCAGTGGCCGGCGACGTATACAAGCGCATGGTGGAAGCTGGTCGTGTAAACCCCGATGATATGGTTGTTATTTGGGAAAGCGAAACCTTCCCCACATCTTCTTTTGGGTATGCGCATGACTTAAAGCCAGAGCTTGTAGAAAAAATTCGTAAAGCCTTTAATGAATATCGCTTTACTCCAGAAATGCAGAAAACTTTTGGCGGTGCAGACCGTTTTTACCCAGTAACATATCAAAAAGACTGGGCTATCATTCGTGATATCGCTGACGCCAACGGCGAAAGCTTCAACCAAGCCGGCCTTGAAGCCGTAGCAAAAAAAGAAGCTGAAGCCAAAGCTAAAAAAGCCGCTAAAGCCCAATAAGCCATCTCTTTATCAAACTAAAAGCAGTGGGTGTCTTTGATGCCCACTGCTTTTTACAAGGAATACATTCTCATGACCCAAAGTTCGGTACAAGGAACACCCTCAGTTCACGCCCCCCTCGTTATTAGCCACTTGCGTAAAGAATATGTGAGCGGCAAAGCCGTTTTAAAAGACATTAATCTCACCATAGAAGGCCAAAGCACCACGGCCATCATTGGGCCTTCTGGCACAGGAAAAAGCACGCTTTTACGCTGCATCAATAGACTTATCGAACCCACCTCCGGGAGCATTAAACTTAATGGGGTTGAATTATGTACCGTGCGTGGAGCAGAGCTTCGTGCCGTGCGTCGCCGTATTGGCATGGTGTTCCAAGAGTATAATCTTGTGGAGCGATTGAGCGTCATGGAAAATGTACTCTGCGGACGTTTGGGCTATCTTTCTTCCTTCAAAGCATGGATGCGTAAATTCCCACAAGAAGATATTAACCGTGCCTATGACATTTTGGAAATGGTGGGCCTCATTGATTTTGCGCAGGCACGTGCCGATGAGCTTTCTGGCGGTCAACGCCAACGTGTGGGCATTGCGCGCGCCGTTATGCAACAACCCGAAATTTTGCTCGCCGATGAACCCACTTCTTCCCTTGACCCCAAAACATCCGTTGAAATCATGGAACTTCTTGGTAAGGTAGCTTCCCTTAATAATATTTCTGTGCTTATCAATATCCACGATGTAAATCTAGGACGTCGCTTTGCTGATCGCGTTGTGGGCATGAGCAAAGGAAATGTGGTCTTTGACGGAAAGCCCGAAGCACTCATGAATGACCACTTGAAAGAAATTTATGGCGGGGAGGATTGGCTTAATGACAAATAACCCTGCACAACGCCCAGCTCCCTTTAAGCCAAATTATTGGGCGCGTTTGGGCTATTGCGTGGCTTTCCTTTATTGTGTTTGGGCCGTGCAATCGTTGGAAATTTCGTATGAGCGCGTGGTGGCCGGTATGGACAATGCGCAACGCTTTTTGGGTGCCATGATTCCCCCAAGCTTTGCTCGTTGGGAGCTCATGCTTTCTAACTTGCTTGAAAGCTTACAAGTTGCCATCATTTCTTCTTTTTTTGGCATTATTATCTCCATTTTTGTGGGGCTTACCGCCGCGCGTAACCTTATGCCCACGTGGCTCACATGGGTAAGTCGCGGATTCATTGCCATATGCCGTTCTTTCCACCCTGTAATTTTTGCAATCCTTTTTGTAAAGGCGGTGGGCTTTGGGCCTTTGGCGGGTATTTTAACGCTTATTTTTGCCTCCATTGGCTTCATCGGCAAGCTCTTTGCCGAGGCCATTGAAGAAATTTCTTTAAAGCCCGTGGAAGCCATGCGCGCTGTGGGTGCACCCTTTCTATCTGTGCTTATTTACGCCGTATTACCACAAGTGCTAAATCGTTTCATTGGCTTTGCCACCTATCAAACGGACGTGAACTTACGTAACTCCACCATGATTGGTATTGTGGGTGCAGGTGGTATTGGTGGCACTTTATCTGCGGCCTTCCAACGCTACGACTATGATTTTGTATCAGCCATTTTATTGGCCATCATTGCGCTTGTAATGATAAGTGAATTACTGGCTCAACAGGTAAAGAGGATTTTTCGATGAATGTTGCTGATCGTGAATGGGCGCGTTTTAGCCCTAAAGAACGCTTGGCACGCTTTGCCGTGCTGCTTTGTGCGGGCATGCTTATTGCGTGGTCGTTTGGAAGTGTGCAAATTATCCCTGAGTTTTTAGCAGATGCGCCCACACAGGTTGCTGACTTATTCCAGCGTATGGTGCCTGTGGATTATGGTTTTTATGGCGAAGGTGTGCACACGGTTTTGATAGAAACCTTACACATTGCAAGCCTTGGTACCATGCTCACCCTTGTCATTTCCTTACCTGTGGGCATCATGGCAGCTCGCAATGTGTGCAAAATGCCTGCGCTGAATATGCTTGCAACCTTTATTTTGGTTTCTTCTCGCTCGGTGAACTCCCTTGTTTGGGCCATGCTTTTTGTGGCAATTTTTGGCCCAGGCACTTTGGCAGGTGTTATCACCATTGCTGTGCGTTCCATTGGTTTTGTTGGCAAGCTTTTTGGTGAAGCCCTTGAAGAAATTCATGAAGGCCCTGTGGAAGCCATACGCGCCACCGGAGCTCCCTGGATAAGTATTTTTACAAAAGCCTATTGGCCGCAAGTATCCCCAGCTTTTTGGAGTATTGCTCTGTTTAGATGGGATATCAATGTGCGTGAATCCTCCGTCATTGGCCTTGTGGGCGCCGGAGGCATAGGCGTTGCGCTAGATACGGCGTTAAACCTTTTTCAATGGACACGCGTGTCGCTTATTTTGCTTTGCATCTTTGCCATTGTTATTTTGGCGGAAATCATTGTAACGCAAATACGTAAACGAGTTATCTAAATCTATTCCCTAAAAAAGCCCATGCATCACAGCATGGGCTTTTTTTGTGGAAAAGAAAACCTCCCGCTAGGCGGGAGGTTCTAAAAAGCTT
>CAYJHD010000051.1:0-15430 GCA_964370015.1 uncultured Desulfovibrionaceae bacterium | reverse complement strand
AATTGCTCTTGCGCACAATGGTAACCTTGTGAATACCGAAGAGCTACGCGCTGAGTTGGAGGATCATGGAGCCATTTTCCAAACCACCACCGACTCAGAAGTGTTTGTACACTTGCTCGTGCGCGCCATGCGTACACGATGTTTAGAAGATGCATTGCGCGAAGTATGCTCTAAAGTGCGCGGTGCGTATTGCTTGCTTGTGCTTGTGGATGGTAAAATGGCCGCCGTGCGCGATCCTCATGGTTTTCACCCATTAAGCGTTGCAAAGCTAGATAAATCCTTTGTGTTCGCATCGGAAACATGCGCTTTTGACCTTATGGAAGCAGATTTCATTCGCTCGGTAAAACCCGGTGAGCTCATCATTGTGGAAGGCGAAGAGCTACGCAGTGAAAGTATTTTCTCATACTTTTTGCCAAAGCCCGCAACACCCAAGCAATGTATTTTTGAGCTGGTGTATTTTGCGCGTCCTGACTCCAATATTTTTGATGAAAATGTCTATCTTGTGCGTAAACGCATGGGCTGGCAATTGGCGCACGAGTCCACCCCCGATGTGGACTTTGTCATGCCATTTCCGGATTCTGGCGTATACTCAGCCGTGGGCTTTGCACAATGCGCAGAACTGCCCTATGAGCACGCCATGATTCGTAACCACTATGTGGGACGTACCTTCATTCAGCCATCGCAGCATATGCGCAACTTTGGAGTGCGTATTAAGATTAACCCCGTGCGCGAAATGATTGAAGGCAAAAGAATTTGTATTGTGGATGACTCCATTGTGCGTGGCACCACCATGACCACCAGAGTAAAAAAATTACGTGAGCTTGGTGCCAAAGAAGTGCATATTCGTATTTCTTGTCCGCCGGTGAAGTTCCCCTGTTTTTACGGCATCGACTTTGCCTCACCTAAGGACCTTGTGGCCGCAACCCACACCATAGATGAAATCAAAGAAATGCTGGATGTGGATTCCATCCATTATTTAAGCATCGAAGGTTTGCTTCGTTCTGTAAATCATGAAGACCATTATTGCACAGCGTGTTTCACGGGGCAGTATCCTGTGGAGTGCCCAGCTTCCATAGAAGCTTGCAAATCTGGTTGTATGAAACGATAGAGTGTTCAATTTAGCAATTGTGTTGAGCTTGCGGTATTGCGATATTGCGGTTCAACACAATTATTTTGTAGAAAGGCCATAAGGAAGAAGACATGACTACACAAAGTATCAAAGGATTTGCGGATTTATTTTCTCCGCAATCTTTGCTTTTTACTCGCATGGAAAATGTTGCACGTGAAACATTTTCCCTTTTTGGTTATGAAGAGCTGCGCACACCCATCATGGAATTTACCGAGCTTTTTTGTCGCGGCATTGGCACAGAAACTGACGTTGTTCAAAAAGAGATGTACACCTTTCCCGACAGGAAAAACCGCTCTTTAACATTGCGCCCAGAAGCCACAGCAGGGGTCATGCGTGCTTATATTCAAGCTTCCATGAACTCCAAACAATCTGTGTCTAAATTGTTTTCTTATGGCCCCATGTTTCGCTATGAAAGACCACAAAAAGGTCGTATGCGCCAGTTCCACCAAATTAACTGTGAATGCCTTGGTGCAGAAGCTCCGCAAGTGGATGCAGAAGTCATCACCATGCTCATGCTTTTTTTGAAAAACATTGGCATCACTGAGTGTGAAGTACATTTGAACTCTCTTGGTTGCCCCGAGTGCCGCCCGGAATATCGCCGCATTCTCACAGAGTATTTGAAATCTCTGGACGCCACAGCTTTGTGTGAAGATTGCAGACGCCGCATGGATACCAATCCTTTGCGCGTGCTTGATTGTAAAGTGCCCACCTGTAAAGAACATACAGAAAAAGCGCCGCGCATTGATGAGCATACTTGTGATGCGTGCACCAGTCACTTCACCACCGTGCGCGAACTTTTAGACACTGCCGGTGTGGAATATGTGCGCAATCCTCGTTTGGTGCGCGGTCTTGATTATTATTGTCGTACCACCTTTGAGATTGTTTCCACAGCCGTGGGCGCGCAATCATCCATTGCAGGCGGCGGCAGATACGACGGCCTTGTTAAACAGCTTGGCGGCCCCGATGTTCCCGGCATTGGCTTTGCTTGCGGTATGGAGCGTCTTGCCATGCTTATGCCAGAAGTGGAGGCTCCGCGTCCGGATTTCTGTGTGGTGAGCATGGGCGATGCGGCGCAAAATGTGGGCTTTGAATTGGCCTTGTTATTGCGCAAAAATGGCTTTTGCGGTGAACAAATTTATGGTGGCTCTTTTAAAAGCCAAATGCGTCAAGCCGGTAAATGCGGCGCACGTTTTGCCCTTATTTTAGGTGAAGATGAATGCGCCAGCGGCACCGTCACTTGCAAAGATATGGACGCAAGCCAGCAACAAACTTTAACCAAAGACACTCTTGTAGAGCACATGCGTAAGGCTGTGACTGCGTAAAAATACGAAAGGAAGATGGTAATCATGAGTCAAAGTAATGAGCAAAACCTCAATGTACAAGCCGAGCATCAGCAATACGTACAGGATTTGGGTGAATGGAAACGTAGTCACACTTGCGGACAATTAACTCTTGCCAATGATGGTGAAGAAGTATGTCTCATGGGATGGGCGCAATATCGTCGTGACCATGGCGGTCTTATCTTTGTGGATATGCGCGACCGTCAAGGTTTAACTCAAGTGGTCTTCAGCCCAGAAGTGGCTCCAGAAGCCCACGAAACGGCCAATATTTTACGTTCTGAATATGTCTTTGCCATTAAGGGTAGCGTTCGTCCGCGCCCCGAAGGCATGACCAATGCCAATATGGTCACCGGTGAAGTGGAAGTGGTGGTAAAAGAGTGGAAGCTCTTAAATACCTCCAAAACTCCTGCTTTCCCCATTGAAGATCGCTGCGAAGCCGGTGAAAACTTACGCTTGCAATGGCGTTATTTGGATTTGCGCCGTCCAAAAATGGCTCAAATTTTCCAATTGCGCCATAAGGTTTCTCAAGCCGTTCGTCGCTATCTTGATGATAATGCCTTCCTTGAAATTGAAACTCCGGTTCTTACCAAATCCACACCAGAAGGTGCACGTGACTTTCTTGTGCCCAGCCGTGTGAACGAAGGGCAGTTCTTTGCCTTGCCTCAGTCTCCACAAATTTTTAAGCAATTGCTTATGATTTCTGGCATGGATAGATATTTCCAAATTGTTCGTTGCTTCCGCGACGAAGATTTACGCGCCGACCGTCAACCAGAGTTCACACAAATAGATATTGAAATGAGCTTTGTGGACGAAGAACAAGTGATGCACATGGCTGAAGAGCTCATGGCACATGTGTTCAAGGCCGTGAAGAGCATTGATATTCCATTGCCATTCCCGCGCATGCCTTATGACGATGCCATGGCTCGTTATGGCGTGGATAAGCCAGACACACGTTTTGGCCTCGAGCTTGTGGACATCACATCTTCTGTGCGTGGTTCCGGTTTCAAGCTTTTCTCCAGTGCAGAACTTGTGAAGGGCATGAAAGTGCCTGGCGGTGAAAGCCTTTCCCGTAAGGAAATTGATGAGTTCACCGAATTTGTAAAAATTTATGGCGCACAAGGTCTGGCTTGGATTAAAGTTCGTGAAAACGAATGGCAATCACCCATTGCTAAATTCCTTTCCGATGAAGAAAAAGAAGCCATTAAAAATGCCCTTGATTTGCAAGTGGGCGACATTGCCTTCTTCCAAGCAGGGGAGAGCTCCATGGTGAACGCTGCCCTTGGTAACCTGCGCGTGCATCTAGGCTCTTACTTAAAGCTTATTCCGGAAAATACCTTCAACTTCCTTTGGGTGACGGATTTCCCCTTGTACGAGCACGATGCGGAAGAAAACCGCTATGTGGCTTGTCACCACCCCTTCACCTCCCCAGCTGAAGGTCACATGGAACTCATGCGCACAGACCCAGCCAAAGCCCGCGCTCGTGCTTATGACATGGTGCTTAATGGCTCTGAAGTGGGCGGCGGTTCCATTCGTATTCACTCCGGTGAAGTGCAAAAAGATATGTTCAACGCCCTTGGATTTTCACCAGAAGAAGCCGAAGAGCAATTTGGCTTCCTCATTTCTGCCCTTGAGCATGGTGCGCCTCCACATGGCGGCATAGCCTTTGGCCTTGATAGACTTGTGATGTTGCTTTGTGAAGCGCCTAGCATTCGTGATGTTATTGCCTTCCCCAAAACGCAACGTGCCACCTGCTTGCTTACTTCTGCGCCCAGCGTTGTGGCAGCAAAGCAATTGCGTGAGCTTGGTTTAAAGCTTCGCGAAAAAGTGGTAACTGAAAATAAAACTGAAGCTTAATTTGACTGGGGGCTTTTTTAAGCCCCCTTTTACTTTTAGAGGTTATTTATGGCGATTTTAGAATTGCTATCCTATCCAGATCCTAGACTTGCTGAAATATGCAAGCCCATCACTGAAATCACACCAGAATTGCGCCAATTGGTGGAAGATATGAAAGAAACCATGTACGACGCACCAGGTGTGGGCCTTGCCGCGCCGCAAGTGGGGCATATGATACGTTTGTTCATCATGGATTCTGCTGGCAAAGATGAAGAAAGCAATCTGCGCGTGCTTATTAATCCCGAGCTTGAATTGCTTGGCGACACCATTAATAGTGAACAAGAAGGGTGCTTGTCTGTGCCTTTTGGTTATCGCGCCAATGTGAAACGTCATGAAAGTGTGCGCCTTAAAGCCACAGGTTTAGATGGCAATGCCATTGATGAAATTTTGCATGATTTTGATGCCATTGTGGCGCAGCATGAATTTGATCATTTGGATGGAAAACTTTTCATTGATCACATTTCGCGTTTGCGCCGTACCATGTTTGAGGGCAAAGTAAAAAAAGCTCTGAAACGCACAAACTAGTTGGGAAAAATATGGCAGATACAAAAAAACTTTCCGTGGTATTCATGGGCACGCCTCCTTTTGCGGCTCAGATTTTGTCAAAACTTTTGGCTAGCCCCGTGTGTGATGTGAGCGCTGTTTATTGTCAGCCTGATAGGCCAGCAGGGCGCGGTAAAAAACTAATGCCTCCTGCTGTGAAGGTTTTAGCCCTTGAGCATGATATTGACGTTTATCAGCCGCTAAATTTTAAAGATGCAGCACATGTGGAAGAGCTTCGCGCGCTGCAACCAGACGTGCTGGTGGTGGCTGCATATGGTCTTTTATTGCCGCAATCTGTGCTGGATATTCCGCGTATTGCTCCCATAAATATTCACGGCTCTCTTTTGCCCCTATATCGCGGCGCAGCCCCCATTCAACGTGCCATCATGGATGGCCATGAGGAGACGGGCATTGCCATCATGCAAATGGAAGCTGGCCTTGATAGTGGCCCTGTATATGTTTCCAAAAGCGTTCCGGTGGGTGAGCATACTTCTGACTCCATGCATGAGCTTTTGGCTGATGTGGGTGCGGACACACTGTTGGAAGTGCTCAGCGTCATGGCCAAGGGAGAAGACGTTCCTTGCACTATTCAAGACCATGCGGCCTTTACCCATGCCCCCAAACTTCGCAAAGAGGATGGCATCATTGACTGGCGTTTAAGCGCACGCGAGGTGCATGCAAGAATACGTTCTGTGACTTCTTGGCCGGCTGCTCAGGCACGCATTTTAAGACCCGAAAAAGATTTTTGCGATATAAAGCTTAGCCCAGGGCGCATTGGTGAACCTGTGGCAAGTGAGAGCGAAATTAACCATGAGCGGCAAAAAGCTAAGGCAGGGGAGCTTTGGCGTCTTGCTGATGGCTCTCTTGCCATTGCCACTGGCGATAATTGGTATGTGCTGACCCGCCTTCGTCCTCAAGGAAAGGGTGAGATGGAAGCACAAGCTTTTGCCAATGGCTATTTAGAAAAGGGTGCAGGTCCTTTGGGTATGGTGGATATGACCATGCTAGGGCAAGGCTAGTTCATGCTTTGGAAAAAGAACCCTCATTCCCTGCCCAAAAGCCTCTATGGTGGCGTGGGTAAATGGCTTTTCATTACTCTCATGTATGGCTCATGCTTTTTGCTGTGTCTGTTTATTTTATTGGCATGGCTCATTCCTTATGTGGGCTTTTCCGCCATTCATGGATCGCTTCCGTATATTTTGGGTGGCCTGAGCGCCGTGCTCATTTTGTGCATTGTGTGGATGTGCGTGACGCTTGTGTACTATGTGTACACAGGCAGAAATGCGTGGGGCATTAGAAAAGTTCACGGGCTCACGGTGCGCCTTATGTTTCCGCTCATGATGCTTCTTGGGCGTGCGCTTGGCGTTCCACGTGAAACAATTCGTTTGTCCTTTGTAAAAGTTAATAACGAAATGGTGCTGGGTGAGCTTGGCAATGGCGAAAAGAAAATTCCTGCCCATAAAATTTTGGTGCTTTTGCCACATTGTATTCAAAATGCAGATTGTCCCTATAGGGTTTCGCAAAATGTGAATCTGTGTAAATCATGCGGTAAATGCACCATGGGTGATATTTTGCAATTGCGCGATGCTTATGGTTTCACGGTGGTCATTGCCACAGGCGGCACCATTGCTCGCAAAATTGTGGTGGAGCAAAGGCCAAAACTGATACTTGCTGTGGCTTGTGAGCGCGATTTAACCAGCGGCATTCAAGACACCTATCCCTTACCTGTTTTTGGTATTATAAATGAACGTCCCTTTGGCCCATGTTTTAATACTAAGGTAAATGTGACCTTGCTCGAACAGGCCATGGAAAAATTTGTCATACCAAATGATGACAGTTCTAAGGATGAAAAATAACATGAGTGAAGTAAAACATATTCCCGATGCCAGATCTTTGGCTGTGCAAGTGCTCATGCATGTGAGCCCATCCACTACCTTGCAAGCTTCGCTAGATAAGGGCTTGCGCAACACAACTTTGCCCCATATAGATCATGCTCTGTGCACAGAGCTTGTGTATGGTACCATGCGCTATGCCATTTCTTTGGATGCGGTTTTAGACACCCTCATGAAGAAAAGAAGTGCCCTTCCAGCGCAAATGCAAATGGTCATGCGCGTGGCTTCCTATGCCTTGTTGTATTTGGATAGAGTGCCGCACCATGCTACGGTAAACTGGGCGGTGAACCACACTAAAAGAGAGTTTGGGCAAGCTTTATCTAAAGTGTGTAATGCCACATTACGCTCGCTCATTCGTCTTGAAGCAGCTCCTTTGCAGCAAGATTTTTATAAGAAAATAGAAGATTACTATTCCGTGCCTTCATGGCTATATAAGCTTTTTGTCACATCCCTTGGCGAAGAAAATGCCATTAAGGTTTTGCACCGTCTTTTACAGCGACCTAAAATTGCCATTCGCTTAAATCCGCGCCATAAGCATTATGATGCTTTGCATGCGCATTTAAGTGAAAGCGCACAAGAGGGGCATGTGGAGCAAGTGGGGTGGAGCGGTTTTGTGTTTCATAAGGGATCTGTTCCACGTGAAATACTAGACATGTCCACCTATGAATTGCATGACACTGGTGCCTTTTCTTGGCAAGCTTCTGGGTCGCAATATGTGCTTAAAGAGTGCTTCACTAAAGTGCCAGAGCTGAAGTTTTCGCCTTTGTGGGATGCATGCGCAGGGCAGGGCGGAAAGTCCTTGGCGCTCATCGAGCAGGGGCTTGAGGTTCCTTTGGTTTCTGATGTGTATATGCCACGCTTGCATTTGCTCTGTGAAACAGCAAGAAGGCTAAAAGTGCCTTGCCCGCATGTTGTATGCGCCGATGCTAGTCAAAGCCTCGCTCCGCATTTTACGGGCAATATTTTGCTGGATGTGCCTTGTTCTGGTTTTGGCACCATGGCAAGACGCCCAGAAATGCGCCTGTGGCGTAGTCAAAATGATGTGCTGAATTTGGTGGGCCTGCAAAAGAAAATATTGCGCACGGCTTTTAGTCAAATTCAATCTGGCAATTACGTCATCTACATGACATGTACCTTGCACAATCTTGAAAACGAAAAGTTGGTGGATAAATTTTTACAAGAAAATGTAAACGCCACCTGTGTGCACACATGGCATACGCCGCATGATCATCCTTATATGGAAGGCATGTACGCTGCGGTCATACAGAAGAAGTAAAAGTATTTTATGGTAAGACTTATTGGAGGAGAACCTTTTCTGAAGAAAAGGTTCTCCCCCGAAATCCCGTTTCACTCTCTATTCCCGTAAGGCTCGCAAACTCACCAACGGGAACGCTGCGCGCCCTTTGGGTAGGCCCTTTCAAAAAACTTTATTTGCGGCTGAAGTAAAGCTTTTATAACGAGCTTTTTTCGCAGCATAGCCTTATATTTGGTAGGGGATATATTTTAATTTTCTATATAAAAAAAGCACAGCTTGCACTGTGCTTTTTTTATTTATTGCTGGCCTTGTTCCATGCCAAGATGCGCTAAAATATGCTGTAGCTCTTCAGCATTGGTATAGGTTAGCGTAATGCGCCCGCGGTTTTCATTGCCGCTGATGGCAGTTTTTACCAGCATATGTTCCTTCATTCTATCTTGTAAAGATTTCACATAGGCTGATTTTACGCGGCTATTTTTAGGTTTTGCTTGGGGAACTTCCACAACAATTTCAGATGGTGTCTCAGCTTCGACGCTTTGCTCATCGATTTTTTCAAAGGGAAAACTTCCGTGTTCCTTAAAATAAGTGACACAAGCTTCGGCATCGCGCACGCTTAAAGATTGCTCGATGATGGCTGTGTGCAATTTCTCCTGGGCTTCTAGCTCATTTTGTAAGCTTAAAAGAGTGCGTGCATGGCCTGCTTGAATGGTTTTTGCATTGAGCGATTCCTGCATATGCGACGCAAGTTGTAGCAAGCGCAAGGTATTGGCCAGAGCAGAGCGGCTTTTTCCTAACCGTGTGGCCAGTTCCTCTTGCGTTATACCGCATTCTTGGCGTAAGCTTTGTAAAGCAAGGGCTTCTTCCATGGGGCTTAAATCTTCGCGCTGAATGTTTTCTATGAGCGCCGCCGCCATGACTTCTTCATCAGACATGTCTTTGATGAAGATGGGCACTTCTGTGAGACCTGCTTTTTTAGCTGCGCGCCAGCGTCGTTCGCCGGCGATGATTTCAAAGTGCTTACTCTGAGCTTTGTGGCGCACTAAAATGGGCTGGATGATGCCTTGCTGTTTGATGGATGCTGCCAGTTCATCTAAAGCTTCTTCATTGAATTGGCGGCGTGGTTGCTTGGGATTGGGTATAAGAGAAGTAATGGCCACCGAAGTGCTATCGTTTTTTTCTTCTGTAGCATCGGCATTATTCCATAATGCGTCAAGGCCGCGGCCCATACGTGGTGAATTACTCATATTTTTCTCACTTGTAATACTGTCAAAAAATTCCCCGAGGAGGGCGAAATATGCAAGATCAAGAGCATATACTCTATGTGGTGAACCTCAAAGGCCATCCACAGGCCATACAGCTTTCTACTGAGCTGTGGGCCAAGGTCGAAGATCATGTTAAAAAAGCAGCTCAAAAACTCACTGCCGGTGATGATCCCTTTTCAAAGCCCCAAGCCTTGGAGGCTTTAGAAGAGCTAAAACAATGTTGGGATTTCACGTATCCTTATGAAGCTAGCATGCATTGCGATGCTTGTGGCAAATCCACAGATAACTGGGAAGATGACCAAGAGCATCCATTTCATTTAACCAATGCCAACTTTGGTGGGCTCATGGTTTTTCAATGCCGTTGCGGAGCCACCATTCGTAAAATGCATTTTCATAGAAAAGTTGATTATGAATGTACCCCAAAACAAGATAGATGCTAAGTTTAACTCTTGGTCGCTGTTCCATCTACCTTTCTAAGCACCACTTCTTGCGCTAAATTAAGGTAAGCACCGGCGCCTGTGGATTTAATGGCATAATGGATGATGGACTTACCATGGCTTGGTGCTTCAGAAAGACGCACGTTGCGTGGTACCAAGGTTTCGAATAAATGGTCAGGAAAACAACGCTTAACTTCATTTTTGACTTCTCTGGCAAGGTTATTGCGCACATCATACATTGTGAGCACAACGCCAAGGAGGGCAAGATTGGGGTTAAGCCTTTTTTTCACCTGCTCAAAGGTTTGCAATAGTTTAACAATACCTTCTAAGGCGAAAAATTCGCATTGCAAAGGAATAAGAACCTCTTTGGCCCCGCACAGAGCATTTAAGGTGATAAGTCCAAGAGAGGGTGGACAATCTATGATAATATATTCAAAGTGCTCTGATAATACATCTAAGCATTCGCTTAAATAGTATTCTCTGCCCACCTTATCCACGAGCTCCAGCTCAATGGCCACAAGGTCCGTGGTGGCAGGCAATACGTGCAAATATTCAGTTACCGTGGGCAATACATAATCCATGGAATTTTCAGGATCATAAATGGCGTTATAGACGCTACCTTTCATATCGGTAGGTTGAATACCAATGCCGCTGGTGCTGTTGGCTTGAGGATCACAATCTATAAGAAGAACTTTTTTTTCCATAACTGCGAGAGCTGCAGCAAGGTTAATGGCAGTGGTGGTTTTACCTACGCCGCCTTTTTGATTAGCTATGGCAATGATTCTGGCCACGTGGTGCTCCTACGTTAAAGAGTAATCGCAATGTTTCACATGAAACATTGTTCAGTGTAGAATTCATTTATAGAAAAGTTAGGCGCAAGGGTCAATACAAATGCTTAAGTTCAGCTGGCAAAAGCCATGCATAGATAGCAAGTATTCTATAAAATACACGAGTTTACGCCTTTACATTATAAAGAAAAAAAACTATGAATATAAATAGATATAAAATTACTGACATTTGGAGAATATATGAAAAAAATTCTATGCATATTAATTTTGGCTCTGGGCATACAAGGCACTTTTACCGCTAGCCACGCTGCACAAAGTGACGCTGAACTCATCACACAATTACAACGCATTTTTGCTGACAGGCCAGATTTAGTACTATCTGTTTTACGCAATAATAGCGAAGCCATACTGGACATAGCGCAAGATGGTTCCACAAAAAAACGCAAACGCACCCTGGAAGCCCAATGGCGCGAAGATATGAAAAATAAGAAAAATATTAATATCGAGGGTAGACCGGTGTGGGGTGCTAAAGATGCTCCTGTGACCATAGTGGAATTTTCTGATTTTACCTGTCCTTATTGCGCACAAGCCGCCAACACTTTGGCGCAAATAAAAAAGGCCTATGGCGATAAAGTGAATCTTGTATTTAAGCATACACCGCTCAGCGCCAGTCCCATTGCCATCATCGCTTCAGAATATGTCATAGCGGCGGGTTTTCAATCGGAAGTAAAATCGCAAAAATTGTATGAGGCGTTGTTCTTTAAAAGAGCAGAGCTTTTAGAACGCGGTGAGGCTTTCATTAAAGATGAAGCAAAAGAAATTGGTTTAGATGTGAAGGAGCTTGTTAAAAAAGCTCAAAGCATGGAGACCAAGAAAATTTTAGAACAAGACTTAAATGATGGGCGTGAGCTTGGCGTGGAAGGAACTCCGTACTTTTTCATAAATGATATAGTCATTCGCGGTGCACTTTCGGGTGAACTTTTTAAAGCGGCCATTGATATGGCTTTGGAAGCTGAAAAGAAAAAGTAGATTTTTGCCATTTGCAGATACAAAAGAAGCGCCCATGAGGCGCTTTTTTTGTACTTTTTTACATATCTTTTTACGAATTTTCCACATCGGAATCTTTTTTGCTTTCCGCATGCTTTTCAGTGTAGCTTTGGGCTAAGCGGCTCATCCAAGAACGCATTTGATTAAGGTCATCGTGATGCACTTGTTCTGAGCTGTGTAATAAATTTTTCAGCACTTTCACTTCTTGGCGCAGCATGCAATTTTCTTCTTTAGATGTTCTGGCCGCATCTTCCAATCTTTGCATGTCATTCTTTTGGCCCGCCAGGACGGAAAGAGATTGGGCTATGCTTTGCAGAGCACTTGATTGTTGTTCAAGGTATTGCATGAGTAATTGACCCGCGGCACCGTCCATGCCATGGGGCACTTGTGCTGCATTATGAGGCAAATGAGCTCCAGAATGGGCTAGTCCCTGATTTTGGCCGTAGTGGTTCATCTCGTGAACAGAAGCACTTTTCGCATGTGCTATGTCGGAAAAATTATTTTGAGGGCTCATATGGGGCGTGGCACTGGTGTCAAAAGATGGCCTTGAGCCGTAATACGCTGTGTCACCATCAATGGGATGTTCTCTGGTGCAAGGAAATTGTGTGAGAAGAATTTCTTCCACCATCTGCGCTGTTTTTCCCATTTTCATATGTTCAATGATGGTGCCAATGACCGTGAGGCATTCATGTCCATAGCGTTTGCGCCTGCCATCGCCATAAATGGTCATGAAAGGTGCAAATCTTTTGCAATAGTAGCGAGCTGTGGATTCGGGCAAAGAAAAATGCCGTGCCATGTCCGCCAAACTAAGTGTTTTATTCATAAAGCCTCCATGATCTAGGCTAAAATGGGAATCTCTTTTTTGCATACCGCATTGCGGTTACTTATGCAAGTTAAAACCCTGAAAAGTTAAATAGAAATGGGAGTGCTCATACTATCGTAATGGAGCCGCAATGCGTAAGAGTAGGCTGTTCCCTCACGCAAAGCGGCTCGGAGGGGTTTTGTTATTTTACAATACGGCGCACACTGGACACTTTTGGTTTCCAATAGCTGTTTAAGCTTTCCACGCGAATTTTAGCACCTGTCTTGGGGCTGTGTACAAATTTATTATTTCCGATGTACATGGCTGTGTGATAGCCGCTGGATGTGGCAGCGCTTTTAAAGACTACAATATCCCCTGGTCTTGCTTTGCTGGAATGCACTTTTTTGCCTGCTCTGGCTTGGTCCTTGGTGACGCGAGGCACTTTTATGCCATGTTTTTCATAAGCCCACATGATGAGCCCAGAACAGTCAAAGCCTGTCTTTGGTGAGGTTCCACCAAATCGATAATATTTTCCTATTTGGCTTTGTGCTGTTTTGGATACGGCATACCCTTTAGACATCCCTTTTTTAGAAGTGGTTTTGGTGCCACACGCAGCTAAAAATAAACACAATGCCAAAATCAAAAATATATTGAAAGATTTCCACTGGAGAAAATTTTCATTCTTACTCATGTTTCACCTCAAACTGGGTTACAGTTTTTCTTAGTAATTTTCACTTAACATGGTTTTTTACTAAAAAAAAGCAAAAAATGAAGTTTTTTAGCTAGAAAAACTCTAGAATTTGTCAAATTTTGCATTTTTTAGACTTTTTCTATATTCTTAGTTTATTACTAAGTATTTGGGGAAGGTGTTGCAATTGTAAAGATTTTTTTTTATATTGCGCTAGCAAAAAATTGCGCTTGAGGGCGTAGGATTAGATTTAAAGAGGTAAAAAAAATGTCGTCTACTATTATTACTGTAAAGGGCATGGTGAGTCCCCTCCCAGAAAAGGGACAAAATGGGGAAAGAGTTATTATTGCCGAAGGCGAGCGCGAATATCAAATCATTCCGCGTGGCGCAGGGGCAGATCTTGATGAAGAAAGTGGCGCAGTGGTAGAAGCCACTGGCATGCTCACAGAAAACGATGCAGTTTTAAGCCTTTTCGTGCGCTCTTATAAGGTCTTGGGCGAAGATCTTTGGGGCGATGATGACGATTATGATGACTAAGCCTTAGGCTTACACTTTTCATAAATAGTCGATGCTTAAAAACGTGTTTCCACTCGTTTTTTAAGAAAGGCACGCTCACTCCAAATACCCCTTTCGGGGACGCCGTAAGCAAGTGACGGCTTATTTTACGTGGCGGCAAGCCATGCCAGAGGCATGTCTTGTGTAGCCGACAGCTGAAAAAAGCATTTCATATGTCTAAATTTTGCCAGAAAACGTATTCCATACGTTTATTTCTGGAAAAATTTATTAAGCTTTTTGAGCTATAAATTCTATTTTTACTAACATTTAAGTGCTTTTTCAGTGTCGACTAAATAAAAGCCATGCCTCAAAGGTGATGGCTTTTATTTTACCATACAATGCTATTTTGTCTTTGTTTGTGTAACCAATCATTGACTTTTCTAAAATGTCCACAGCCCAAAAAACCCCTATGGGCTGATAAGGGCGAAGGATGCGCCGTCTGAAGCACAAGGTGTGCCGCTGTGACCTTTGCGCTGGGGGCAAAAAGCGGGGCATAGCTTTGCGCTGGTTTACCCCATAAAAGCACTGCCACGGGGCTTGGGCCCTGCGCTACACATTCCAAGATACCTTGAGTGAGCTCTTGCCAGCCGAGCCGGGCATGGCTGTGGGCTTTGCCGTTTTCCACTGTGAGCACAGTATTAAGCAGGAGTACACCTTGCTTTGCCCAGCGTTCTAAGCAGGGATTACAAGGTTGTTCGTGGCTGTGCACATCTTGCGAAATCTCTTTAAAAATATTTTTCAGCGAAGGCGGAAAGGCTTTTGGGGCTGTGTTTTCTGGTACGGAAAAGGCTAATCCTTGCGCTTGTCCCTGCCCATGATAAGGGTCTTGGCCCAGAATGACGCAACGCACATTTTGTGGCTTTGTGAGCTCTAAAGCTCGGAAAATACGGTGTTGTTCGGGATAAATAACAAAGCCCTCTTGGCGTAACTGAGCCACTTGTGAACACAGTTTTTGCGCCAAGGGGGCGTAATATGCTGGCAGGCATTCTTGCCAAGCTTGCGGAAGCTGCATGATTTAGCGCGTTCCAAAGCCCGGAATATGATAATGTTTTTCCAAAAGATGTAAAATCCACGTGGCCACGGTGACCAGTGCCAAGTAATAAAGACCCACTATCAAGAATACTTCGGTGAAACGGAAGGTATACGATGCCACTGCTTTGCCCTGACCCATGATATCCATGACGGTGACAAAGTGCGCCAATGAAGAATATTTAATTAAATAAATGATTTCATTGCCACAGCCAGGTAAGGCTCTACGCGCGGCTTGTGGAATGATGATGTACACGATGGCTTGAAATTTTGTCATGCCAAGGGCACTGGCTGCATTGACTTGCCCTTGACGGATGGAAAAGAGCGCGCCGCGTATGTATTCTGAATGATAGGAAGAACTACAAATGGTGAAGGAAAGCACCGCCGCCACATAGGGATCAAAATACAAGCCAATTTTGGGTAATGCGTAATAAATCATCAGCAATTGCACCGCCAAGGGTACACCACGGATGAGCGTCACATAGCCATCACATACTTTGCGCACCATGGGAGATGCATACACGCGCATGATGCCAAGAATAACTCCGCCCCCAAAACCCATGATGGCAGAGGGCAAAATCACGGCCAAAGAGATCCAAAAACCTTCGTTCAGTACGGGGATAAGTTCTTCGGATAAAAAGGGAATATCAAACATGATGGGTAGAAATCCTATTTTTGCTCCACAGCTTCAATGATGCCTTCACCGGTGGAGAAGTTCACTTTGGCCGTATGTTTGGTGGGTTTGGTTCCTTCAATATCCAAAACTTTAT
>CAYJHD010000050.1:0-15562 GCA_964370015.1 uncultured Desulfovibrionaceae bacterium | reverse complement strand
ACTTTTATGGGATCTACCCAACGCGGTTGAAAGTGCGCCAAATCCTCGCCACGCAAGTATCCACCTTCTTTGCGCATGAAAGCATCTATTTTTTCTGCCAGTACGCCATCATAGAAGGCTCTTGATCCTGTTTCAGCTATGGCACGCAAGGTAGCGGCTTGCTCAGGTGAACGCCATAAAGTTCCTGCTTGAGGGCATTTTCCTTCTTGCGTAAATGTTTCAAAAAAGGTGCGCACGGCAGTATGTCTCTTTAAAGCTTTACTATAGTGTTCATGTGCTTTTTGCCATAATTCTGCTGTGATGGGTGCCACTGCAAATCCTTTTTCCGCATACTCAATGGCAGGTGCTAGACATGCTTCTAAAGACAATGCACCAAAGCGTTTATTAAGAGCCGCCCAAGCCGCAGGTATGCCCGGCACCGTAATGGGCAGCAAACCATCATAAGGCATGGTCTCATATCCGGCTTTTTTAACGAGAGCGTGGTTTAGCATTTTTGGAGCAGGCCCGCTGGAGTTAAGCCCAAAAAGCTCTTCTCGCATCCACACTATGGCAAAAGCATCACCGCCAATACCATTTCCCGTGGGCTCAACAACGCTTAAGCACGCCGCCGTGGCCACCGCCGCATCCACAGCATTACCGCCTTGTTGCAAAATGCGTAAGCCAGCTTGCGCCGCCAAAGGTTGAGAAGTTGCCACCATGGCACGTGAACCAAAAACCACATGGCGTCGTGAAGCATAAGGATAATAGTACGGGTCGTAATGCATAAAGATAGGCCTCGCTTAAAAGTGGAAATTCAAGTGAAGCTTAAAGTGTTGAGAAATGTCTGTCAATATGATGTTATTTTTTAGAATTTTGATGTTATTTATATTTTACTTTTTGGGGGAACTTTTGAAAAAGTGCCCCCAAGCCCCCTCAAAACTTTTAATGGCGGCGTATATTTTTCCACAAAGCTATCTTTCCGCCTTGATGATATAAAAAATAAAGGGTGCACTTATACAAGTGCACCCTTTATATAGGGGAGTTTTTAATAGATTATTGTTACTTAACGCTTAGGGGTACTGCCACAAAGCTCACTTCGCCACGGCGGCTCACTTGCAACATGACAGCGCCACGTGCAGTAACATCCTTAATAATTTTAGCCAGTGCTTTTGCGTCATTCACAGGAGTTAAATTGGCTGAAAGAATTACATCTCCCTGACGAATACCGGCTTCAGCTGCAGGCTTGCCTTGCTCAACTTCTGCCACAAGGAGGCCTTGGCCAGCTTCTACGCTAAGGCTTTTTGCCTCATCAGCAGTTAAAGGACGCACAGAAATACCCAGCGTTACCGCCTCTTGCTCTTGTTCTCCTGCAGGTCCATTGGCTTGAGCGTTTAGCTGGCTGGCATTACGTTCACCCAAAGTAACCTTAAGATTTTTCTTCTTACCATCACGCCATACGGTCACTGTGGTTGTGGCACCAGGCTTTTGCCCGGCAATGGCGCGCAGTAGAGCAGCAGAGTCTTCTACATCCTTACCATCTACGGCAATAATCACATCACCTGCTTTAATTCCGGCTTTGGCGGCAGGCTCATTTTCCATAACGCTACTTATAAGAGCACCTTTAGCTTTTTCCAAACCTAAAGCTTTGGCTGCATTTTCAGTAAGAGCTTGCATGGTTACACCAATCCAGCCACGACTTACTTTCTTACCTGTTTTTAGCTGCTCAGTAACGTAAGCTGCTTGCGTACTTGGAATGGCAAAGCCAATACCCTGTCCGCTGGCAATGATGGCTGTATTGATACCTACCACTTCTCCCTGCATATTCAGCAAGGGGCCACCGCTATTACCGGGGTTAATGGAAGCATCTGTTTGTAAAAAGTTATCAAAGGGACCAGAGTTAATATTACGACCTTTGGCAGAGAGAATGCCTGAAGTTACTGTATGTTCCAAGCCAAAAGGATTTCCAATGGCAAGTACCCATTCTCCCACGCGAGCCTTATCAGAATCAGCAAAAGCTAAATAGGGGAGTTTATCCTTTACATCTACCTTTAACAAAGCAATGTCTGTTTCCTCGTCGGAGCCCACTAATTTTGCCGAAATGGCCTCAGCCTTGCCAATGGCACCTTGCAAGTTAACATTAATAATATCTGCGCCTTTTACCACGTGGAAATTTGTAACAATATACCCATCTTCCGAAATGATAAAACCGGTGCCAAGGGAACGTCGTTTACTTTCCGGCCTTTGAGGTTGTTGCCCTTGAAAGGGTTGGAATTGCTCAAAAAAGCGATCAAATCCAGGAGGCAATCCCGGTATAAACTCTTGCATAAATTTTTGTTTGTTAGCGCTGGCTTTTCTCTCTGTGCTAATGTTTACCACAGAAGATCCAGCCTTTTCTGCAAGATCAACAAAATTGGGCAATTGAGCCGCTTGGACCATGCTAGCACTTAGTAAAAGGGTGAAAATAAAAAAACTTGTGAGTGTTTTACGAGTAATCATGTATTCTCCTTAGGGAAATTTCCTCTATACACTAAACTGAACTCCATAGAAAAAGGGCATAGCTCCCTTCCACCCATAAATATAAGTAAAGAAATTTTAATGTGAAGATGTCAAAGACACATTCTCTAAAGATTTGTTGACGCTCAAAAAAATATATGCCACTTACAAGCAGTATATGAGATCAGTATGTATAAGATTTTTTTAAGATATTTTACTTTCTTAAAGTAAAGCTTCATATTTTAAATTTTATTTCAAAGCAACTTCATGCTGTGGTTTACAATGCATGTGCAGACAAAAAAGAATGAGGTTTTCTATGTTGTTACAAAAAATTAAAGACAATAAAGAACTATATACATTGTTTTTAGCCACCATGCTCACTTTAGCAACCATGTATCTTCCACAGCCTTTGCTTTCTAGCATACAAAAAAGCTTTCCAAGCCATAGCGATGCACACATAGCCTTACTCATGACGGTGGTTTTCGTACCTTTAAGTATAGCGCCACTTTTATATGGAGCCGTTTTGAGTGCCTTTTCCACTAAAAAGGTCTTACTCTGTTCTGTCGCATTACTTCTATGCTCATCTCTCGGCTTATTTGTCTCAGAGCAATTTGAAATAATACTTTTTTTTAGGCTTATTCAAGGCCTTGTGGTTCCTGCCATGCTTACCTCGCTCATGGCACATCTATCAGCACAATATGACGGTTCCACCTTACAACACATCATGGCCACTTATATAGCTGCTACCATTTTAGGTGGTCTTATAGGGCGTATTTTTTCCGGCATCATTGCTTCGGCCTCTTCGTGGCAAACGCCATTCATGGTCCTAGCTGTAGCTCTTGCTATTCTTTTATACTTTGTATCCAGTCTAGAAGAGCAACCCAAAACAACATTTACTAAATTCTCCATAGCAGAATTTCATGACATAGTGCATACAAAAGGCATTAAGCGATTGCTTTTTATCGAAAGTATGTGTTTTTTTGTTTTCGTGGCCTTAGCCACGTACTTACCTTTTTTCTTAACGCAAATAGATAATACCATCTCAGAATGGCGCATCGGCCTCATGTATTTAGGTTATGGCATGGGTATTATTGTTGCGCTAAAGTCGGGCAAAATTATTGCTTACGTGGGAGGAAGCGTACGCAGTATACGCCTTGGAGTGCTCATTTTTGGCATTTCTTTGGCTCTTTTTCTTGTTCCCAACGTATATTTTATCTTTGCCGCCATGTTTTTATTATGCACAGGGCAATTTTTAGAGCACAGTATTACTCCCGGTCTGGTTAATCGCATTTGCCCCTACAATAGAAACGCCGTCAATGGTTTATACCTCTCCATCTACTATCTAGGTGGTGCATTGGGATCATACCTTCCAGGATATATTTTTGAATATTTTGGCTGGCAATACCTTATTGCTTTTCTTGCATGTTTACTCTTGGCGGCGTTGATAGCTAGTTTGGGGCTAGAAAAACATACGCCGCAACAGTAGGTTATAAGTCAACAACTCTGTATAAGGCTTTTAATTCAGCAAGACTCAACTCACGCACCTTGCCCACGGGAATATCCAATTCGATGGGGCCTTGCACCACGCGTGTGAGCTTTAAAATGGTTAACTGTAAATCACGACACATGCGACGAATTTGTCTATTTATGCCTTGATGCAAAGTAAGTTCCAAAAGGGTAGAGCGAGACTCTTGGCGCAAAATACGCACCTTCACAGGAGCTAGTTTTTCACCTTCTTGCAAAGTCATACCACTTTCCATGATTGAGATTTGTGAAGGATGTATCGATTCGCGCACCCAAACCTCATAAATTTTAGGTAAATGATATCGAGGATGCGCAAGTCTTTGAGCAAAATGTCCATCATCGGTAAGCAACAATAATCCTTCAGAAAAATAATCCAATCGTCCCACGGTAAAAAGCCTCTTAGAGCGCCATCTTTCAGGTAAAATATCAAAAATGGTAGTACGACCTTCAGGGTCATGCGCGGTACATAACGTTTGTATGGGCTTATGCATAAGTAAATACGAACGAGAATCTTGGCGTTGAATTATTTGGCCATGAACACGTATCTCATCTTGAGGCAAAACTTTATGTCCCAAGCTGGTTACACGCTCACCATTTACAAATACATTACCAGCAGCAATAAATTCTTCTGCTTTACGACGCGAGCAAAAACCTGCGTCAGCTAGTGCTTTATTGATACGAACAGAATCACCATCTTGTGTGCTGGATACAGATGTAGAAGACTGAGAGCTCAATGCGGGCCTTGTGGTTCTTTTTTGATGAAATCCTGCTGACTTTGAAGATTCCGTTTTCTTTTTGTATGGCCCGCCATGGGGCTTTTTTTCACTGGGCATTTTAAGCTCCTAAAAATAAAAATAGGGATAAGAGGTCGTAAATCTTTTTTTAACGTCTTAAAAAAAACGACACACAACAGCCATCATCTAATATGAAGCAGGAAAAATGAAAAGCTAAACTTTAATAAACAAAATAATAGGGCCCACGAAAGAATCTTAAAAAAATTACAAAGATTAACAGGCATACGAAGACGTGAACAGTTTAATTTGGTAAATATTGGTAACTATTTGTTATTATAATATTTTGTATTGATTTGAATGCCAACCTTGTATATGAAAGTTTACATAATTATCATTATGAGACATTCATATAATCATTGCGCACCACTCCCAAGGTCATATTTTTTAGCCATACACATTTTTTTACCTTTTCCGTGCTTGCCATGTTAGACACCACAGCGTAAAATATGCGTCACGTTTTAACCATGTAAAGGAGTTCATATGGGACTTGCCAGCACTTCCAGTTCATTTACGCGTTTCAAAATCATGGATGATATTCCAAAAGAACTATGGACTAGTATTACTGAAAAATTACAACTATTTGCCTTCCAAGATATTGATAATACAGCTGAGGAAAGCTCCCACGGTTGGACTTGCTTTGATGATATGCTCGATACACAATGGAATACAGCTCCACCGCAAAAAGGTGAATATATTGTATTTTCTTTGCGTTTAGACACACGTCGTGTGCCTCCTGGTGTTATCAAAAAACACTTGGCACTTGCATTACAAGATGAAAAAAAGAAAATGCAAGAACAAAACAAAACCTATATTAGTCGTGAAAGAAAAAAAGAGATAAAAGAACAGGTTATGCTGCGTTTGCGTCAGCGTTTCTTGCCTATTCCTGCGGAATTTAACGTGGTGTGGTCCAGCACAAAAAATACAGTTTGGTTCATGTCTACACAAAATAAGATGCTTGAATTGTTTACAGAGCTATTTACCAAAACTTTTGATTTGCATCTTGATCAAATGACCCCGTATGGCCTTGCCAGCACGTTCTTAAATGAAGCTCAGCTTATTCAGCTTGATATGCTTGAACCTACCCATTTTGCCGCGGAGTAAGACATGGCCAATGAAATCACCACAGATGTCGTTTTAGGACAAGAATTTTTAACGTGGCTTTGGTTCCAAAGCGACACAGCTCCCCACGACTTTCAAGATAAAAATGGTATGCCTTTTGCTGTCTCCATGGAACAACGCATTGTTGTTCAGGGTGGCGAAGGTGATAGCCTTGAAACAGCTTCTGTTTCCGGCTCCCTTTCCCCTTTACGCGAGGCTCGCTTTGGTCTTGCCACAGGTAAGAAAGTAACTCGTGCTTTGGTGCGTTTTGAAAAAGATGAACTAGCATGGCAAGTGGGCCTTAAAGCTGAGGATTTCTCTTGCAATGGATTGCGTACACCCAAAATTGAAAAAGAAAGCGATGACGATGATCCAGATGCCTTTTTATTGGAAAAAATCTATTTAATGGAATTATGCTTAGAGCTTTTAGATGGGTTGTATGTGCATTTCATTCAATTACGCCTTTCACCTTCGTGGAAAGAAGAAGTTCAACGCATTCATGAATGGATGACTAAGCGAGATAATATTTAACGATTTTTTGAGATTTTCCATGGTGTGGAGAGCTTTCAGCGTAAGGTGTGTGAGCATTTTACGCTGCTTCTGCACTTGCCCACATATTCACCTCTCAAACAAGTCCTCTTTGCATAAGGAAAACATATGCCCCCTACCCCACAAATGTCCAAAGGGTCTCTCTTGCTAGCTTTAGCATGGCGCATGGCGCGTAAATTGCTTTGGATGCTTATGGTGCTCTGGGGCATTACAATTATTTCTTTTGTGGTCATTCATCTTGCTCCTGGCTCTCCCACCGATCTTGAAACCACGCTTAACCCCATGGTGGGGGAAGCTGCACGCCAAAGACTAGAAGCGCTCTATGGCTTAGATAAGCCTTTATACGAACAGTACGGCAATTGGTTATGGCGTATTTTGCATTTGGACTTTGGCAACTCCATGTCCAGCGATGCACGGCCTGTACTGGAAAAAATCATGGAGCGTCTTCCTCTCACTGTAGGAATGAATGTGGCGGCCCTAGCTCTTACCCTTTGTTTAGCCATTCCCATGGGAGTACTTTCCGCATGGAAGCAAAACTCATGGCTCGATAAAGGCATGACCATCTTAGTCTTTATTGCCTTTGCCATGCCAGGTTTTTGGCTTGCTCTTTTGCTCATGCTTTATTTTGGCATTGAAAATACCTGGCTTCCCATCTCTGGTTTAACCTCTTTGGATTATAATCAGCTTTCGCCATGGGGCAAAGTGTGGGATGTGGCCAGTCACCTTATTTTACCCATAACCATCTACACTGTGGGTGCCATTGCCGGCATGTCTCGTTTTATGCGCTCCTCCATGCTAGAAGTTTTGCGCCAAGATTATATCCTTACAGCTCAAGCCAAAGGCTTACCCACCACTGGCGTTATTTTTCACCATGCCTTACGTAATGCCCTTTTGCCTCTCATTACGTTGCTGGGGCTCTCAGTCCCCGGGCTCATTGGAGGCTCCGTCATCATTGAATCCATCTTTGCTCTACCCGGTTTAGGACAGCTTTTCTATGCAGCTGTCATGGCGAGAGATTATACCATGATCATGGGTAACCTTGTCATTGGGGCAGTGTTAACCCTGCTTGGTAATGTATTGGCAGATATGTGTTATGGGCTTGCTGACCCTCGCATACGCACAGCCAAAGAGGTGGCATAATGAAGACAGCCTTTTCCTTTTGGATAAAAAAATATTTCATGTTTTCCTTAGGACTTTTCTTAGTGCTCGGCATGTCATTGGCAGCTCTCCTTGCTCCGTGGTTGGCCCCTTATGATCCCAATGCATTACACCTCGATTCCATTTTGCTGGGACCTTGCAAGGCTTTTCCTCTAGGCACAGACCAACTAGGTCGCGATGTATTTTCACGCTTACTCTATGGCGGACGCATATCTCTTTGGGTGGGATTTGTAGCAGTAAGTATTTCTGTTACAATAGGGCTTATCTTAGGGCTTATTTCAGGTTATTTTGGTGGCCTTGTGGATGAAGCCATCATGCGTGGCGTAGACATTATGCTTTGTTTTCCTTCGTTTTTCCTTATTTTGGCCGTGATTGCTTTTCTTGAACCAAGTCTTACCAATATAATGATAGTCATAGGTTTAACATCGTGGATGGGCGTAGCTCGTCTTGTTCGCGCTGAAACGTTAAGCCTGCGACAAAGGGACTTTGTTTCTGCAGCGCTTTTACATGGTGCCTCCAGCACACGTATCCTCAGTGTACATATCTTACCCAATGCTTTAAGTCCTGTGCTTGTATCTGCCACCCTTGGCATCGCCGGTGCCATCTTGGTGGAATCCTCCTTAAGCTTTCTTGGACTTGGAGTTCAACCTCCCACAGCTTCTTGGGGTAATATGTTACTTGATGGAAAAAATGTTTTAGAAATTGCCCCTTGGCTTTCGCTCTACCCCGGTTTGGCTATTTTAATTACCGTTCTTGGCTATAACTTACTGGGAGAAAGCCTTCGTGATATACTTGACCCTAGACTACGTAATAAATAATACTTTGAGAGAAATATGTTAGAATATTTGCGTATACAAGGCCTAGCCCTCATTGACCATGTGGAAATGGAATTCACCACCGGTATGAATGTGCTCACAGGGGAAACTGGTGCAGGAAAAAGCTTTATCCTAAAGGCTATTAACTTTGTTTTAGGCGAAAAAATGGGCGCAGAAATGGTTCGTGCAGGCCATGAAAAAGCGCAAGTGGAAGCCCTTTTTCTATATCAAGGGCAAGAGCTTATTTTACGCCGTGAACTCATAGCCGAAACCGGTCGCAGCCGCCTCTATATCAATGACAGTTTGAGCTCTCAGGAAAGTATACGCGAACTGCGCCCCAATCTTTTAGTGCACACCAGCCAACACGCACAGCAAAAATTATTGCAAAGCAGCTATCAGTCTAAGCTTATTGACGATTGTCTTCCCGACAATACCCTTTTGCAAGAACGGCAACATATTTTACAGCAAATTCAACGTGTGGCAGAAAAACGCATTGCCTTACAAGAACGTCACACCACGTTATCCGAAAAACGTGACTTGCTAGAAATGCAACAATTAGAAATAGATAAAGTGGCACCACAAGAAGGTGAAGAAGAAAAGCTTGAAAATACACGCACTGCAGCAAGACAAGCTTCACAACGTGCCGCCGATTTTGCAGAAGCTCTTGCCCTTATTTATGGCGAAGATGGCCCAGGGTTACGCGATATTTTAGGGCAATTGGAACACGCCCTAGAGCGTATTGGAAGCTACGATTCTGACATGGAAGCCGACTTGGAAGCTGTGACGGCCCTGCGTGAAAACTTACCAACCTTGGAATCTCGCTTGCGCAAAGCACCTGAAGCGTCAGATATTGACATGGATGCTTTAGAATCTCGTTTATATGCTTTAGCCCAACTAAAACGTAAGCTTCGTAGATCGTTGGAAGAAATTTTGGAATTGCGCCAAGAAATTGATGAAAATATTTCCTTTTTAGATTCTTGCGCCCTAGATATGGCCTTATTAGAGAAAGAAGAAAAAGCCTTAATGCAAGAACTTCAAGTTGTACTTGAGAAGCTCATCCCCTTACGCCGCCAATGTGCTGAAAAATTTACCAAAAGATTAGAACAAGCTTTGGCTGGGCTTGGTTTTTCCAAAGAAATTCGCGTTATTGCTGACTTTGTCCCCGTGAAGCTTTGGGGAGATATTTGCGATGAAAAAGCCCGTTTGCTTTGGGCTCCCAATCCAGGTCAAGCAGCACAACCTTTAGATAAAATAGCCTCTGGTGGAGAGCTCTCTCGTTTTCTTTTGGCCCTTGTGAGCATAAAGAGCGGCGGCGAAAGTGCCACCTATATTTTTGACGAAGTGGATACAGGTATTGGTGGCCTCACCCTCAATATGGTGTCTGAGCGTTTACAAAGTTTAGCAGAACAAAGACAAATGCTGCTCATAACCCACTGGCCCCAACTTGCCGCACAAGGCTCAAGGCATTTTCGTATAGTAAAACAAGAAGATGAAGGTAAAACCATCACATCTTGTCAGCAGCTAGATACCACATCTAGACAAGAAGAATTGGTGCGTATGGCTGGGGGCAGACGAGATTTGCTAGATACGTAATTTATCTAAAATTACAAAAAGTTAACATATCTTCACGCTAAATATTTCATAAAAAAGGGTGTGCTTCATAAAACACACCCTTTTAGCAATTTTTTGTAAAAGCCTATGTATACTGAGGTTCAATTTCTTTAATAATCTGAAAGCCTTTCATGGCTTTTACCGTACCACCAAGACCATAGTACTTGGTTACTCCGGCCACGGTACAAGGTAAGAGATCTTCCACATCTGTATCCAAGACAAGCACATCCCCCACTTGCATGCGTAAAAGCTGATTACCTGTAATTTGGGTGCTTCCGAATTTAATTTTAAATTCCACAGGCGTTTCCATGAGGCGTTCTTTGAGACGTGCCACCCAAGCGTGGTCAATTTCTAAGCGTTCTGTTTGGAAACTTGCATGAAGTTTTTGGCGAATGGGTTCAATGGTGGCGTACGGTAAACACATGGTCATGGAACCAATGGTACTATCAAGTTCCACTTCAAAGGTTATGACAACAACCACATCGGAAGGAGGAACAATGGCGGCAAATTGGGGGTTAATTTCTGAACGTACCATTTCAAATTTTACATCGTGTACGGGGCGCCAAGATTCTTCAAGGGTATCCAAAGAAATTTTGATGATTTTATCCACTACAGCTTGTTCAATACGTGTGAATTCTCGTCCTTCTACCTTGGGAGTAGATCCTGCCCCACCAAAAAAGTTTTCCACAAGGGCAAATACCAAACGCGAATCCACCACAATAATGGCATTGCCGCGCAAAGGATCCATCTTAAAAATATTAATACTGGTAGGTACAGGTAAAGAGCGGATAAACTCGCCAAATTTCGCCATATCAATGGAAATGGGATTTAATTCTACGCGCTTACGCAAAGCGTTAGAAAGGGCATTGGTGCACAAACGAGCAAATCGATCGTTGACAATTTCAAGCACAGGCATACGCCCACGAATGATACGGTCTTGATTGGCAAGGTCAAAAGGAACAATTCCAGAGTCATCCGCTGGAGCTTCATTTTCGCTTTCTATTTCACCACCAGAAAGTCCACGTAATAAAGCATCTACTTCATCTTGTGCCAAAATCTTGTTCATACAACACCCTTTGTTTTGAAAATACCCTGCTCACTTTAGGCAGTGTTACACCTAAGGTCAATATTTTTATGAACGCTTTTGCCTAAAACACGAACGTAAAATTGACAGTATGGCCCATGGTAAAATGTATGCAATTTATATACCTGACATTTTTCCGCCAGAAAGCTTTTCCGTTGTTTTTACTTACTTCGCCATAATTGACCTTATATTAAGGGCGCGCTATACTATGTCATGGACAAAAACTTGAACCAGAACTTTAAGACTTCCATGGCAAGACCATTCCCCCCCCATGAAAAAAGGCTTTATGTACAGCAAGAAGGCGATGCATCCCTCATAACCATCACTCTAGATTCGCTCACGCAAACGTTGGCACAAGCTCTTTGGCTTTCTGGTCAACTTTCCCCTGTACCTCTTTGTTCTGGACTTGGGCGTTGTGGTGCTTGTAAGGTGCGCTTTATGGGCCCAGCTCCATTGCATACTGCTCTTGAAAATGAAATTCTTGGAGAAAATGCCATAGCTGACGGTTGGCGTCTAGCCTGCAGGCATACCTTAACAAGTCTCATTTTTAAAAACGATAGCATGTATTTATATGTGCCAGCTCCTAAGATTAAAAAAAGTTCTATTCCTTTTTCGCCACTTAATCATGAACACATACAAAGGCAGCCTGCAACATTATCCATAGATCTTGGTACCACGTCCTTTTGTTGGCAAGTTCTTGATACAAATGGGCATATAGTAAGCGAAGGTAAAGAGCTCAATCCCCAAATGGGAGCCGGGTCGGACATCATTTCGCGTATACAATTTGGAATGAAGCCTCACGGTGCACAGCTGTTATCTCGTTTAGTTCACGAAAAAATACAGCATATTATACAAAACATGGCACCTGCTTACATTATACAAGAAGTAGGTCTTGCCGCCAATACAGCCATGACAGCCCTCTTTTTAGAAAAAGATGTGCAATGTCTTGCCCATGCGCCCTATTCTCTGCCCCTTACAGGTCACTGCCATGCCCATGTACATGAGCTTCCCCCCATATATTTACCACCCGCCTTGGCCCCCTTTGTAGGTTCTGACATCAGCGCCGGTTACGCAGCTCTTATGGCAAGAAAAAATGCTGGTGAAAATGTGAACTTTCCTTTTCTCTTGGCTGACCTTGGCACCAATGGGGAGTTTATCCTTGCCATCAATGATCGTGAGGCTTTTATTACGTCTGTGCCCATGGGACCAGCGTTAGAAGGAATTGGACTTTCGCACGGACATATGGCAGATGGAAGCGCAGGTATTGTGCATACGGTACGCCTTAGCCCCACAGGCCTGCAGCCGCAAACCTTGGATGGCACTGCGCCACAAAAAATATGTGGCACAGGCTATATATCCCTTATACATGCTCTTCTTAAAGTGGGCTTACTTACAGAAACAGGACTTTTCACCAAACAGCCAACATATAAAAATAAATCACCATTTTTCACTAAACTAGCCGCAGGCTTAACGCAAAAAAATGAACGCATGGTACTTAGCCTTTGGCAAAACATGTCCCCAAGTCCCATGTATCTTTATGCACACGACGTGGAAGAAATACTTAAAGTGAAAGCGTCTTTTTCTTTTGCCATGGCACAATTACTTAAACACGCAGGCCTTGCCCCCGCCCAATTACAACATATATATATTGCAGGCGCCATGGGGCAACACGTTCAAATGGCGGACTTTGAAGGGTTAGGCTTTGTACCTCAAGGGGCTGGGACGCGCATTATTTCCTTGGGTAATAGTGCGCTTGAAGGCATGAGTGCTTTATTGTTAGACAACAACTTACGCGAAAATATATACCAATGGAGCAAGGGATGTACCCTTGTAAACCTCACAGAAGATGAACATTTTACGGAAAAATTCATGCAACATATGAATTTTTCCTATGCAGGATAATTATGCAAGAACTTTTCTCCCCCCTCTCTCGTTCCATCGTGAACGCCCTCCAAGACTTTCCTCAAATTTTAAACGCCGTTCTGCCCATGCAAGCCAAGCATCGTCATCTTCTGCCACAAGCCATTGAGGAATTATCCACACGCTTAACTTCTGAACGCGGTTTATTGCAGCAACCTTACTGGAGCGCGCCACGCTTTACCTCAGCTTATGTATGGTATTTTTTACCATGGAATATCTTGCGCTTAACTCGCTTATTGCAAAGCCTAGATTTGCCAGAGCCCACCCCCATGCCTGTGAAAAAAAACGGCCCAGCCTTACCTCGTGTTTTTACTGATATGGGCAGTGGCCCCCTTTCTCTTCCCATGGCTTTATGGCTCGCAAAACCTCAGTGGCGCAATATTCCCTTAACCATCGTCTGTACTGATATCTCTCCGCATCCCTTGAGCACTGGACAAAAGATTTTTGAAGCCATGATGGGTAAGGACAGTCCTTGGCGTATCATCACAAGACGCTGTCATTTAGAGGCAACAGCTTCTGAAATCCATAAAACCGAAGGTATTCCTTGGCTCATAAGTGCTGCCAATGTTTGTAATGAGCTTAAAGGACGCAATGACCAAAGCACAGAAGAACGATTGGAAGAAATCATAGAAAAATTGCTAAGCACTTTACAAAGCCCCGACGCGCGCCTCCTCTTTGTGGAGCCGGGTACACGTCTTGGCGGAAAAACCATTGTTTCTCTACGCGAAGCAGCACAAAACTACGGCCTTGCCCCTCTCAGCCCTTGTACGCATACCCACGAATGCCCCCTAGATGACACGCGTACCTGGTGTCACTTCACCTTTGATACGCAAGGTGCTCCGCGTTGGCTCACAGAGCTCTCCACCAAGGCAAATCTACGCAAAGAAGCTTTGAGTCTTTCCTATGTGCTTTTTCAAAATCCCAAAGAGGAGCAAGAATTCCCTCCCACAAGACAAGCTCGCATCATATCCGCACCCTTTCGCGTTCCGCAATTACGTGGATTTGCTCGCTATGCCTGTGCTCCACAAGGTTTAGCTCTTTTAGGTCAAGCTGAGCATCTACCTTCTGGTGCTCTTGTGCAAATATCTCCTCCCACAGAAGATAGCCCCACAGACAAAAAGTCTGGTGCTTTTATTCTTGAACATAGAGAAGAACTTCCTCAACGCCCTCGTGAAAACAACTGGGGAGACCGCGATAGGTATAGCCACAGCAATAGGTACGAGCGCAATGACAGATATGAACCTAGAGATAGGTACGAGCGCAATGATAGATACGACCAAAGAGACAGATCAGACCGTCGTCCCTATGCTGCACCAGATCATGCCAGAACTCCGCGTAGTTACGGTTCTTCTGACGATCGTTTTTCTGAACATCCCAGCAAGCGTCATAGCCCTCGCCCCGAGGAAAAGAAAAAAAAGGTCATAAAGCCTTCCAAGAAAAATGAAAAAAAATTCTGGGAAAAATAATATGCAGGAACAAGCTGTTTTAAACGTACAGAATCTAACAGTCACCTTTCATACAGAAAAAGGTTGTTATGATGCCGTATCGGACATGAATTTTTCCATCGCTCCCGGAGAAATTTTTTGTCTTGTGGGTGAGTCTGGTTGTGGTAAGAGCCTTACCGCCAAGGCCATTTTACGTTTAACTCCAGAAAATACCAGTTTAAGTGGGCATGTCTTCCTTCACGGTAAAGACATGCTTTCCCTCTCAGAAAAGGCCATGCGACAACAACGCGGTCAAAACGTGGGCATGATTTTCCAAGAGCCCATGACTGCCCTTAACCCGGTCTTACCTGTGGGTGATCAATGTACAGAACATGTGATGCTTCATAAAAAATACTCCAAAGCTCAAGCCAAGCAACACATTCTTGATATTTTTCGCCAAGTAGGTATACCTGCGCCCGAAAATCGTTTCAACGATTACCCTCATCAACTAAGTGGCGGCATGCGTCAACGCATTGTCATTGCCATGGCCCTTGCCTGTAATCCTACACTACTCCTAGCCGATGAACCCACCACCGCCCTTGATGTCACCATTCAATGGCAAATTCTTCAGCTTCTTAAAGCATTAGTTGAAGAAAAAGAACGCGGAATTTTACTCATCACGCACGATCTTGGCGTCGTCGCTCAAATGGCCCATAACGTAGGGGTCATGTATGCCGGGCAAATGGTAGAATATGGCACTGTTCACGATGTTCTTCAAAATCCACAACATCCCTATACGCAAGGTTTACTCCATGCATCGCCTTCAAAGCATGCCATGGAAAAAAATCGCTTGCCCACCATCGAAGGCACTGTGCCGCCTCCGCACAATCTTCCGCAAGGTTGCCGCTTTCATCCCCGTTGCCCACAGGCGCAAAAGCAATGCACCGAGAAGGAGCCTTCTCTCGTTTCATTAAAGAATGGTCATAAGGCTCGTTGTTTGCTGATTAAAGACTTAGTTTAATTTAGGTTAATTTAGTTTTTTTATTTTTAGTTTTAGTTTCTTTTTTTGTGGGGAGGGGAAAAACCTTTTTGAAAAAAGGTTCTTTCCCCTCC
>CAYJHD010000049.1:9975-15565 GCA_964370015.1 uncultured Desulfovibrionaceae bacterium | reverse complement strand
CCTTAAACCGCCGGAGGCACGCACGGTAGTGCGCGGTAGCGAAAAGGCGGATGTGGGGAATTTACTTCCACACATATCTGTACCGCCGCATGAGCGATGGTAAGCAAGTAGGCCGCCGCCAAATTTTTCAAAAGCCCTTGTGCTTATAGCGCGATGGCTTTTTACTATTTTGTGTTTTAGCGAAATGGGTACACCTGATTCCATTCCGAACTTGGCGCAGTTAAGCACTTCATCGCCGATTTTTGCTGTAGCTGCACGGCATTAACTGCGTCAGGCTGCGCTTTTCTTTCGGGTCATGGACGTCCCTGTCCACTCCCCTCCTTAAAAGCTTGTCTTCCTTGTTTCTGCCACACATCTACAGCAAAAATGATACTGCAGTCTTTATTGTGGGAAAGTAGGCCGCCGCCAAATTTTTCTTGAGACCCTTGCTGCTTAAGCGCGAGGGTCTCTTCTTTTATGTAGTCAATTGAACCTACTTTTCCACCTTAAACCGCCGGAGGCACGCACGGAGGTGCGCTGTAGCGAAAAGGCTGATGTGTGCACGAGGTTTCATGCAACTTACTTGCATAAAATTTTATCCTCAGATAGTCTTGTTTCATGAATAAAGAACTTACTGTCATCATACCTACTTTACAAAAGAATCCTCTTTTTCCATTATTGTTGCGTAATTTACATCAAGATCCAGCTGTCAAGGAAGTTATCATTATTGATAATAGTACGCAGGGTTTTGCTTTTCCTTCACCTAAGGTGAAAGTATTGGAGATGGAAGAGAATATTTTTGTAAACCCGGCTTGGAATTTAGGCATGCAGCACTGTAAAACAGATTATTGGTGTCTTATGAATGATGATGTTATGCTTTGCCCGCTTTTTTGCAGTTCTGTGCTACAACTATTGCAACCGGATATGGGTACAGTGGGGATTTTAAGTGATTACGTTAATAATGTAGATTTAAGTATATATGCCAAGCCTATACCCCATGCAAATAAGATGTTTTTGCGTAAGATATATCATCTTTGTTATTGTTTTGGCATTGTCATGTTTGGTCATAAAGATGCATTTACATCTATACCCGAGGAGCTAAGAGTTTTTTTTGGGGATAACTATTTAATCTATACTAACCGCGCACGTGGTAGGCAGAATTATGCCATAGCCGGTCAGCCATTGTATCATTTAGGTTCTTTATCTTCCAAGGCGGTGGAGCAATGGTGCCAAGAAGAAAATCCCATATATGAGAAATGTTGTAAAAAATATTCCTTAAAATTGGCAGCTAAACAATCTTTGAGAGGGCTTGCTACTTAGTTGCCAAGCAAAATAAGTTGAAATTTGTTTCCCTAGGCTTTAAATGTGGATTTGGAGTTGGTGCACTTTCTTGCAAGCGAGTGGAAACACTTTTTGAGCATAATTTTAAGCTATGTTGCATAATGTATTGTAATAGTAAAAATACCCTCATTTAAATTCACTAAGATTGGGGATGCTTTGCAGCATCCCCATGTGCGAGGGTCACCGTTTATCGGTGTGTGTAAGGGGGCTAAGGGGAAAGACTTAGTCTTTTTTGTGGTCATCGGTACCGCCGGTACCGCCAACACCGTCTCAGTGGCTGGTGCCAAGACCTTTAATGGTCTGAATTGCTTCCGGTGCCAATGATGTGGCATGAGCAGGAATGTGTACCATGCCAGTAAATATCAATAGAGTGAAAGCTAATGTTACAAGTTTCTTCAATGTATTCTCCTTTGAGATGGGCACAGAAGATTGTATTTTCTCTTGGACGGATAGTATTTATAAGAATGCGATGGTGAAAAATATCACATGAAAATTGAAACGTTTCCCTGACTAAGAGATAATACTAAATAATAACTTGTCCATAGTAAAACCTAGTAAAAAAATGCATTTAATATGATTGTATTTTTTCTGCTTATTTTTAAGTGTGTTAGGTGCGGTGTTTTTGTCCGCTTGCCGTGAGGGAGTAAAAGCACTACAGTAGGAAAAAATTAGGTTTTCATACTTTTAGCTCATAGAGGAAAAGACATGCTGCTTTATATTCACGTACCTTTTTGCCGCACTAAATGCCATTACTGCGCTTTCCACTCCTTACCCTTGGGGCGCGGGGTGAATGCTTTGCACGATGCTGGATTTAAGGCTTATGTGGATACGCTTTTTGCCGAGCTGACTGTATGGGGCGAGAGATATCAGGGAACAGAACTTTCGTCGATTTTTTTTGGCGGTGGAACCCCGTCACTTCTTCCTGTGCCCGTGGTGGATTTGCTTTTGGATCGGGTGAGCAAATATTTTAGCCTTACGGACAATGTGGAAATCAGCCTTGAGGCCAATCCCGAATCTTTACGCACCAAGGAGCGCATGAGTGCCTTTGCTAAAGCTGGGGTGAATCGTTTGTCCTTGGGTTTGCAGAGCCTTGATGAAGAGTATTTGCACATGCTTGGTCGCTCTCATAAGTATAAGGATAGCATTTATGCCGTCATGCAGGCCAAAGAGTGCGGCATCGCCAATATTAACGTGGATCTCATGTGGGGCTTGCCTGGGCAAGGGGTGCGGCACTGGCTGAATACCTTGCGAGAAGTGACGCGCATGAAGCCCACACACATTTCTGCCTATGGACTCACCTTGGAAGAAGGCACTAAGCTTGAGCGCGATTATCAGGAAAGACGCATTGTGCTACCGCCGGAACGCGATCAGTCGGTGATGTTCATGGAAGGAGCCTCTTTGTTGGAAGAGCAGGGCTATATTCACTATGAGATTTCCAATTTTGCGCGCATGGGTTTTCAATGTCGCCATAATTTGGGCTATTGGGAAGGGCATGATTATTTGGGCTTGGGCCCGTCTGCCACCTCCACCGTGCAAGGACGCCGCTGGACCAACCCTTACGATCAAGGCACATGGGCGCAAAAGGTGGAAAACCGCACTTTAGATACTGAGGCCATGGTTTTAACGCCGAGAGAGCGCGTCTTGGAGCTGGTGATGCTACGCTTACGCACGGCACGCGGCTTGCGTTTTAAAGCCTACAGAGCGTTGACGGGGCGAAATTTCATGAAAGACCACAAATTGCTCATTCAAGCCTTGCATGAGAATGGTCTTATCCGCATACGAGATGGCTATTTACGCTTAACACGCAGCGGCATGCTGGTGTCCAATAGCATTTTGTCCAATATATTTGAGCAAACCTCCACCACCTTGCCAGAAAACCTTTTAATGGCGCCGGACAGTAAAGAGCTTTTTGAATAAGCATTGGCAAAAAGGTGAAGAAAAGTGTTTAGTCGGCGAGGATTTCGTAGTTTTCAAGCTTGTCGGTGACGGCACTGAGCACAAGGGCCATGGTGCCGGAAATGAAAGCTAAAGCGCGTGGGGGCACGTCTTCCAGATTTTCTATGCCGCAAGCTTTGGCAAAAAAATGCTGCGGGCAAGCTTTTTGTTCTTCTTTGCCCACCAGCTCCATATAAGGAGCAAAGTAGATATCCACAAAGGTGTCCGCATCTTCCTTGGATATTTGACGTGTGCTGAGAAGGGACGTGGTGGTGCGTAAATATTCCACCAGAACGCTATTGGGGGCATGTACCATGAGGCCAGCCACAATGCTGGCATGGACAAATCCGTACCATTCAAGGCAAAAGCGTTGGCGATCAATACTTTGCGGCGCAAAGTCATTTTTTTCCATTTGTTCTATCATGGTGAGCACTTGGTCTGGCTCAGTATTGAGAGAAAAAAGAATGCAGGCTGCATCAACAGCTTGAGTCTTACGCAGTTTTTTTCTTTGCATACAATTTCCTTTCATTTATGGGTAGGATAAATACATAGTGCCTTGCTTTTTTATCAGCGTCAAGGGCGAGTTCGCGCCGTGAAGCTAAATTACGTGCAAAAAATAACAACCGTGAATACGAAAAGGCTAAGTATGACTTGGAATGCAGAAAAAACACGGCTTTTACCGCAAAATGCCACGCAAGAAGCCTTGGAAAAAGCCGTGCAAACATATTTTATGCAAGGGCAATGGGTGCATTATGCGCCGGAGGGTAGCCCTGAACATGCCAAAGCCAGCGAAGCCATGGAGCAAAGCTTGCGTAGCGTGCAATCCCTCATGCCTCCTCTTAAGACTACTACATCTTATTCTTATGAGGCCATGCTTATTTTGCAAATGGCCAATGATGCCCTAGAGGCCGATGGTGCAGGGCTTGCCAAAGCTTGCGCCGAGCAAGGACAAGCCTTGGTGTGCGCAGCTGGTTGTGATGGTTGCTGTCATCAAATGGTTTTGAGTTTGCCTTGCGAGATTCATTTGATGCAGGCTCATATGCAGATGCATACCACTGCCAAGGAGCATTTTTTATCTGTGTGGCCCGTGTGGCAGGAAAAAGCACAGGCCATCAGCGAAAGTTATTTGCAATGGGGGCAAAAATTTTACGGTGAAGGGGTGGATGATGCCAGTCATGTGCGCGAGGATTATTATATTCCTTGTCCTTTGCTCAATGAATTGGGTCAGTGCGTGGCTTATGCGGCGCGCCCCTATGCATGTCGCAGTAGCGTGGCGGTGAATCCCCTTTGTGCACAGCCCAATGAACGCGGGCAAAAGGGCTCGCATAATATGCTCTTTGCCTTGTATACGGGGCACGATGCGGCTAGAAAACGCCTTTTTACTGCCATGTATGGACAACAGCAAAAGACGGCCCCACAAAGCATGCCCTTTATGTTGCACGCGGCTTTGATGGACATATAATCTACCAAGATGCCGGCACTCCCTTGCATTGGCTTTTTATCTTGATACTGCTATACTGCCCACATGCGAAAACAACAAAACCTCACCACACAGCAATTGGCTGAAGTCTGCGCCTCTTGGCCCATGACCGTAGAAGAAAAAACTCTGTCTCCTTTGGCCACCTATGTCATGTTGCTCATGCGCTGGAACAAGGTCATGAACCTTGTGGGCGCCAGACATTGGCAAGAATGCATGACCAATCTCATTGTGGATTCCTTCCATTTGGCAGAATTTATCCGCACTTTACCTTTGGAAACATCAGACGATTTTCACTGCCTTGACCTTGGCGCCGGCGCCGGCCTTCCGGGTATTCCTTTGCGTATGCTTTGGCAAGAAGGGCAGTATCACCTCATAGAAGTGCGCGAGAAAAGAGCCCTCTTTTTAAGCAATGTGCTGGCTCAAGTACCATTGCCACGTACGCAAGTTTTCCGCGGCAGGGCAGAAGAATTTTTTGAGCAGGCAAAAGCACCGGCGCAAATGATTGTGAGCCGCGCCTTCATGCCTTGGGAACAAATGCTAGCCTTGGTGGCTCCGGCTTTGGCTGATGATGGCAGGGTCATTTTCCTCACCCTAGATAAAGCACCCCAAGCCCTTTTGGAAGAGCTTGGCTGGAAGGTGGAAAAGGAATATGCCTACAAGGTGCATGGCCAAAAGAGATTTTTCTGGTCGGTACAAAAAGCGCAATAACAAGAGCGCATGGAATAAAAAACACATCTAACGAAGCAGACGATGCTTTTAGAACGCACTGCTAATGGTGATAGGGCACACCGCGCACAATGGCTTCCGCGCGGTAAATCTGCTCAAGAAGCAATACCCGCGCCAGCTCGTGGGGAA
>CAYJHD010000049.1:0-9875 GCA_964370015.1 uncultured Desulfovibrionaceae bacterium | reverse complement strand
GCTTCCGCGCGGTAAATCTGCTCAAGAAGCAATACCCGCGCCAGCTCGTGGGGAAAGGTCATGGGGCCAAGGGCCAGCTTGTGATGTGCGGCTTGGCGTACGCGTTCATCGAGGCCAAAGGCGCCACCGATGACAAAACAGGGCGTGCGTGTGGCATTTTCTGAAATATGTTGTAGGAATTTGGCGAACTCTTGGGATGTGTAGTTTTTCCCTTTTTCGTCCAAGCAAATGATAATATCTTGCGGCTGGAAACTGGCCAGAAGGCGTTGACCTTCCACGGCATTGCGATCTGCCACGGGTAAGGCGGAGTCACCGTCTTTGACGAGGCTTTCTTGTACTGTGCGCCAATGTTGTATGCGTTGCATATAATGGGCGGCGGCTTGTTTCCAATGGGCGGTCTTAAGGGCGCCCACGGCCACTATGCGTAAAGGTTTTTTAGCCATGAAGGGTACTCCCGTAAATTGTGTGCCAAGCATACGCACTTTCGACCAAAGCGTCCAGCTTTTGCAAGAGGGTGAAATTCTTATTTATCCCACAGAAACCTTCTTCGCTGTGGGCTGTTCCATATTTTCGCAAAAAGCTTTGGAGCAGGTGTTTTTTTCCAAAAATAGGCCTAGCACAAAACCTTTGCCCCTCTTGGCCGCCAGCGTGGAGCAGATAGAGCGCATAGCCCTGCTTACGCCGCATCAAAAAAAACTTGGGCAACAATGTTGGCCGGGGCCGCTGACGCTGTTGTGCGAAGCTCTTCCTTGCGTGCCTGAATGTATCACGGCGGGAACGGGCAAGGTGGCGGTGCGCATATCGTCTCATGCCACGGCTCTGGCTTTGGCTAAAGCCATGGATGGCCCCTTGGTATGTTCATCGGCCAATATCAGCGGAGAAGCACCGCCGCGCGTGCTGGCAGAACTTTCCCCCATGCTTTTGTCCAAGGTGCAAAGTGTGCTCATGGAAGGTGCTGAGCCTTCGGGGGGCTTGCCTTCCACCATAGTGGAAGTGCGTAAAGATGGCGCGTTGCTTATACGCCGTAAGGGTGCCAGAAGCCATGCAGAGCTTGAGGCTTTGGGCTGGGATATTGTTGCTGAGTAATGTGCTGTAGAAGCATATTTTACAAAATTTTTGCGGGCGCAACAGGCTCCAAGGGCTCTAAAGGCTTCAAGGGGACTAAAGATTCCGCGGTATTGAATTTCTCACGGGCAGAGGATATTTTCCAAGGCCCCTCATTCACATTTATCTAAAGAGGATTATATGTCTTTAATAGCAAGAGAAGAGGCGTTAGCCTTGGTTCAGGAGCACACCACAGAAGCATTTTTGGTACAGCATGCGCTGGCATCGGAAGCGGTGTTGCAGGCTTTGGCCGTGCATTTGCAAGAAGATGCCGCCCTTTGGGGATTGACGGGTCTTTTACATGATGTGGACTATGGTCAAACGGCCGAAACTCCCGAAAAGCATGGCCTTGTGGGCAGTGAAATGTTGCAAGGTAAACTACCCGAAGAAAGCCTTGCCGCCATTCGCGCCCATAATGGAGAGATGAATGGACACAGCCCTGCCACAAAGCTTGATTATGCTTTGCGTTGCGGCGAAAGTGTCACCGGTCTCATTGTGACGGCGGCCTTGGTGCGCCCCACGGGTATCACCGGCATGGAAGCCAAAAGTTTGAAGAAAAAAATGAAAGATAAGGCTTTTGCGGCTTCGGTGAGCCGTGAAAATATTCGCCAATGTGAAGAAATTGGTGTAGATTTGGATACATTTTTAAAACTTTCCATAGCGGCAATGGCTGAAAGAGCACAAGAGTTACAATTACCCACAGGAGCGTAAAGCCCATGGTCACGGAAAATTCCCTCTCCACAGAAATTCGGCGTCTTGGTAAAGCAAAGCTTCTCTCCCCCCTGCAATATGGTTTATGGGCAGATGATAAAACGGTGAATATCCATGTGGATGCGGAGCTTTCCAGTGATGTGGTTACGCCCACACTCATGAACTTCGAAATGGCGGGGCCGCGCCAGAATTTGTACTTTGACCCTGCGCGTACCAAATGCGGCATAGTCACTTGCGGCGGTCTGTGCCCCGGCATTAATGATGTGATTCGCGCCTTGGTCATGCAGGCGCACCATGCCTATAATGTGCCCAGCGTCTTGGGCTTTCGCTATGGGCTGGAGGGATTTATTTCTTCCCTTGGCCATGCAGTGGCGGAGTTAAAACCACGTATGGTGTCGGATTTGCACAAATTTGGCGGAACCTTACTTGGCACATCGCGTGGGCCGCAGTCGCCGGAGCTCATTGTGGATACCTTGGAGCGCATGAATATTAGCGTACTCTTTGTCATTGGCGGAGATGGCAGCATGAAGGCCGCCGCCGACATAAGCCGTGAAATCATGGCCAGGGATTTGCGCATATCTGTCATTGGCGTGCCCAAAACCATTGATAATGATATTAATTTTGTGCCGCAATCCTTTGGTTTTGACACCGCCGTGGACCAAGCCACCGCCGCCATTGAGGCGGCACACACCGAAGCCATTTGCTCTTATAATGGCATTGGCCTTGTGAAGCTCATGGGGCGCGAGTCGGGCTTCATTGCGGCGCAAGCGGCCTTGGCTCTCAAGGATGTGAATTTTGTGCTCATTCCCGAAGCTCCCTTCACCCTGCATGGCGAGGGCGGGCTTTTGCCGGCCTTGGAAGAGCGTTTGCGCCAGCGCGGGCATGTGGTCATTGTGGTGGCCGAAGGGGCAGGGCAGCATTTGCTGCAAAGCACCGCCAAGACAGATTTGTCGGGCAATAAAGTGCTGGGTGATATTTTCAACCTATTGCAATGCGAAATTCAAAACTACTTCACGGCCAAAAGCTTTCCCTATGTGCTTAAACTCATTGACCCAAGCTATATGATTCGCGCCACCAGTGCCAATGCCAATGATAGAGTGTATTGTGGCTTTTTGGGCCAACACGCTGTGCACGCCGCCATGGCCGGGCGCACACATATGGTGGTGGCTAAATTGCAAGACCATTTCGTGCATTTACCCTTGGACATAGTGACCAGAAGCCGCCGCAGACTTAATATTCATTCAGACCTTTGGCGCGCTGTGCTTGAATCCACAGGCCAAGGGCATCTCACGGGCATGTTGCCCACAGCATAACTATCCAAGGGGCGCATATGTCACATATGGAGCAGGTGAAGGCTTCGGCAGGGTCTGGTAAAACGCATGACATTACACAGCGATTTTTAGCGCATTTGGCGCGCTCTGAGGCCAAAGCCTATAAGTCTTATGATGGGGTAAAGTCCACGCACACGGCAGACACTCCCCTTGCATGGGGCGATATCATGGCCATGACCTTCACCAATATGGCCGCCGCAGAAATGAAAGAACGCGTGCTGCAAAGCTTAAAAAAATGCGCTCTGACCAAAGAGGGAAGCACGCAAGCGGCAAACATGCCCATGCCCGCGGAAAAAGCCAAGGCGTGGATAGAAATTATTCTGCGTCAATACGGGGCTTTGAATATTCGCACCATCGATAGCTTGTTGCATTTGGTGGTGCGCACGGCGGCTCTTGATCTGGGACTGCCTCCTGACTTCGAAAGTAGCTTTCATATTCAAGAGCTCATGGACCCCATGTTTGATGAGCTTTTGGAGCAAGCCGACCAAGGCGATGCCGCCATGCTCTCCCATGTGCGCGCCATGTGCCGTGCCCTTGTTTTCCATAAGGATAAGAGGGGCTTTGTGCTAGGTTCACAATTGCAAGAAATGCTTTTACCCTTGGTGGATTTCTTTGTACAGCAAGAAGATTTGGCCATTTTTTCCACATTGAGCTCAGCGGAGCAATTGGAAGACCGCCTGCAAATTTTGGAGCTGGCACTCATCACCAGTGCCAAGCACTTAATCACAACTCTTGAGCAAGAAAATCTCAAAGTGAATGCCAATGCCAAAAAATGTTTTGCCTTGGCCAGCGCGGGGGATAAGAAGGGCTGTACTTCCACCTATGCCTCCAAAGAAAACGTGGATGCATGTTTGCTTAAAGCCAGTCAAGGGCAGGCTTCCGATGCCGTGCACTGGGCGTATGCTACTTTTACCCAAAGCGTGCATGCCGTCATGACCGAGGGCAAAACCCTACGTGTGGCTTTGCAGATGCAACCCTTTGCCGAAGTGGCTTTGCTTTTGGCGCAAAAAATGCTGGATTTTCAAAAGCAAGAAAGCAAAGTGCCGGCGGCAAAAATTCCCGTCATGGCGCGGCAGGTGTTACAAGGTCAGTATGGCGTGTCGGCGGCCTTGTGTCGCTTAGGCAATAATGTGCGCCATGTGCTTTTGGATGAATTTCAAGACACCAGTGGTGAGCAGTGGCAAGCCCTGCTTTTGCTCATGCAAGAAGCTTTGTCCTATGGGGGCTCCCTCACCTGGGTGGGCGATGTGAAGCAGGCCATTTATGGTTGGCGCGGCGGGGATTCGGCCCTTTTTGATGCCGTTTTGCGTGAGGAATCCCTCACCTGCATGTTGCCAGAACCCCATGAACCCAAGCAAAAAAATCTCCCCACCAATTGGCGTAGTCGCGAGGTCATCGTTGCCACCAACAATGCGCTTTTTGCTCCCTTGGCGGACGAAGCTAAAGCAAGGGCCTTGGTGGAAGAAATAGTATCCTCTTCTTGCCCGCCGGAAGTGGTGGACGCCGCCGCCAAGAAGCTGTGCGCCACCTTCACAGGCGCAGCGCAGCAGGTAAAGCCCGATGCTGAGGGCGGTTATGTGTGCATAGAAGAAGTGCAAGGGGCCAATGCGGAAGAGCTTTCCGAAGCTGTGCGTGATCTTTTGCAGGAAAAACTCACGGAGCTGGGACAGCGTCGCCCATGGGCTGATATTACCATTTTAACCCGTCAGAATAAGGCCGCTTCCATGGTGGCGGCATGGCTTTCGGAGTGGGGCATTCCCGCCGTGACGGAAAACAGTTTGCTTTTGCAAAATCATCCTCTCATCCAAGAAAGCTTGGCCTTTTTATCCTTTTTGCACTGCCCTCAAGACGATTTGCATTTTTGGACGGTGCTCACGGGGCAAATCATGGCGGTGGCCTTACGCCCAGAGCATGTAAAGGATGCGCACGACGCGCAAGAAGAAGGTTTTGTGGGTAACATACGTCCCAGCCTTGAGGAATTACATAATTGGGTTTTATTGCATAAGAGTCAGCGCGGAGCCTCTTCCTTGGCCCATGCCTTCCAAAAGCAATGGCCGGAATTTTGGGAATATACCTTTGCGCCTTTTTATGGCGCGGCGCAAATGCGTAGCCCCTATGATTGTATGCAAGAATGGTATCGCCTATGGCAAGTGCCTCAGCGGTATGAAGAGGCGCAAACCTTTTTACGTCGCTTTTTAGAAGTTATTTTCAGTGCGCAACGGCGCGGCGCAGGCACGCTAGGCACCTTTTTACAGCATTGGGAGCAAAGCGGCGGCGAAGAAAAAACACCCACGCCGTCCAAGCTGGATGCTGTGAACATCATGACCATTCATAAATCCAAAGGCTTGCAATTTCCTGTGGTTATCATTCCTTGGTTAAGCTTTGGCGTGCGGGATTCTGCACCGCCCATGGTGCAAAAGGTGGGAGATTTGCAAGTGCTTGCCACGCGCACTAAGCAATCCGAGAGCTTGGAAGAGGAAGAGTTCTCAGGGCAATTGCAGGGCCATGCTCACTATATGGCGCAAGCTGAGGGCGTGCTAGAATGCTTTCATGTGCTGTATGTGGCGTGCACGCGCGCGCAAGAAGAACTGTATGCTTTTCACACGCACACCCCCCATGTGCAACGCACGGTGAACTTGGCCAAAGGCCTGCCGCAACTGTGGGAAGCCATGGACATCAAGCTTCCCCATGAAGCCGGTTATGGCATTGAAAAAGATATGCCAGTGGCGGAAGATTCGGTCGTGGAGACTGCGACGAAAGAAAAATCCTTTGCATGCCCTGTGGATTTTTCTGAAGAGCCGCAACGCATTATGCAATGGCTACCGCGTTTGAAAATTTATCGTGACCCTGTGCAGGAATGTCTTTTACACGAAGATACTGCAGGGGAGGAAAGCCAAGGGAGTGCGGTATATCTTTCGCCCGCCAGGCGAGGCCTACTCATGCACCATTGTCTTGAAGTGTGGCAAAGTATGCAACATTTAGGAAGTATAGAAGATAATGCCAAAACAGCCGCGACGCTGGGCGTACAATCCTTTGGTTTGCCCCTCATGAATACGGAAAGCATGGAGGCGGAAATGGCGGCTTCTTTGGTGTGGTATGCCTCCTTGCCCGGCGTGCAAGAATGGGCGGAGTACGCTTTGCCGGAGCAAGGCATGGTCAATGAATCCGGTAAGGAATTTCGCGCCGACCTTGTTTTACCACCTCACGACGGTCATGGCTGGCGCGTGGTGGAATTTAAAACGGGGCAAGAAGATGCCGCCCACGTGACGCAGGTGCGTAATTATGTGCGCATGTTGGATGACATGCCCCACGGGGCTAATGATTTGCCTGCCAGCCAAGGGCTGTTGGTGTATTTGGATTTGAAAAAATGCCGCATGGTGCAGACGGCCAGCGTGTCAGAACTTTTAGATGCGCCGCTATGGCAGTCACGAGAGCAGGGAGCCTAATATGTCACAATCCTTTACGCTTTTTCCTTGGGACAGGCCCTTTTTGGAGCATCTTCAAGAGTATATGTGCCAAGAGTGCGGCAATGACTTGGGTCGCTCTGTGCTCATTGTGCCACACAACAGACCACGCCGTTACGTGACGGATTTATTGTGTCATAATCCATCTTTTCCTCGTCCTGCCATGTTGCCACGTATGCTGACCATTGGCGAAATGACGGGGCTTTTTCGCGCCCATGTGGCGCAAAATGGGCAAGCCTTGGGGCGCAAGGCCGCTTTGCTGGACTGCGTGCATGTGGCGTATCGCGCCGTACAAGAGGTGAGTGCCAGCCAAGAAGGCGAGGTGGATTTCATCACGCAGCAATTTGCCCAAAAGGATTTGGCGCATTTTTTACCGTGGGGTTTACGCTTGGTGGCCTTGTTTGAAGAGTACATGAATCAGCTCTTGCCCGTGCGCGATATTCTTTACACCGAGGGTGAAGTTTCTCCTCTGGCATCGGCTTTATTGTCGGCTCTGGGGCGCATTCATAAGGCGTATGTGCAGCTTTTACAGCAAGAAGGCTGGACCACCACTGCCCTAGATGCCTACATTGCCGCCGAAGCCCTACAGCAAAATATGGCGGATTTACCGCCGCTCTTGGCACCAAATCCTCAAGAAAATCGACAGGTATTTGTGGCGGGTTTCTCCACCATTACCCAATGTGAACATGTGATGCTCAAAGCTTTGTGGCAAAAGGGCGCGCATATTTGTTTGCATTCAGATCCTGCATTGGCGCAAGAAGCAAACAAAGGCGAAAACGTACATTTTTCCTGCGCTGACCATGTGCAATGGTTGCGTCAATGGAAAGCTCATTGCTCGCTGTATATGCCGCCCAGTGGTAGAAGTCCGCAAGTGCATTTCATGGCGGGCTATGATGTGCATTCGCAATTACTGCATATGCAAGATATTTTGGAACCCGTGGCGGCACAACAGCAAGATGATGCACAGCCAGTAAAGGGACTTTCCACCGCCGTGGTGCTGTCTTCGGCCTCCTTGCTCATGCCCACCTTGCATCATTTACCGGATATGCCTTTCAACGTGTCCATGGGCTATCCCTTGGAGCAATCGTCGCTGTTTGCCCTTTTGGAGAGCCTATTACGCTTGCAAGAAGGCGCACGCGGAGAAGCCGAGCCCCAAGAAGGTGCAAGCTCGCGACGGTATTATTGGCGTGATGTGCTCCATGCTTTGCGTCATCCCTTTGTGCAAATGCTGAGCATTTCGGAGCAAAGCTTGTATTCTTTATGGGGCAAGATGGAGAAAGCTCTGCGCAGGGGCAATGCCTTTGTGAGCGAGCAAGATTTGCTTACCCTATTGGCTGTGCAAGAAGATGTGAGCCCCGAGGTGCGCGCCTTTGTGCAAAGGCTCCTGTCCTGCCTTTTGGGGAATTTCGCCACGGTGCACAGTACGCACGGCTTGGGCGAAGCCATGGGGCATATGTGCCATATGTTGCTCATGCATGGACAGCATATATGGAAAAGCCACCCCTTGGATGCCGAATCTTTATACCGCTTAACCCAGCATGTTATCCCCACCTTAAAAGGCGCGCGCATGGCCCACGAGCCTTTGCCGCTCAGTACGCTTTTTGCCCTGTGTCGTCAGCTCATTAGAAGCGAGCGTGTGCCCTTTGAGGCCGCCCCCTTGCAAGGTTTGCAGGTGCTTGGCATGTTGGAAACGCGTCTTTTGCACTTTGAAAAAATTGTGGTGCTGGATGCCACCGATGATGCTTTGCCGGGTTTTGCGGCGCAAGATCCCCTTTTGCCCGATGCCTTGCGTGAACTTGTGGGCTTGCCTGCTTTGCAAGAGCGTGAGCGCGTGGTGGCGCACACCTTATATCGCCTATTATCCAGTGCCAAAGAAGTGCATTTTTGTTGGCAAGAGGGCATGCAACGCTCAGAACTTTTTGATGCCAAAAAAATTCGTAGCCGCTTTGTGGATGCGTATTTATGGAAGGAAGAGCAAGAGCGGGGCTATATTTTGGAAAATGGCACGTGTCCCTTGCAGGTGGCTCCTTGCCCCGTGACGCCCATGGCTGCGCCGCATGCTCAAGACGAAGATAATGCCCCCATGGGCTTGCCCTCGTGCGAAGCTTTGCGTCAAAAGGTGGCCACGCTGTTGGATGAGGGCATTTCTCCCACCAAGCTTGATGGATATTTGCGCTGTCCTTTGCGTTTTGCCTGGGAAAATCTGTATGCCTTGCGGCCTTTGGATGAAGTCAATGAGGGCGATGACCCCGCCGCTGTGGGTGATCTTTTGCATAGGGTTTTACATGAAGCGTATGCACCGTGGGAGGGCAAAGTATTACCTCCTGAAGCCATAACCTTCGAGGGCTTACAACAAATTTTTGAGCAAACTTTTGCTTTGGATGATGCTGTGCAAGCTTTGCCACCACAAAGCCGTATGCTCTTGCGCTTGGCGGCACCGGTGCGCTTTAAGCGCTTTTTGGAGGCACAAGCCGAACAAGCGGCCGAAACGGAAATCGTGACCTTGGAAAAAAAGCTCACAGCTCCCATACAAGGACGTTTTGGACAAGTATTTCACGTGAAGGGCGTGCTTGATAGAGTGGATAGGCGACGCTTGCCCTATGCGGAAGGCGGTCGTGAGGGGTTGGTGGTGCTGGATTATAAGAGCGGGCATTTACCCAGCATATCCATGAAGGCGTGGGCGGATATGGATCTATGGACAGCCATGGATGTGTGGAAACCCACAGCGCAAAATAGCCAACAGTTACTCACTCAGGTGGCCGATGCTTTTAGCTCGGTGCAATTGCCGTGTTATATTCATATATGCCAACATAAGTATAATGAAACGCCTTTGAATGCGGCTTTGGTGGACATGGGGAATACGGGGCAGGAGAAGTATATGCTGAGCCAGAAATTGGATGATGAAAGCGCACAAGATATTATGGAGGTGCGCGTGCCTCAATTGCTGAGCTTTTTGGCGGATCATATGCATGCGGCACAAAGTTTTGCTCCGCGCGAAGGCATGCATTGTGGCTATTGTTCCTACAAAGCCTTGTGTGCTCGTTATAAAGTATAGCACGATCGTCAAATGCGCCTTTTCGTTTTTATCTGCGTCAGATTTCGTAAGCTTTTTCGGTCGTGTATGTTTGTATACACTTCCTTGCTAAAACGTAAAAATTCGCAATTTGACAAAAACCTCATTGCGACGTGATTGTGCTTTCAAAGAAGGTATACCATCGCCAATGAAGGTTTTTGGAAGGGGAGAGGGGGAGTTTGAGGGGGAGAG
>CAYJHD010000048.1:0-15775 GCA_964370015.1 uncultured Desulfovibrionaceae bacterium | reverse complement strand
CGGTACAAAGAACGCAAGAGCTCTGCACGAAGTACGGGCATGTTCTTGGGGTCGTTGGTACCTAAGAAGAAGTGACATTTGTCTGCGCAAGCGCCGCAACGTACGCAAGTGTCCATGAACACTTTTAAGGAGCGGTGCTTTTGTAAACGCTCAGCAAAGGCGTCACAAAGTATTTTTTCCCAATTTTCGGGTAAGTTCCAATCTTCTTCTGCAGGATTCCACTCGTGAGGGTGGGGCATGTGCAGTTTTTCCATGGTTTCTTTTTTGGCAGGATAACAGAAGTTACCGGGTGTAAACTCGGGCTTGGTATCCATCCAATGCTGACTTGGAAACGCAGGGCGATTCAAAATCAGTTCTTTAGGGGTAGGCAGTTTAGCCATGGTTTCTCCTTACTCAGCAGGTGCTTTAGGTGCTTCGTCCGCAAGGGGCTTATCCAAAGGCAATTCTGCCTCAGCCATTACATCACGGAAGTCATCTTCATATTCTGCATAGGTGGTGTACTTCTTGGGTGGGTTCCAAGGGTTGATATGACGCACTGCACGGGAGTTATTAGCCAAGTTACGTGTTGGGCTAAAGAACACACCGGGAGCGTGCATAAGCTTGGAGAAGGGGAAGTACATAAGAAGTACGCTTAAGAAGGTTAAGTGCACAAAGAAGAGCTCATTAATACCTTCTGGCAATACAGGGCTAAGGCTCACAAGACCCATGGTGAACACTTTTACGCTGGCAATGTCTGTCTTATCAAGATAACGCAGAGCAAGACCGGAAACCACTAAACCTAAGATAAGGAATAATGGGAAGTAGTCGTTCATAAGAGAAATGTAGCGCACACGCTCATTGACAATGCGGCGACCCAAAAGGAAGAGCACTGCCACAAGTAACAATGCACCGCTCATGAAGAAGCGGGGAGCGCCCACTTGCATGATACCGTCGAGAGCTTCCAGCAGGCTAATACAGCCTGGCACGGGCTCCATGAAGAAGCGGAAGTGGCGGATAAACACCACAAGGAAACAGTAGTGGAACATCAATGCGAATAACCACAACCATTTGGAAGAGTAGTACACAATACGTGGACCCTGACCATTATAGTCTGCGTGCACGTCTGCTGCCGTATTGCGGAACAAAGAACGGAAGAGGAATACTTCCAGGAACATACGCTTAATAACACCACATTTTGTATGGGGGTTATCAAGGGTAGCTTGTTTGATCCACGGTAAAGATTTCTGTTGACCACCGGTGGTGGGGATACAGAACGGCACAGGCGACTTACTCCAATAAACCATACGCCATATGACGCCGCCGATGAAGGTAATTACAGCAACATACGGTAACACCATGCCAAATAGGAAAGAAAGACCTAAGCCTGTTCCTATCCATGCAATAAGACCGATTGCCACAACTACCAGTAATGAAGTGACCATTCCCTTACCTCACTGGGCTAGAGGTTGACTAAAAAAAACCGATCATCCAAATCGGATTCAAAAATACTTTTCCTAAAAGAAGGAAAATACCACACAAAGTAACACCGCTAAGCGATGATAAAGGCCACAAAAGCCTCTATATTACAAGGGCATGCCGTCGGGAATTATCCCTTGGCGTTGCGCCATGCGTACAATTTGCGAATGCGCATTGCGAATTTCGGCAATGCGGTTTTCGGCTAGGGTTTCGCGGGAAGCGATATATATATCAAAAGCCATGAGGCTTAAGGTGTCGATGCGGGATTCACATTCTAAGTATTCTTTGAGAAGGCCCTTGGAGGCGCACTCTTCCAAGAAGGCGTCGCGGAAGTATTGCTTAAAAATAAACATGACACCAAGGCCCTTGGAGGGAGTGAAGTCTTGCACTGAGCGCAATTTCACAAAACGCTGCAAAGCGTCGCGCAATTTCAATTCAAGTACGTGCTCACCTGCGGCGGCGTCAAAGAGAAAATGCGCCATGGTGGTGGTGATTTCACCCACAGGATTACAGAAGTCATCCTTTTTTGTGCGTAAAAAACCGGTGGTGTCCAGTGGGTAGCAGGCATATACCGACTCAATCCACTGAGTGACCACTTCTTCCTTTTTGGGACGAAATATTTGCAAAATATCCATGAAGATATACCTTAGAGTTAATTTGTTCCCTTTATACCCCATGGGCGCAAAACATGACCGGCACAAAGCCTCATCAGTACACACAAAGAAAAGGAAATAGTTTCAATTATTTACTGACGCGAAAAGAGGCAAGCCCTGCCAAAGCAAAGCCCGCTTAGTGCGAATCAGAGAAAAACTTTCCTTTCCATAGGCTATATTATGGTGTTAAGTCAAGGTATTTGAGCACATCATCACAAAGGGAAAAATCACAAAAACCTGCCACAACTTTGAGTCGTGACAGGTTTTCTTGAGCTAATTTCTTCAGCTAAAAAAATTATCCGCCGCACTTGGTGAAAGAGCAACCTTGGCACATGTGACAACCTTCTTGGAAAATAAGTTCACCGCCGCAGTCCGGACAAGTGGGTATATGAATGGACGTGGCGTGCTCATCCACGGCACCGGTGCCCTCCAAATATCTTTTTTCCAAAACCCACGCTATGGCATCGGGAATGGAAAGCAAGAGTCCCTTATCGCGGAACACAGGATGCTCGCCGCCTATACCCTTAATTTGGCTAACAATATCACGTACGCTCACGCCGGAACGCAAAGCCAGAGACACAAGACGCCCTATGGCTTCGGCCTTGGCAGTGATGGAACGGCCAGACTTGCCAATGGTGGCAAAGACCTCAAAGGGCTGACCATTCACTTCATTGATGGTCAAATACATGCCCCCAAGGCCCGTTTGCACTTTGTGGGTAAAACCTTGCACCACATCGGGACGACGGCGCACTTGGCCCGTATCACCCGCAGGACTTGCGGCCTCTGCTGCGCCTGTGTGGGCATCTTGCTTTTTCTGCCCTTGACCTGTGTTAAGCACTTGTATGGATTTGCAACCATCGCGATACACGGTGACGCCCTTGCATCCTTCGGTGAAAGCCAGCCAATAAATGTCGTAAATATCTTGTTCCGTGGCATTATTGGGTAAATTCACGGTTTTGGATACGGCATTGTCCGTATGACGCTGGAAGGCCGCTTGCATTTTTAAATGCCACTCGGGAGCAATATCCATGGCAGTGGTGAACACCTGACGCATGTGCTCCGGCAAAAATTCCATATGCTTAATGGAACCGCGCTCCAGCACGCTTTCCATAAGTTCGGGACTGTGCGCACCCATGGCCGCAAGGGCCCTTTCGAAATAGGGATTAATCTCCATGGATTTTTCCCCATCCATAATATTGCGCGTGAAGCACAAGGCAAACAAAGGTTCCACACCGGAGGAACACCCTGCAATGATGGATAAAGTACCCGTTGGCGCAATGGTTGTTACTGTTGCATTGCGGAAAGGGCCGCGACCATTTTTGGCAAAAACTGACTCGGCATAGGCCGGAAAAGCACCACGCTCTTGAGCCAATTGTGCAGAGGCTTTATGCCCTTCTTCATCCACAAAGGCCATGACCTTTTCCCCAAGGGCTATGCCCTCGTCGCTGTCATAGGCCACGCCCAATTGAAAGAGCATATCCGCAAAGCCCATGACCCCAAGGCCAATTTTGCGATTCATGCGCACTCTTTCGGTGATGCGCTCCAAGGGAAAACGCGAAGCATCAATGACATTATCCAAAAAGCGCACGCCCAAGTGCACCACGCGGGCCAGCTCCGTCCAATCCAAAAGTTCATCGGGATTTTTATGGGTGCTGGTGCCGGTGACAAATTTGGCCAAGTTAATGGAGCCAAGGTTGCACGCTTCATAAGGCAATAAGGGTTGCTCGCCGCAAGGATTGGTGGACTCGATGGCGCCTTGCTCCGGCGTGGGATTATCTCTATTGATGCGATCCAAAAACACAATGCCGGGATCGCCCGAAGCCCAAGCCTTTTGCACCAAGAGCTCAAACACTTGGCGCGCAGAAAGGCGGCTTTGCTCCGTGCCCAAATGGGGGCAAATGAGGGCATAGTCCGCATCATTTTGCACCGCATTCATGAAATCTTCCGTCAAACCCACAGAAAGGTTGAAGTTATTAAACTCCCCTTCTTCTTCCTTGGCTTTAATAAAGGCCAAAATATCCGGATGGTCAATGCGCAAAATGCCCATGTTGGCACCGCGTCTGGTACCGCCCTGTTTAATTTGCTCCGTGGCCGTGTTGAAAATGCGTAAAAAAGACAGAGGCCCCGAAGCCACGCCGCCGGTGGAACCCACACGGCTTTGCGCAGGACGCAGGCGCGAAAAGGAAAATCCCGTGCCGCCGCCGGATTTATGTATCATGGCGGCATGTTTCACCGCATCGAAGATTTCTTCTATGGAATCGCCCACGGGCAAAACAAAGCAGGCGGAAAGCTGACCCAAATCGGTGCCGGCATTCATGAGGGTGGGAGAATTGGGGAGAAATTTCCACTGGGTCATGAAATCATAAAATTCACGCGCCAATTCTTCTGGCTTATAGGTGGAATTTTCGTATTTGCTTTCTTCTAGAGCCATGGCAGAGGCCACGCGCCAAAAGAGTTCTTGAGCAGTTTCCGCACGACCGGCGGCAGTATTGTATTTATAATAACGTTTTTTAAGCACCACTTCCGTATTGCTGCTGATGGAAGGTGGGGCCAAATCCGAGGGCATTTCCAGCATGACAAAACCTTTTGTTATGGGTGAATAAAACCATGACTCAGTCTATCATAAGGCACACGCACATGTCATGTAAAAAGGCCTCTGCACAACATGCAAAGGCCTCCATGATGCGTACAAAACTATTCGGGGCAAGGCTCGGTTTGAGGGCCACCGCAAGCTCCGGCAATGCCGGTGTCAAAGAGCTCTTCCACATTTTCCACAGCGCCTTCATTCATATCTTGCGAAGATGTGGGGCTGTCGGCGGCATCTGCGCCCCCCTCTGAAGGCTCACCGGTATAGGTAAAAGCGCCATTACCAAGGAATATTTCCGGCTCAAGCCCTTGGGGTATGGTTAAACTGCCGGCTGGGATTTTAGCCACGGTGGCAGGCACCTGAGGGGCTTCTGTATGTGGAATCACTTGAGAAAAAGAACTCTTCTTGGCCATGAAGGCAGGCAAGCCCTTATATTCTATGACAGGCACCGTGGAAATGCCATTGCGCGCCAAGTAAGATTCGTTAAAGATCAAACGCAAGCGCAAGGCCAAAGAGTTGAAAAAGCCCAACTTCGGAGCCGCTTCTTTGGAATTTTGCGCATGCTCCAAAGCTTCTTGAATATTTTTTCCTTCTGCCAAAGCATCGGCCATGTGCGCCACCAAGGCAAATTCAGAGTCTTGCTTCAGCACAGGGAAAAAGGCCGCTGTGGGATTGGGAGCCATGGTTTCAATGGCGTCTTTACATGCAGGACATGTGGGCGAAAAGTACACATTCACATGGGCTTGTTCCGGTGCTACCATGGCCCAAGGGGTCATGTTTTCACGCAAAACACCGCCAAGATTGGCCACAAAAAGCAAGGCCCACACCAAGATAAGCCATGAGCGGCTCACAGGGTCATAGCCTTTGCCAGCATAACGGAAAGCCGTATACACCAAGGCAAAGAACACAGCCACAATGAGGCAAGAAATACAAGAGGCCGTCATGAGCATGAGCAAGAGCAGAGCCACATCGCCCACCAAGAAGGCTCCGGCCACCACAACGCCAAGCACAGGGCGACCACTAAAGGAGAGAATAATAAGCGTGGCAAAGGCCGCGCAACCAAACCACCATAAAGAAATGCCGCCAATGGACATGTCCTGGCTTATTTCGCAACCGGCGGAAAGGCAAATTTGAAAAGCATGCCCGTAGGCAGACCAAGCGCAAAAAGCTAAGCCTATGATGGAAATCACCAAGGGCCACGGCATGATAAGCGGAGCTGAAGAGCGATGTTGCACAATATATCCTTTGTGTAAGGTCGTTAATGATGTCGTGGGGCAGTTGCATGCCCATAAAAGTTTTAGGACTATAAAATAGATTTCTTGCAATGTAAAAGCGAAAATATGTGGGAGCGTGACGCTTGAGAGTATGTGATTTTTTTTGTGGGGGAGGGAAAAACTTTTTGGAAAAATCAGATTATTGCCAAAGTCTACTGGGGGAAAACCTTTTGTGAACAAAAGCCCCCATCTAAACTGGCCCCAGACCCGTTTTACGCTCTATTCCCGTAAGGCTCGCAAACTCACCAACGGGAACGCTTCACGCCCTTTGGGTAGGCCTTTCCAAAAAACTTTAATGGCGGTGGAATCATATCTTTGCATGAAAAATCACGACGCAATGGGGGCGTTGTAAATGGGTTTCTCTACATGTATTTTAAATATATCACTGAGCTTATGGCCATTTAGCCCCTTAATTCCCAACACATTTCGTTTATTAATGAATTGGTACATCTCTTTCACCTACACATAAGATTACGCCATAGACTCAAGGGCAACACCATAAAACCATTAAAGTTTTTTGGAAGGGGGGTATGGGGGGAGAACCTTTTCTTCAGAAAAGGTTTCCCCCCAGAAAGTTTTATTATCAAAGAGACTTATCTTGACAAGGCTTTTTATTCTTCGTAAGAAACCCCTGTGGCTTTGCTTTTGCACAAAAAAGCCAAGGCTTCTCCCATAAAATATACAGCAATTTTTTTTACACTTCTCGGCACATATTGAGAAAAAAAGAGGCAATACATGCAAACAGAATCCATCTTGTCGCTCATTGACACTTGGCAAATCGTCGTTTTTATGGCGGCAGTGCTCTTTTTCTTGTGGTTTGATTTACACAGCCACAACGATGATAAACCCATCACGGCAAAAAACTCCCTCATGTGGACCAGCCTTTGGGTGGTGCTTTCCCTCATATTCGCTGGCTATATTTGGAAAAGCTTTGGCGCTGAGCCTGCACAATTCTTCTTGGCAGGTTACCTGCTAGAGCTGTCGCTGGCTGTGGATAACCTTTTTGTTATCATGGCCATCTTTACCTCCTTTGGGGTTAAAGACGAATACCAGCACCGCGTCTTATATTACGGCATCTTAGGTGCCTTAATCATGCGCTTCATCTTCATTGTGGCCGGCACCAGCCTTGTGGCCTACTTTGGAGCCTATGCGCTGGGTGTATTTGGTGTATTTATTCTGTGGACGGCCTTTAAAATGTGGCAACACATGGGCGCAGAAAATAAAGAAATCGAAGATTTCTCCCAGCACTGGGCTGTGCGCATGACGCAACGCTTCATCCCCATTCACCCACGCATTGAAGGGCATAATTTCTTTGTGCGCGTCAATGCCGACGGCACCATCGGTCAAGATACTGGCCCTTGGAAAGCCACGCCGCTTTTCCTCTGTCTTATAGTGGTGGAAATTTCCGACGTGCTTTTTGCCTTTGACTCTGTGCCGGCCATCATTGCCATCACCACAGACCCCTTCATCGTATATACATCCAATATTTTCGCCATTTTGGGCTTGCGCTCCATGTACTTCCTCTTGGCCGCCGCCAAGCGTTATTTGCGCCACTTGGAAAAGAGCGTCATTGCCATCTTGGTCTTCATCGGCATTAAGATGATGCTCATGGTCACCGGCTCCGTACACTTACCAGCCATGGTAAGCTTAGGCGTTGTGGGTGCCCTGCTTTTCGCCGGCATTGCCGCTTCCTTCATCCCCAAGAAAGAAGAAAAATAGCATTTACTATAACTTGATTTGTCCCCCTCTAGGTCTTGGATATACAAGGCTTAGAGGGGATTTTTTTGTCCTTTATCAAGTTTTTTATAAAGAACGCAATTTACCAAAAGCCGTCCCCACTTTGTCTAGTCCCGAAAGCAAGGTTTTGCCATTGGTAAGCAAGGGCGAATAGCTTTGCGATTGATAAGAATACATGTCCGCCTTGCTTTGCGACACCGCCGCAGAATTGCGATGATTCCATGCATCCACCCTTTTATTATAGTCTTGCCATGCGCCTTGCTCGCGAATTTGCAGGGCATCCAGCTCGCCTCTTTCCGTGGTGTCCAGATTTAAATCCAAGGCTGAGCCCGTGTCCACGGTGACGCCGGCCGCGGCTTGCGCTGCCCTTTCCGAGCCTATGATTTTAGCCGCTTCTTGGCGTTTTTTAAGGCTTTCATCGTAGGCTTGTAATTTTGCTTGCGCCCCTTCTTCTTCTGCCATTTGGGCATGTTGTTCTGCCACGGCGGCATTGTATTCTGCCATGTCTTCTTGATATTCTCGTTGCGCTTGCTGGGCATTGCTTTGTTGCACGGCGGAATATGTGCCCATGGCAGCCGAGGCTATGGCTGTGATGGCAGAAATGACGGCGGTGGTGGTGGTTCCTATGGCCATAAAAATCTCCTTATTATTAAAAGGTTTTATGGTAGATATGTTCCGTAAGCTTAGCTCCAAGGCGTCGATATAAAGCATCGCAAGGCTTGGATGCGGGCGATGCATATTGCACCATGCCAACACCGCGCTTTTGCAAGGCTTGTTCCGCATGCCGCAAAAGCTGTACAGCCTGTGTGCCTTGGCGTTGCTCGGGGATAAGATACAAAGCGTCCAACTGCGCCAATAAAGTATCCTGCTTATGAGGGCAAGGGCATATGGTAAAAGCCGCATAGCCGCACACATCCCCTTGTGGCAAACGCGCTGTGCTTATGTGTAGCATATTCAATTGTTCATACATTTCGTATTGTTCACCATTAAGCACATACTCTTGTGCCCCATGCATACTGGCTTCCACTTCATCCCAATGGGCTTGCAAAAGCTGGGACACATGCGGCGCCACGGTGCTGAGATTTTCCGTTTGAAATAGCAACATGAATACTCCTTACAAAGCTAATTTTGCATATCCACATCCAAAATGAGCGCCGATACGGTGAAAGGAAGGGGGCTGTCTTGCACAATCCATACGGTGCTTTGCGGCTCTTGCCCGCCACCGGGGAGAAAATGCATATCGCCGCTGAAGGGACTCACGGCCGAGCCCCATGTGCTGGGCGTAAAGGGAAATTCATAGAGATGCTCCAAGCTTGCGCCATACTTACCCCCCACAGAACTTTGCACACGCACGATGCTCTGCCCAAGGGCGCGCATTTTCCCAAGGCTGGTGCCCGAGGAGCCTTCCCCTTCGCTGGGTAGTGGTGCCAAAGCAGAGCGATAGGCAAGGCCCACATGCACTGTTTTTGCCGCATAGGGCAAAGTAAGACTGCCCTGCTGCACCTGCACATTTTCCACAGGGCTACCATCTGCCAGCACAATCACTTGTGAGCCTTCCAAATGCTCCAAGCCGCTGAACCGGGTGCGGGCCTCGGCTTCATGAAAACTTAGCCCTGCATCCAGAAAAAAAGCCCGCTCAATGCCTTGGCTTTCTTGCCAGCGAGGGTGCAATTTTTCCAAGTAATAATGCTCCTGCTCACCCTGCATGCGTGCCACCACCATATAAATGGCATCGCCTTCCGCCGCCGATACGCTCACCACCGAACGCACTTTGCCTTGGGTTTCATGTCTACTCCACCCCCATATATCGTGCTCCTTCATATAGGTGAGGGCCAAGAGCACACCATCATCACGCACAATCCAAATGGTGGAATACGGCGTTTGCTGATAGGCCCATTGCTTGAGGCCATGCCCATCAAAGAGATGCGGCGCCATGATGGAAAGATCGTTGCCGGAGTAGCCGTCTTTTTCTAGGCTATAGAATAAATCGCGAACCCTAGCCCCATGCCTTTGCACATGCATGATGGAATTACCTATGATGATGGGAAAAAGATTGGATGAGCCCCAATAGCTTTGGGCGGTGATTTGTATATTCACCGCGCTTATGGCCGTGCCCTCGCCGCTGGCTTTATACTCACTTCCGCTGGTGCCTATGAGTAAATCCCCAAAGCTGGCCGCCCAGGTGATGGCATCTATATTGCCCGAGGCAATGTGATACTCCACGGGATCATCTTCCTGCAAAGGACGGGATTTACGAAAATTTTCAAAATCCCCCACGCGCGACATATAAAAGGCCTGCGGGCTTTGGCGCGTGGCGGCCAAAATCATGCGCTGTTGATGAAAGGACACTATGCCGGGATAATTTCCATGGGCAAAGGGGAACCAATCTTCCTTGGGCGTGTCGGAAATGTCGGCTTCATAATTATTATCCACAAAAGAAAGGCTTGTACTTATGCCTATGAAGCCAAAATAGCCGGCCTCTTCACGGTAAATATTATACTCGGCGGCCCCTGCCACCGCTGACCAGCTGATGGTGGCACGATTGCCCACCACCCAATCGGATGGATGCCGTCCCGTGGCACTGCCCACATCCGAAGGGAGGGATTCTTTGCCCTGCGCATCCACCGCCACAATTTTATAACGCAAGGTATAGCCATTGGCTTCACCGGTGAAACTCACCGCAGGTGTTGCAGGCGCAAGCAAGGAGGCATTGAGCATCACCTCGCTTAGGGTCCATGTATACCAAGGTCCCTCACCACTGCGACTCACCTTATGCAAAGGGTATTTTTGATGCGCTAGGTACACAATATCACCCACTTGCGCAAAGGATATATCCAATAAATCTTCCTTATCATAGGGCGTTTCCAAAATAGCCATGGGGATAAGGCCCTCGGCGTGGGCAATGCGTAAGGTATTTTGCGCAAAAATCAGCACAAAATTATGCTCTGCCTCCACATTGAAAGAAAAGGGCAAGAGCACAGCGTCATTTTCCATGCCTGTGCCAAGATCTGCCAAAAACTTGGTGCCGGGGCGTCGCTCCACATTGCCATGCACCGTGGGTAAGAAGTTTTCCATGCATTGCACAGAGTTTTTATATCGAGACAAATCATAACGGGCAGACAAGGAGGGAGCCACCTCGCCGCCGGTGAAATTGGTTATGGCTACGCGCATATGTGTTCCTTTAGTATGTAATACCTTTGTGTTTTTCGTAGGTGCGTAAAGAAGCCAGACCCAAAATACTCAGTGCCAACTCCAGCATGCCGCCGTCCATGGGGGGCAAATGCACAAGGGCTGGATAGGCCGTGTACAAAAAGGGAAAGATGTAAGGCTTCACTATATAGGTAAAAGCTATGGAAATGGCGCAAATCCAGCCAATGGCAGGACGCCATCCGGCCACAAAAAGTGAGCGATGGGTGGCTTCTTGAGCATTGATGTTGGCCTGTGCGGTGTTTTGCGCTTGTAAGGCGTCCAATTGCTTCACCAGCAGGGCCGCGCGTTGTTTTTTATCTCCGTCAAAAAGGTCCATTCCTTCGGTGAGTAAGCGCGTTGCTGCGCCCAGTATTTCCACAAGAGCCATAATGCCTCCTCATGGCCTATTGAACTCGATTTTAAACAGGCCGCTAGTAATCGAAAAAGACCTGCTGAGCGTGATTGCTGCTTAATCCCACATGCAAAAAATGCTTGGCCTGATTGAGCCCCAAGCGCGGCACGTCATGCGCATATAACAAAGGCATAAGGGCAAATAAAAATTGACTGCTGGGTATGTGAATATCCACGGCGGTGCATAGTCCCGTATGGGTATTTTCCGGCACATGTTCACTGCCCTGCGAGCCACCCACGGCGGCATTATGCGCCTTGCAACGCACGGCTGAATTTATGCGCATGGGCTGCCCCAAGGACTCACGCACGGCATCAAGAATGCGCAGCAAGCGTGCATCCATGGCTTTTACCCCCAAGCCACAAGAGCCGCATTTGCATTGAAATTCAGCATCGGTAAAAAAGCGTAAAGACATGATTATCCTCCCCATAGGCTGAGTATTTTGGTGCTAAGGCCCACCACTATGCCACACAATGTGGTGGTTACAATGGAGGAAATGATGGCGGATTTTGTGGTATTCACCGCTATATTTTTCTCCAGCGTGGTGAGCACCTTGAGTATTTCCTTATAATCATTGCGCAATTCCTTCACATCTCTATGTATGGTGTGACACTCGAAGGGATTGGCCATATGGCTTAACATGCAGGTGTGGTCTTGCGAATTTTGTGTGTTTTGTGCGTGCTGTGTGCTTGGCATATGTTTTCCTTTAAGCAAGGTTACAAGCGTAATTCTGGAGGAAAGTGCCGTCCCTGCCTTTCACTTTCATAGGAATTTTTGCAATGGTTTTTTTCCAAAAAAAACAAAAAATCTATGACAGTTAAAGGCCATGAACGTATTTTTGCCACATGCCAGCGATAAGCACGGCTTGAGAGGGTTTCATCGGGCCAGCCGCCACACAAGGTATTAAAAAACTGGTCTAAAGCTATGGCTATTTTTTTGCACTGATGCATAACTATACCCATACTATACCTTGTACTTCTTGCACCGTAGTGGATTGCGTCACTTGTTCTTTTAGGCTTCTGCCTTGGGTGAGAATACCATTTTTATGAATGGTTTCCGCATGCCCCCAAAAAGCTATGAATTGCTCGGCATTGAAGGTGAGAGCCTGTATAACCATGTGAGCTTCGTCCATATATCCATTCCAATCAATGGAATTGGGGACAACAGCCCTTTGGCCATTCACTTGTGAGATAAGATATAAATTAGCCCCATTCATGGCAGCGTTAAAATTGCTTTGGTCGTCCATGCCGAAGGAAAAATGTAGCGGTTGCTCCATGAGCGTTGCATCTTCATACCAAAATCCCGCGGTGATTTTTGCCGCGGCTATGCCATCTATTTCAGCTATTTTGGCCTCTTTTGCTTCTTCCAACGTGGGAGGAACAGTCACTTGTCGGCGCGCTTTTTCCTCTTCCCAAAGGGTGATGTACGGCATCGCGTCTTCATATGTGCAGGCACCACTCGGCGCATTGCTAAATTCCATATGCCCATTAGTATGTTGCCACTGCAAAGCGTGCATATGTGCATGTGGTGCCACATAATCAAATATCAGGGCTTCACCATCAACGATTATAAGGCGGTCGCTGGGCACCGCAGTAACTTGATATGCCATATTACACCTCGTTATTATTTACTTGGTCGAGCTTTTCTGTTGGAACTAGAATCTTTAATTTGGTATTCAAATCAGCGCGTAGGGTGGCTTCGTCCTGTGCCGTAGTGTAAACTGCCTTGGTGTTCACGAACACGATAGAATCGACATCTAAAATCACAGTTCTTGCTCCTTTAATAGAATTTCCTCGAACACCAGTTGCTAAAGTCTCACCCATACATATGCGCGTTTCGGCCAATGCAGTGGTCTCAAGTTTAGTGCCTGCAGGCAGACTTAAAGGACGCTTAGAGCTTATATATCCTCTAGCTACACTAGCATTAGATGATGCTGATACTGCTGGAGTAGAAAGACTACTTGTGTATGTATTTTGATCCGCTGCACTTGTTGACGTTAGCACCACTTGCGTCATACTTGTCGCTGTCCAAAACTCGTTATACCCCTGTACAACCGTATAATCGCTATACTCAGTAAACTCGCTCACTGGAGGTTCGGATTTTATGGGACCAGTTCTTTTTAGCAGTTGGAAGTCTCCCCCCAAAACCTTCAACACATAATCCGTATTGACTTCTGGTGTTATTACCTCGGGAATATACCCTGCTGTGCTGGGGTAGGTAATAACGACCGGTGTTGCTCCAGACGTAAAGTACAAAGCACTAGGCACATAAGAGCCGTCTTGAGTTGTGATGGTCAACGCGCTAATTTCGCCATATTTGTAAATGGTATTACCTGCCACTGAGACAGAAATATTTTTACTTACTAAATCCTCAATCATAGTAGGGGCAGAACCACTCCCACCACTTATGCTCACATTCCCTGAGCCAAGTAAACTTTGGCCATTAATTGTTTTTATGGTTACGCCGCTTTCAAGCTTCTTTTGAGCTTCATAAGAGGTAACATGGTACGTCATGGCGTCAAATGGATGCACAAATGATTGCCTAACCACCGGAAGCATCAAGTCGTACTCGGCTTGGGAAAGCTGTGTAGTTATGGCTGACGGGAGCGCAGAGTAAACCACACTATCTATGCTAATACCATAAAGCGGATACAAAATATGTTGAATGTACCCTAGACCTAAAAGAGTACGCCCCTCTTCCATATCTATGTGAAATCCATCGCGTGTAAGCTCCTCACCTATGGCATTAAGGGAAGGTGCGCTGCGCGCATTTTGCACAACGGTGTTACTTGGAATTATGCCGTATACATCGGGATAATTCTCCAAAATCTTTTTGGCCGTCTCGGACTGGGCTTCATACATTGCCTGTTGGTTCGATGCATAATTGGCAAAGTCAAAGTGCGTAGAGTTTTTGGCATAAGGCCACGCCATGTGATACATTATCTTTACGGATTTATTGACGCAATTTTCTTTCACGTAATCAATAAGCGTTTGTAAACTCGGCATGATAGTGTCATACATGCCAGAGTCTCCAGACACTTGTTGTACCGTCACCACATCCCAACTTTGTGCTTGAATGGCTTGTAATAACGTGACCTTTATGGAACTCGCCACAGGCGTTGCAAAAGAGCTCTCATAATAAGAATAACTGGTTGCAGATGAACCAATATTCCCCACATGAGTGGCCAAAGAGCTTCCACCAATGGAGGCGTTACCTATGATAAAATTTTGTACATTTGCAGACTTAAGAAGCGAGCCCACCCATTGTGTCATGTCGTCAGAAAATGAATTCCCAATGCACAAAACTTTTATGGGCTTTCCTTGCAATGGGAAGTTATTTAGAACAGCAAAATCATCGTCTCCTGTGACGTTAATAACTACCGTGTCAGCGTCACCAGAAATACGAACCATTCCCTTTGTATGGGGGCGCGCATACACAAGTTGTGCTTTTACATCGGAGATGTCTTCTTTGATTAGAGTGTCATCATGAGTCCCACCATTGCCGCCAGTGGCATTAATAACATTGCCTTCTATAGTGATATTGGCACCAGCCACCAGCTTATCTTGCTTCGCACCTATGGATGTATTGAGTCCTTGCACGGCACTGTCAAAGTGTGCTTTCGGCACAAAGACTTCACCGCTACCACCACCAGAAATGGGCAGTTTTTCGATGTAAGCCAGCGTGTAATAGGGTGGTAAGTTTTGCCCGTGGGAATGGGGTTGAGAAGACCCGTTCCCCGCTGAAGTTAGCGAATACGGACCTGTTACGTTATTTATGGAGAACGCTTTTGGGTATTGGGTGTACTGCGTCTCATTACCTCCTCCAACGCCATGCGCATGGCTGGGCATCTGTGCCACAGTGAGTGTATGCCCAGCGGTTGATGAGCTTCCCCCCTCTGCCCCTTGGTTCTGCCCAGTGCCGCCAAGGATAAATTTACCGCGGCTGGGCTCATGAAGTTGCCATGTTACATCCGGCTCCGTTTTCCCAGTGGGTATGGGGTGTTTATTGCCTTCTCCACCAAAAGAGCCTGTAAAGGCCACCACCATGCCAGGAATAAATGCGGTTTGCGCCAAGTCCGCCATGGTGGAAAGAATTACCCCTCCCTGGTTTTGCACGCGCCCCACCTGCGTATCACCCTCAGCCTTCACAAGAGCCACCTGGGTGTCACCTTCAACCTCCACGCGGGCCACAGCTTCATCCCCTGCAGATTCTCCAGCTATGGTGGCGGACTGAGCGGCATCTTCGGCACTTTGTTGCGCTGCTTGCGCTGCCGTGGTGGCTATTGTTGCACTATTGTTTGCCTGCGTTTCGCTTTGAGCCGCATTTTGCGCAGACACCATGGCAGAGGCTGTATTGTTTTGTAATTCTTCTATGAGTCTAGCTGGGCCATATTCACTGGAGGCGTCCACCCTAATACTACGCTCCACGGCTTCCTTAAGCTGCTGACGCTCAGCCGTGGCCTTATCCAAAG
>CAYJHD010000047.1:0-16204 GCA_964370015.1 uncultured Desulfovibrionaceae bacterium | reverse complement strand
ATTACAAGCATGCCCAAAATCGTCTTGGCATCATGATGACCAAGGCCGATGTGACCAGCATTGCGCAAGGGCATGGCGAAGCCCTCACCGTATCTTGTAAAAATACTTTGCTTGGCATGGACTTTGATTTGGACGTGGACGCCGTGGTACTGCCCACAGGTATTGTGCCCACCACAGCCAAAGAAGCCGTCATGCAATTTGATTATCGCCAAGGGCCGGACTTCCCAGACTTGGGCTTGTTCGATGGCTTTAGCGATTCTAACTATATCTGCTTCCCTTATGAAACACGCCGTACCGGTGTGTACGCTGCCGGTTGTGTGCGTCAGCCCATGACCATGGACGCTTGCGAAGAAGATGCCTACGGCGCAGCTTTAAAAGCCATTCAGTGTATCGAAGCGGCAGATCATGGCGTAGCGGTGCATCCTCGTTCTGGGGATAGATCCTACCCCATATTCAACTTCGTGCGTTGTACCCAGTGTAAGCGTTGCACCGAGGAATGCCCCTTTGGCGCCCTTGATGACGACGAAAAGGGAACACCAAAGCCCAACCCAGCCCGTTGCCGCCGTTGCGGTACATGCTTTGGGGCTTGTCCTGAGCGCGTAATTTCCTTCGCCAATTATAATATCGACCAAATCGGTTCCATGATTCGCGAAGTACATGTGCCCAAGGATTTCAAAAATGAAGGACCACGCATACTCATCCTTGCTTGCGAAAATGACGCCTATCCTGCTTTGGACATGGCCGCCATGCGTCGTAAGCCTTGGAGTCCCTATGCACGTATTATCCCCGTGCGCTGCCTTGGTTCGGTCAATGCCATTTGGGTATCCGATGCCATGAGTAAGGGCTATGACGGCGTTATGCTTCTTGGCTGCAAATACGGCGATGACTATCAGTGCCACTTTATTAAGGGTTCTGAAATTTGTAACCGTCGTAAAGAAAACATTGCCGAAACCCTCAATCGCCTTGGCGTTGAGCCCGAGCGTGTGGATCAGCTGGAAGTGGCCATTGACGAATACGATAAGGTGCCCGATCTTATTGACGGATTTGTGTCCCGTATCCTCACCATGGGACCCAACCCCTTCAAGGGCATGTAGGAGAAGTTATGGCACAAATGAAAATACAACCAGATTTAGACTTTGTCCGTGAGCTACAAGAAGCCGGCGGTGATTCACTGAAAAAGTGCTATCAATGCGCCACTTGCTCTGTAGCTTGCCCCGTGGCTCCTGCAAACAGCCCTTATCCACGCAAAGAAATGGTGTGGGCCTCTTGGGGGATGAAAGATAAACTTAAAAAAGATGTGGATTTATGGCTTTGTCATAATTGTGGCAATTGCGCAGATTTGTGCCCTCGCGGCGCAAAGCCTGCCGACCTCATGTCCGCAGCACGTAATATGGTCTACCGCGACCTCACCGAGCCCACCATCGTGGGTAAGTGGATGAGCTCTGCCAAGGGTTTACCCATGCTTTTCGGTATTCCGGCTGTTATTTGGTTGGTGGTGTGGTGGATTCGCGCTCAATTTAACGGTGGCAACTGGTTTCCTCGTGCAGAAGATGGTCGCATTGTGTTTGGCCAAGTCTTCTATGGCGACTACACCATTGACCCCATATTCATGATCACTTTCTTTGGTGCGGCCTTTATTCTATACAAGGGTGTCATGCGCCTGTTGGATTTATTTAAACCTGAAGGCACCATACTCATGCTGGGTAAAACCAAGCCATGGTATTGCCACTTGTATGACGTGGTGGTGGAAGAAATCATTACACACAAAAAGTTTAGTGATTGTTCTACCCCTGCGGAAAAGCCAGAAGATACCGAAGCCAAATCCGGCCGTAAATGGGGCCATATGGTACTCATGTACAGCTTTGTGGCACTTGCCATCGTCACAGCCATCGTGGCTGGCGGGCACTGGATTGGTAAGGTTATTCCTGCTTTGAAGGTAACCACTCCTTTGGAGCTGACTAACCCCATTAAGATTCTGGCAAACCTTGGTGCTTTAGCCATGGTGCTTGGTCTTGGGCTATTGACGCTTCGCCGCATGAAGCTCAATCCTAAATATCAAGGTTCCTCCTTCTACGATTGGTATCTGTTAGGTATCATCTGGGTGGTGGCACTTACCGGTATTTTGAGCCAAGCCTTCCGCTTGATGGACGCCATCACACCGGCCTTTATTGTGTACTATTTCCACTTGGTTTTTGTGTGGATGCTCTTTGCCTATTTGCCTTGGTCTAAGCTTGGGCACTTTGTGTACAGAACAGCCGCACTTACCTATGTGCGCATGGTTGGTCGTAGTAATTAATTGGAGATGCGCTCTGCATGGGGTTTATAAGGTTCTGTGCAGGGCGAAGATACAAGACTGGTGAGTTTTTAAAAAATCATACTATGCTTGCATCTTATTGACCTGGTCAATGCTCCATGAAATTTGCAAAAAAATTGCAAATTCATCTTAATAATCCCGATCTCCCAAGGAGGAGGCCGTATGTCTGATGTTGCTCGTAAAGTCTTTCCCATGGAAAATGTGCTTGCTCTCGTTGTAGGCAAGGAAGACGCTGACGTAAAAGAATTGGCCGGTTACCTTACCGGACGCGCCATTGCTTGCGATTGCTGCGCCCGTGTGGTAGCCCCCCTTGCCGCCGGATGGTTGGCATCTTTATACCCTGACTTTGTGGCCATGGAATGGGATGGCTCCACAGAGTGGGACGCCTTCGTTTCTGAAAAGAAAAAGAACGTGGGTGACAATGTGTCCATGGTGCCCATGAGTGCTAAATTGCAAGCCATGGCTGCCACAACCCTTGATTGCCTCAAGGATATGGACGAAACCAACAAAGCGCAAAGCGCAGAAATTGCCGCTTTGCATGCTAAAATAGAAGTGCTTGAGCCCGCAGAAGCCAAAGCCGGCGAACTTGAGAAAAAGTGTGACCAGCTGGAAGCTAAAATCAAGACCATGAATACCGACATGGGTGCCTTACGTAAGGAGCTCTTGCCCTTCCAAGGTAAAATGGCTGTGGATCAGGCTGAACTTTTAAGCATGATTAAAGGCGCCATTAAGGATAATATGAAAGGCCTTGTGGTGGGTGGCGTTGCCGCCGCTGCCGGTGCTGAAGCCGTGGAAGAAGCTGCTGAAGAATTATCAGATGATACCCCACGCGGTATCACCGGTGACTTTGGCTTCAACGCTTCCGGTAATGATGATGATGGTTTTGGCTTTTAAGCTACAAACTATTTAGCTCCTATGGCTCCCATGGCTCATGGTCATGGGAGCTTTTTTTGTGAAATTTTGGCTCCAAGTCTTGAATTTGTGAAAAAACGACATATTATATACTGTTGATGAGGATGCTTTTTTATTGACGCCGCTTTGCCTCAAGGTGTAATGTGCTTTTATGATAACTAGCTTCAAAGGATTTTGCCCATGCAAATGTATGTAGTTCATACTTACGAAATTGATGATGCACAGGATGCTGTGCAAGAAGTTTTGCAGGCACTTCCTTTGGACGATATGCATGGAAAACATGCAGTGGGGCTCATGACGTGCCATACCGATGCCGTGACCAGCGGCGTTGTGGCTGCCATTAGTGAAGCTTTGCCCTTTGATGTCATAGGTATGACCACCCTTGCGTCTTGTGGAGATGGGCAGGCAGATATAAGCCTCTTAACGCTTGTGGTGCTGGTGAGTGAAGATATTACCTTTGCTTGTGCCTTATCTCGCCCCTTGGGAGAGGACTCTCGAGGTGCACTGCGCGATGCCTATGCTCAAGTACAAGAACAGCTCACGGGAAAGCCGGCTCTTTGTTGCATTTGCGCGCCTTTTTCTCGAGAAATCAGCGGGCAAGAAATAACTTCTTATTTCACAGAAATTTCCGATAATGTGCCTCTTTTTGGCGGTATGGCTGCCAGTCACACGGTGGAAGCCGAAAGCACCTTTGTTTTTCATAATGGGCAAGCTTTCGAAGATGTTGTGGCCTTGCTCTGCTTTGAAGGCCCTGTGAAGGCACGGTTCAATTTCATCTCCTTACGCCCCGATGCTCTACAAAGAAAAAAAGCCACCATCACAGCATCTGAAGGAAATACTGTTTTTTCCGTCAATGATATGCCAGTGATGAATTATATTTACTCTTTGGGGCTTTCGTCGCAAGAATTGCGCGATTCCGGCACCATATTACCCTTCTTGGTGGATTATAATGACGGTAGCCCCATGGTGGCCCGTGAGGTCTTGGGTGTTACTTCAGAAAAGCATTTGAATTTTGGCGGAGCCATGCCCACAGGGGCATCCATTTATCTTGCTTTACAAAATCCCGGAGAAATTTTAGAAACCGCACGAAACGTCTTGGCCGACATACAAGAGCACAAAGAAAATCTTTTGGGTGCCTTGATCATGGGCTGTGGTGGGCGTAGCGTTATCCTTGGCGGTAATCTTTTGGCGGAGGCGCATATGGCTCTAGATATGCTGCACAATACTGTTTCATTTCACCAGTCGTACTGTCGGGGCGAAATTTGTCCGGTGGTATTGCCCCATGGTGGTCTTGAAAACAGATTCCATAACTTTTCCATTACCGTGTGTATGTTTGAAAAAGCTTAGTAGTATGAAGACAGAACTGGAATTATTGCAAAAAGAAAATAAACGCCTCCTGCGTCAAAATCAGACCTATGTGGCCATGCTTGAAAGAGCTCGCCAATCGGTGGAGGCCAAACGAAATGTGACCTTGTCTTTGTTTAAAGAAAAGGAAAAGCAAGATCTTTACTTGAGCCTACTCTTGAGTCATATGTCTGAAATTGGACTTGTGTTTGATAGTAAAGGCGAACTGCTATACTGCACGCAAAAGTTTTTGGAACATATCAATGTGGCCCATGTGGAGCCCTTGCAAGGTATGTATTTCGAGGAAATTTTTGATAAACTTCTCTTCGGAAAACGCAGCGTAAAGCTTAACGCACTTTTTGAGCAATGCCTTAAAAATGGCGTGGCCATCAATTTGAAAAAGAGCCTCGAAATGAACGGCGAAAATAAGCACTATGCCGTGAGTTTTTCGCCCTTGCGTGATGATAATGATGTATATATGGGCGTCATGGCCATGTTCCATGATTTAACCGACGTGGTGCTGGCCAAGGAAGAAGCCGAAAGGGCTAACTTTGCCAAATCCAATTTCTTGGCCAATATGAGCCATGAAATTCGCACCCCCATGAATGCCATCATTGGCATGACCAGCATTGGTTCCGATGCCACTTCCCTTGAAAGAAAAGATTATTGTTTTGACCGTATTGGCGAAGCGTCCACTCATTTGCTTGGTGTCATCAATGATATTTTGGACATGTCCAAGATTGAAGCCAATAAGTTTGAGCTTTCCATGACGGAGTTTGACTTGGAAAACATGCTCATGCGTGTGGTGAATGTGGTCAACTTCACGGTGGAGAATAAAAAGCAAAACTTCATTGTGAATATGGATAGTCTTTTCCCTTGGAATATTATCTCCGATGAGCAGCGCATAGCACAGGTCATCACCAATTTTCTTTCCAACGCCGCCAAATTTACGCCAGAATACGGAACCCTTTCTCTTTCCGTGTCCTGTCAAAATATTTCAGAAAACTTTTGCCGCATAGATGTGAGCGTCACAGACACCGGCATAGGCATTAGCGAAGAGCAGCAAAAGCGCATGTTCCAGCCCTTCATGCAAGCCGATAGCAGTATCACGCGTAAATTTGGAGGCACTGGCCTTGGCCTCGTCATTTCCAAGCGCATTGTGAATCTTCTTGGCGGTGATATCACCTTGCAATCTCATGAGGGTGACGGGTCCACTTTTAGTTTTTCCATTCAGGCGGAGAAGGGTAGTCCCACCGTTAAGTACGTACTACAAGAATCTCCAGAAAAGATGCGTGTGCTGGTCATCGATGGTGTTAGCGGAACGCGTTCGGCCTTGGAGCATATGATTAAAAACCATGGAATCACATGCGATGCCGTGAGCTCTGGTGCGCAAGCCTTGGCTGTCATTACGGAAAATGTGGATAATCCGTATCACTTAGCTTTCATTGACAATACACTTACGGATATGGATGCTTGTGCCTTGGTGCCGCGTTTGCGTGAATACGATGAAAATTTGGTCATGGTGGGCGTTGTCAATGCCAAGGACCATGCGACCATTGCCAAGGTGCAAGAGGTTGGTTTGCATCAAACCATCACCAAGCCCATCTTCCCTTCGCGTTTGGTGGACTGCATGAATACCTGTCTTGGTTCCAGTAAGACCTTGGAAGCTAAGAATTTTACGCCCAAAGAAAATTTTGCAGGCCGCTTTAAGGGATTCCATTTGCTTTTGGTGGAAGATGTGGAAATCAATAGAGAAATTGCCGCAACCATTTTGGAATTCACCGGCATAGACATTGACACGGCCGAAGATGGTCAGATTGCTTTTGAAAAAATCCGCGATAACCCCGGAAAATATGACGTGGTACTTATGGATATACATATGCCGCGTAAGGATGGCTATGAAGCCACCCGTGATATTCGTGCTTTAAATACTGGTTATGCCAAGACAGTGCCCATCATAGCGTTGACAGCCAACGTGTTTAAGGAAGATATTCAAAAATGCATGGATGCAGGGCTTGATGATCACCTTGGAAAACCATTGGATGTCAGTGAGATGCTTAATAAATTGCAGAGATATCTCGTGGATTAGTAGTTTTTTTTGAATTATTTGAAATGACGGTAACGTGGAGTTATCGTCATTTTTTATTTTTGGGGTTTGTGGTGGCGTAGATTCCTCGCCATTGGGTTTGAGGTGACGTAGAATTTCGCCATCGGGGATATGAAAGATTTTATGTCTTAATATTCTTTTTTTTGAAAGTGGCTTCATGGGTGGCTTCGCCCCCCTGCCAGCCCCTTTCCCCCGCGCGGGAGCGCATGCCAACTATATGCCATAACTATAATCATATTTGCATTTGTAAATAACATCAAAAAAAGCATAATAGCTACCTCAATCTTAAAAATAGCATAAACAAAATATTTACAAATAAAAAAGTATCGTTCAGTACAAAACATCCCTCAAAAAACGTCATGGCCATGCAAATCACCAGCCAAACTATGTGCAAAAAGAAACAATCTCTTGCGTGATACCCTTTGACAGCAAGGCCTTTTTCCTATACAAAAAAAGAGCGATAATAGGATTTTTCACATTTATTTATTCAGGAGGGTGAAATGCTTGATCTTAACATCACCATGTTAATTCAAATGGTGAATTTCTTCATTGCGCTCTATGTGCTGAACGTGTTGCTTATTCGCCCCATTCGCGCCATTTTACAAGAACGCCGTGCAAAAGTAGACGGTCTTGTGGATGCTGCCGATGGCTTTGAGCGTGAAGCGCAAGAACGTCTTGATGCATATCAGGCCGAACTTTCCCGTGCAAGGCAAGAAGGTTCTGCTTTGCGCGACGCTGCTCGTAGCGAAGGCGTTAAACAGCAGCAGGAAATTGTGAGCGCAGCAGGGCGCACAGCGCAAGCTGAGCTGGCTAAAGCACAGGAAGCTTTCCGTGCAGAGGCCGATGCCACGCTTACCGAACTGAAAAAACAAGTTAGTGGCTTAGCTGATAAGCTTGCCACACGCGTCATGGGCTAGCACGCCTTTGGCGTGTGGCGGGCTTTTTACGTTCTAGGTTTAAACCTAGGTCGCAAAGCGCGCTTATTTGTTTAGACGTCACATCCGAATATAAAGGGGGTTGACTTTGAGCAAAAGTAGATGTGTAGGGCTGGCTTTAGCCTTGGTGTTGCTTGGAGCAAGCAATGCTTTGGCGGCAGAAGGGCCATTGCCTTGGGACAACTTTGCTTGGCGTATGCTCAATATTGCCATCTTTGTTGCCATTCTGTACATGGCTGTGGGCAAGAAAGCCTGCGCCTTTTTTACAGGAAGGCGCGAAGGTATTCGCCAAGAGCTTGATGACCTTGAAACTCGCCGTGAACAAGCCAAAGAAAACCTTGCTAAGCTTGAGGCTTCCATAGCCAATCTTAGTCAGGAACGTGCGGCCATCATCGAAGAGAGCAAGGTACAAGCCGAAGCAGGGAAAAACGCCATCATCGAAGAAGCAGAGCGTCAAGCTGAGCAAATTATTGTATCAGCCAGACGTACAGCAGAAAATGAAGGTCGCGCCATTTTGGCCGATGTTCGTGCTGCCATTGCCGATGAGATTGTGGACGCTGCGGAAAAAGTTTTGGAGACTAAGCTTGACGCTGCAAAGCACACCAAGCTCATTAATAACTCCTTAACAAAGGTGGTGCTCAATTGACCGACACCGTCATAGCTCGCCGATATGCCAATGCGCTTTTTGCCATTGGTAAAAAATCTGGTATACAAAACCTTGAAAAGTATGGTGCATCCCTCACAGAGCTTGGCTCTGCCGTGGTAAGTGTGCCTGCGCTTGATAAGGTGTTTAAAAGTCCTGTGGTAACGGCAGAAGAAAAGAAAAAAGTTTTGGGCAAAGTGCTTTCCGACATGGGAGCCGATGCCACCGTGACCAATTTCTGCCTTTTGTTAGCCGATAAAAATCGTCTTTCCAGTCTTCGTGAAATTGCCAATGTCTATGGTAAATTGCTTGATGAAGAAAAGGGAGTCATTCGTGGGCATGTGCTTACGGCTGTGAACCTTGATGCAAAAAAGCAAGCTGCCATTAAAAAGCAATTGGAAGATAAAGCCGGTAAAAGCATTGCGCTTACCTTTGATGTGGATAAATCCATACTGGGTGGCATAGTGCTTGAGGTTGGTGACCGAGTGCTCGACGCATCGTTGCGCGCGCAATTGGCTGTCCTTCGGGAGACAATAAAGAGGGGTGAATAGCACATGCAGATCAAAGCTGAAGAAATTAGCAAGATCATTGAGGAGCAGATCCAAAATTATGAGCAACGTGTAGAAATGAGTGAAACTGGTACCGTACTCTACGTAGGTGACGGTATTGCTCGTGTTTACGGTGTTCAAAATGCCATGGCCATGGAACTTTTAGAGTTCCCCGGTGGCCTCATGGGCATGGTTCTGAACCTTGAAGAAGACAACGTTGGTGTGGCACTGCTTGGACCGGATACCGGTATCAAGGAAGGCGATCCTGTAAAACGTACAGGAAAGATCTTCTCCGTGCCTGTGGGCGACGCCGTAATGGGGCGTGTACTTAACCCACTTGGTCAACCTATTGACGGCCTTGGACCACTAGAAGCCACGGAAGTGCGCCCTGTGGAACTCAAAGCCCCCGGTATTATTGCACGTAAATCCGTTCATGAGCCCATGCCTACAGGCATTAAGGCCATCGACGGCATGACCCCAGTTGGTCGTGGACAGCGTGAGCTTGTGATTGGTGACCGTCAAACAGGCAAAACTGCCGTTTGCGTGGATGCCATTTTAGCACAAAAAGAAACCGATATTCACTGCTTCTATGTGGCCATTGGTCAAAAGAAGTCCACTGTGGCCTTGGTAACTGATACCTTGCGCAAACACGGTGCTTTAGAATATACCACCATCATTTCCGCCACCGCATCTGAGCCAGCACCTTTGCAGTTTATTGCCGCTTACTCCGGTTGCACCATGGCAGAATTCTATCGCGACAACGGCAAGCATGCGCTCATCATCTATGATGACCTTTCCAAGCAAGCCGTAGCTTATCGCCAGATGTCTCTCTTGCTCCGTCGTCCTCCAGGACGTGAAGCATATCCTGGTGACGTATTCTACCTTCACTCCCGTTTGCTTGAGCGCGCCGCAAAAGTTAACGATGAGCTTGGTGCAGGTTCTTTGACGGCTCTGCCCATCATTGAAACACAAGCTGGTGACGTGTCTGCCTATATTCCTACCAACGTAATTTCTATTACCGACGGTCAGGTGTATCTTGAGCCTAACTTGTTCAACGCTGGTATTCGTCCGGCCATTAACGTGGGTCTTTCTGTATCTCGCGTGGGTGGTGCCGCACAAATTAAGGCCATGAAGCAAGTTGCTGGTACCATGCGTCTTGACCTTGCACAGTATCGCGAACTGGCTGCCTTTGCGCAATTTGGTTCCGACCTTGATGCTGCCACTAAGGCTAAGCTTGACCGCGGTGCTCGCTTGGTAGAATTGTTAAAACAACCTCAGTACGTGCCCATGCCTGTTGAAGAGCAAGTGGCCTCCATGTACGCTGCAACTCGCGGCTTTATGGATGATGTTGCTGTGGAAGATATACGTCGTTTTGAATCTGAAATGCTTACTTATATGCGTGAAGTGAAAAAAGAAGCTCTCGCTGCCATTAAGGAAAAGCAAGCCATTGATGCGTCCGTGGAAGAGGTTTTAAAATCAGCCATTGAGGCATTCAAGCAAGGCTTCCAGGCATAAGGCCGGGGGGTATATATGGCTTCATTAAAAGACGTAAAAATGAAAATCGTGGGGGTCGGTAAGACCAAGCAAATCACCAAAGCCATGAACATGGTGGCTTCGGCGAAATTGCGCGGTGCCCAGACTCGCATTGAGCGCTTTCGTCCCTATGCCGAAAAGTTCCAAGCCATGCTTGTGGACCTTGCCGGCAAAGCCGAAGACAGCGCCCATCCCTTGCTGGAAACTCACGATGAAAAAAAGGTGTGCACCATTATTCTTGTCACATCCGACAGAGGACTTTGCGGTAGCTTCAACGGCAACTTGCTCACCCAAGCTTTCAAGCTTGCGGCGCAAAAGACCAGTGAAGGTTTAGAAGTAAAGTTCATCTGCATGGGCAAGAAGGGCCGTGACGCCGTTGCCAAGACAAATTACGAAATGCTGCTTTCCTTCGGGGACAGAATGGGTAATTTTGACTTCGCATTGGCCGGGCAAATGGGTAATGAGGTAATGCATGGCTATCAAACAATGGCCATGGACGAAGTGTACCTTATTTTTGGCGAGTTTATTTCCATGGCCAGACAAGTGCCTGTGGTTCAAACTTTGCTCCCCATTGCCAAACCCACGGTAGAAGCTGAGGCTGAAAGCACAAATGGCCCGGGTCAACAATACCTGTATGAGCCTCAAGAAGAGGAACTCCTCGCAGAGCTATTGCCCCGCTATGTGAAAGTACAAATATATCGTGGCTTACTGGATACATCAGCAAGCGAACACGCTGCCCGCATGGCAGCCATGGACAACGCCACACGCAACTGTGACGACATGAACCGCTTGTTGACCCTTCTGTATAATAAGACACGTCAGGCCGCCATCACAAGCGACCTTATGGATATTGTGAGCGGCGCCGAAGCGCTGAATGGCTAACCATGGGAGCGTAATAAAATGAGTGCAAATACTGGTAAAATTGTTCAAGTCATCGGCGCAGTTGTCGACGTTGACTTTTCGGGCGGCGAATTGCCAAACATTTTCAATGCCCTAGATGTAAAAAACCCCAACAATGTGGACGCACCCGACCTCGTAGTTGAAGTGGCACAACACCTTGGCGATAACGTAGTTCGTACCATCGCCATGGACGCCACAGAAGGTCTTGTGCGCGGCATGGAAGCTGTGGACACTGGCAAGCCCATCATGGTGCCTGTGGGTAAAGCAGCTGTAAACCGCATTATGAACGTGCTTGGTCGCCCTGTGGACGAAGCCGGCCCCATCAATGCAGATAAATACTATCCCATTCACCGTCCTGCCCCTGAGTTCACCGAGCAAAACACCAAGGTTGAATTGCTCGAAACTGGCATTAAGGTTGTGGACCTTCTCGTACCCTTCCCCAAGGGTGGTAAGATGGGCCTCTTCGGCGGCGCGGGCGTAGGTAAAACAGTTATCCTTATGGAAATGATCAACAACATTGCAAAACAACACGGCGGTAGCTCTGTGTTTGCAGGTGTTGGTGAGCGTACCCGTGAAGGTAACGACTTGTATCATGAACTTAAAGATGCTGGTGTTCTTGAACGCGCCACACTTGTATATGGTCAGATGAACGAACCTCCAGGGGCCCGTGCTCGTGTTGCTTTGACAGCACTTGCTTGTGCGGAATACTTCCGTGACGAAGAAAACCAAGACGTGCTTCTCTTCGTAGATAACATCTTCCGCTTTACGCAAGCTGGTTCCGAAGTGTCCGCACTTCTTGGCCGTATGCCTTCTGCGGTGGGTTATCAGCCAACCCTTGGTACTGACCTTGGTGGTCTGCAAGAACGTATTACCTCTACCAACAAAGGTTCCATCACCGCGGTACAGGCTGTATACGTTCCCGCCGATGACTTGACTGACCCGGCCCCAGCTACCACATTCTCGCACCTTGACGGTACTCTCGTACTTTCTCGTCAAATTGCAGAACTTGGTATCTATCCTGCGGTGGATCCGCTTGACTCCAGCTCTCGTATTCTTGACCCCAACGTTGTGGGTGAAGAACACTATGCTGTGGCTCGTCAAGTGCAGTCTGTGCTTCAAAAGTACAAAGACTTACAAGACATCATCGCCATCTTGGGTATGGACGAATTGTCCGACGACGACAAAGTTGTTGTGGCACGTGCTCGCCGTATCCAACGTTTCTTGTCACAGCCTTTCCACGTGGCAGAAACCTTTACCGGTACCCCCGGGCAATACGTACAGCTCACTGATACCATCAAAGGCTTTAAGGGCATTCTTGATGGTGAATATGACCACTTGGCAGAAGGTGACTTCTACATGCTCGGCGGCATAGAAATGGCAGTGGCTAAGTACGAAGAACGTAAGGGTCAATAAGGAGCTGCTATGAGTACGGCGCTTCAATTAGAAGTGGTTACACCCGATAAACAGGTAGTGAAAGAGTCTGTGGACTATGTGAGCTGCCCTGGTGTTGATGGTGAGTTCGGCGTGCTCAAAAGTCACGTAGCCTTACTGTCAGCTTTGAAAGTAGGTGTTTTGCGCTTTGATAAAGACGGAAAACAAGAGCATGTATTCATTTCCGGTGGTTTTGCCGACGTAAATGATAATGTGGTCACTGTTTTGGCAGAATCTGCCGAACTTGCCAAGGATATTGACAAGGACCGTGCGCAAAAAGCCCAACAACGTGCTGAAGAGCGTTTAGCTCAAAAACAAGATAACATGGATGTGCATCGCGCTGAGTTGGCTCTAAGAAGAGCCGTCATGCGCCTAAGCATCTAGGTATATATGAGGGAGAAGCTTCGGCTTCTCCCTTTTGAGTATTTATTTTTATGGGGGGAAGGAGAACCCTTGCCTAGGCGCGCGATATCCGTAAGGCGCTAAAGCGCCAACGGCTACAAGCCCTTTGGGTCGGTTGCTAACGCCAAAAAGTGTTCTCCTTCCCCCCACACCCCCCATCCTCTCCCAAAACGCGTTTATGGGGTGCTAGTTGGGGGGAAATTTATAAGAGAAATTTAAATTACTATGCAACAATTTCATTTTACCTGACGACTTTTAAGAACTTCACGTGATGAGGTCTTGGTTAACGTGGGTAAAATGCGTTGTTTTTCTTTGTGTCCTTAGGACATTCTTCACATATATCCCTCGTTTTTCAAGCTAACTTGAATTGCTTTTACTTTCGAGGTATATATGCTTAAAAATATCTTTGCCACACGTGCTGGCATCATTCTCACTGGGGCCCTTATTGGTGCTCTGGCTTTCTTTCTTCAATACATGGGCAATCCGGCCAATATGGGCCTTTGCGTAGTGTGCTTTAATCGCGACATAGCCGGTGCTCTCGGTTTACACTCTGCCGCTGTGGTGCAGTATTTGCGCCCAGAGATCATGGGCATGGTACTGGGCGCTTTTGCCGCAGCACTCATGACCAAGGAATTTAAGGCCAGAGGTGGCTCTTCGCCCATTATTCGTTTTATTTTGGGTATCATTGCAGCATTGACTGCGTTGGTATTTCTTGGGTGCCCGTGGCGAACCATATTGCGCCTTGCCGGCGGTGATGCCAATGCCATATTTGGTTTTTCTGGCATATTTGTGGGCATTGCCATAGGCACGTTTTTCTTTAAGCGAGGATTCTCCCTTGGCCGAAATCAGGCCACCACGTCCGTGGCAGGATATATTTTCCCTGCGCTCATGCTGGCCATTCTTTCTTTGTTGTACTTCTTTCCCCAAATCAGCGGTGAGGCCAAATCTGGCATAATTAACTATTCTGTTAAAGGTCCAGGTGCACAACACGCTCCTGTGCTCATTGCCCTCGGCATAGGTCTTGTGGTGGGTGTGCTCGCGCAGCGCAGTCGTTTTTGTACCATGGGGGCCATACGTGATTTTGTTCTTTTCCGCCATGTTCACCTCTTACTGGGACTCATATCCATGCTGGCTACAGCTCTTATGTTGAATGTCGTCTTTGGCTCCTTTAATCCCGGCTTTGTCAATCAACCTGTGGCCCACGATGATTCTTTGTGGAACTTCATGGCCATGCTGGTGGTGGGTCTTGCCTCGGCTTTGGCAGGCGGTTGTCCTGGGCGTCAGCTTTTCATGTCAGGCGAGGGTGATAACGACGCGGCAACTTTCGTGGTGGGCATGCTTGTGGGCGCAGCCTTGGCACATAATTTAGGTGTGGCTGCTTCTCCAGCGGGTATTGGGCCCAATAGCATTGCTGCCACCATCATGGGTCTTGTTATTTGTTTAGTCATTGGCTTTGTGCAAAGCAAAAGGAGCGCATAATGAAAATCATCGATACATCGGGCCTATCTTGCCCACAGCCTGTGTTGTTAGTCTTGCAATGCATGAAGACTGAAGCTCCGACAGAGTTGGGAGTGGTGGTGGATAATGAAGCCAGTCTTGAAAACGTCACTCGAGCTGCACAAAATAACGGCTACGAAGTGCAAGAAGTGAAAGACGGTCACAAGGTTGTGTTGAATTTAAGCAAGAAATAATTTTGTTTGTGAGCTTTTTGTTTTTTATGGGGGAGGGAAAACGCCTAGGCGCCCATATCCGTAAGCCGAGCAAACTCGGCAACGGCTACGCTTTTGGCGCCCTTTGGGTCGGTTTGTTAGCGCCAAAAAGTGTTCCCTACCCCATACCCCCACCCTTTTAAAACGAGCTAATATATATCATGTCAATTTTACAATCTTTGAAATCTTTTTTCTCTTCAAAAAAGCAAGAGAATGCGGTGCGTATCTCTGATAGAGGTATGCTGGTTTTTGCTCATACAGGTGAAGTCATCGCTGCAGAAAATATGTTACGTGATGCCGGTTTTTCGGTGGAAGTACAAGGGCCGCCGCCGGATTTGCACTCCGGTTGTGACATGATTTTAGTATTTGAGCTCATGTATGAAATGGCCATTTTGCAGTGCTTGCGAGAAAAGGGGCAGGCCCCCTTACAAGTGTTGCCCTTGGCTCATGATGTGCTTGCGCCTGTGTCATTGTATCATGTGCATGATTATGGACAATGGCTCATGGTGCGCGCCGCCAATATGAAAATTACGGTGGAAAAAGAAAGCAGGCTCATAGTGAATATTTCCGGCGGTGGTTGTCCCGATGTGCCGTATCTGGCTCATAAACTGGTGGGGCTCACCTTGGAAGAAGCCACTGAGCCACGTCATATGGGGCAAACGCTGTGCTGCTATTCATTACAAAAGGCCTTTGCCGAAGCGAGGAGATTATTATGTGGCTCATAATGGGAACATCGCCCCAAGTGCCGGAAGGTGAGTGTATTTTTGGGTCCTATGGCGTGGAAGGTTCCACTGTTCTTGGGCCGCAAGGGCAGGCATTGCGCATAGAGCGTGGTGTGGAGACTTTGGCCACGGCGGCGTCGCTGGTGTGCGCGCATATGGGAAAGGAAGCTCCGTATATTTTGTGCGGTGGTGATAAAGGCAAGGGTGATGGTAGCCGTGCTGTATATGCGTTTATGGCAGAGCACATGCATAAATGGCAAGTGCAGGGGCTTACCTTTCATTATCTTTTTCCCGATGTGGACTGGCATAATAAAGTGCTCATGGCGGTGGACGGCTATGCTGACAGCAAAGAAGGGCGCGAGCGGCCAACGCTGGTGGCCGATGCAGGATTTATGTATGTGGCCAAGATGAGTGGCTATGCAGACGCTTATGATTTGTTTACGCCGGACGTGGGCGAAATGGCATTTTTGGCCGATGAACTGGCACCGCATCCTTTTTATACACGTGGATTTCTTTTGGATAGGCCAGAGGGGGTAGAGGATTTACTTGCTAGAGCTTTGGAGCACGGCAATGTGGCTAAGAATTTAATCATAAAAGGCCATGTGGACTATATTGTGGAAAATGGCCAGATAGTAGACACGGTGAATGCCCCTTCGGTGCCCAGCATGGAAGCCATAGGCGGCACGGGAGATTTGGTCACGGGC
>CAYJHD010000046.1:0-16356 GCA_964370015.1 uncultured Desulfovibrionaceae bacterium | reverse complement strand
TGGAATGGTACAACGTGGGAAAGCACCACCGGTGTTACTGTAACGGAAGAAAATGGCAATACCGTACTTGGCTTTGGTGATGTAAAACTTACCGAAGGCACTGACGACAATTGGGGTGTGACTGTACCTAAGTCTAAAGATGGTCAAGATATCGATATCAAAATTACCGATGCCGATGGTGACACTGCAACAACTACGGTAAAAGCTGACTGGGATTATACTCCTCCGGCCGGTAATGACGCTGTGGGCTTAGCAGGTACTTCAGGTGAATTCGACCCCGCACTTGATTACAATGTATCTATTGTGTTAGACACTTCCGGCTCCATGGCTGCAAATGGTTCCTCTGGGGATATGAAGTCCACTATGCAAGACGCGCTTGAAGATTTCATCAATGACACCTTGTACAACCACGCCAACCAAGGAAAATATGGCGGTACCATCACGTTGCAAGTTGTACCTTTCGAAAAAACTGCAGAATCCCATGAGTTTATTTTGGAAGATGGCAAAGTATTCGCTAAGAACAGTAAGGGCGAAAACGTAGAAATCTATCCTAGTGATGAGCATGGCTATACATCTGCTTCTGAGGCTGTCCTTGCTGAATTATCCGACAGTGATGGTAATATCCAAACAGGTGGTGGGACAAACTACGAAACAGCTCTTGGCACTGCCAATGAATGGCTCAAAGAAGTTGATCCAAACGGTACAGAGAATAACAAAGTGTACTTTATTACCGACGGTGCGCCTTCGTACAATATGAACAATTCTGTTAAGCTGTACTTTGACTGGGGCGTTGGTGATAATAAAACCTTTGACATTGACGGAAAGCTTCCCGGAGATACGTGGACTGACCAAGGCTATACCCTTACTCTTTCCACCAATGATAAAGGAGGCTGGACGCTTACCGCAACCAATGGCAAGAAGACAGATTCTGCTACGGTTAGTGTGGGTGGCGACGGGAACCCTGATAGCGTTACCGCAACCAACCCAGACGGTAGCTTAAAGAACCCAGATGTGACCGGTGCGCAGTCTGCCGTTGAGAATATGATGGACGGCGTACTCAAAGGTGAAAACAGTGAATTCTTGGCAGTGGGCTTTGGCTCCGGAAACACCTTGACCAATTCGCTTAACACGATATTTGGAAGCGGTAACTTCATAGTAACCACAGATGCAAGCGAACTCTTTGCACCAAGACCCGGAGGTGTGAGCGGTGATGCTACGGATACCAACGTGGCTGATACCGAAGCCGGTGATGACTTTGTTATGGGTGGTATGACACTTGCTCAAATCCAAGCCGCTGTCATAACGGCAACAGGCCTTGACGAAAGCTTAGTTTCTGTAAACGAAGCTTTGAAATATGTAACCAATAACCCAGAGTGGTTTGCCGGTCTTAAAACAGAGATTGATGCCACAACAGGTAAACCTGTTGACGACGCTGATGCTGACATTATTATCACCGGTGCCGGAGATGATACAGCCTTCGGTCAAGGTGGTGAGGATCTACTCATCGGTGACGGTAATATCAATCAACTCGAGGAGTTGGCTGACGAACTTGGCTTAGATCATGAAGATTATACCAAGGAAGCTCTCACAACTCTTACTGACGACGATAAGAGTGGAAGTACAGCAGACGAAGCACTTGCGCTTTCACAAGCTCTTGTTGACGCAGCTCAAGGCGACATTGAGAAACTCAAATACCTTGCCGACGGCATGGAAAGCGACAGTGACGGCAACGACGTACTCTTCGGTGGCGATGGCGACGACATCCTGCTTGGCCTTGGTGGTGATGACGTTTTACACGGCGGTGCCGGTAGCGACATTATCCTTGGCGGTAGCGGTAACGACACCATCTTTGGCGGTAAAGGAGATAAGATCTTCGGTGGCGAAGGACATGACATCATTGTTCTGCCTAACATCGATGAGATTTTAAGCTCCGACATCGACGGCGGTGAAGGCATAGACATTCTCTTGGCCGGTGTGGATAACATCACAACGGAACTTAAAGATGCTACAAACATCAACAACATTGACATCATCATGTTGGGTGACAATGTGGATGCTGCCAAAGCCTTACAAGAACAGCAGGATTCTGGAGTGAAGGCTGACCTCACGGGTTGGAGCCAAGGCGCTGATACTGTGAATGTTGGTGGTAATACATTTACCCAATTCACCAAGAACGACGAAAATGGTGATATGCTCACCATCTTGGTACGCGATGGTGCTTTCTAAGCCTCTTAGCTAAAACCTAAAACACAAGCCCCTCGAAGCTTCGGCCTCGGGGGGCTTTTTTGTGGGAAAAATCCCCATGACATATGGCGCAAAACCAGTAGGAATACGGTAAAAAACCATGGGCGTGAACAAAACAAAGCCGTCCATAAAGAGATGAACGCGCATGAACAAAGAAAACCTGCCCTTCACACCTTGGCAAGAGAGAATTTATGCTTATATTATACGTAAGAAAGTGAGCGAAGCCCCTTACAAATGCTTATATAACATCACGTGGTGTGAAGAAATATAAGAGAGGCCTTTTGTAAGGGAAATCGCTCACTCTTGTTTTATGGAGGGCATTGGCAACCCATCGAACAAGTCGCTGTAGGTTAGCCTTTTGGGCGTAACCACTTATCCAATGTGGCATACAATTGTTGTGGGTCTATGGGCTTGGTAATATGATCATTCATGCCGCTTTGCAAGCTCAGTTCACGGTCGCTTTCCATGGCATGGGCTGACAGGGCAATAATCACCACATCATCATGGGCAGCATCTTGGCGAATTTTTTTAGCCGCCGTTAGACCATCCATAATGGGCATTTGTATGTCCATGAGCACAATGGCATACCTGTGCTCAGCAACCATATCCACAGCTTCTTGCCCATGGGAGGCCACATCCACCGTATAGCCTTTTTCCAGTAACAGCTCTTGGGCTATGAGCTGATTAATTTCATTATCTTCCACCAGTAATATATGCGCCGGGCGATGTTGACCTGCTTCATGGGCAGTATCTTGCTTTGTGTTTTCCTCTTGCACAGGCACGGCCTGCACCTCAACGGCAGGAGCACTACCCACACGAGGCAAGGTCAAGGCAAAACAAAAGGTGGCGCCCTCTCCAAGCTTGCTCTCCACCCAGAGTTTACCGCGCATGGATTCCACAATTTTTTTAGAAATCACCAAGCCAAGCCCTGTGCCGCCATATCTGCGCGTGGTGGAAGAGTCCGCCTGCGTAAAGGCAGAGAAAAGTTTTTCTTGCTGCTCGGGGCTCAAGCCTATACCGCTGTCTTTCACAGAAAAAGCACAGTGCAACTCGCCCGTATGGGTGGGTTGGCATTCAATTCTCACCGCAATGCCGCCCTGCTCCGTGAACTTCAGCGCATTACTCACCAAATTAAAAAGCACTTGTTTTATGCGTAACGGATCGCCCAAAATCACCGTATTGCGATGCTCATAAGCTTGAATTTTAAGATGCAAATGCCGCTCTTGCGCCTTGGGCCCGTATAAAGTGACAATCTCTTCACATATGGCATTGAGGGTGAAAGGAATTTTTTCCAGCTCTAGCTTGCCCGCTTCCATTTTGGAAAAGTCCAAAATATCATCGATGATGCGCAATAAATTCTGTGCGGAAAAAAGGGATTTTTTCACATAATCATTTTGCTTTGCATCTAGGTCTGTCTTGGAAAGCAAATACAAAAGCCCCAGAATACCATTCATGGGTGTGCGAATTTCATGGCTCATATTGGCAAGAAACTCACTCTTCACCTGAGCATTTCTTTCAGCATGTTCAATATGATGACGCAATGTTGCCACCATGGAAAGCACATGCTTATACACGCCGCTTTGCTGGGTATGGTCTTCCATGTCGTAATCGCCATTGATGACGCGACCGGTAACTTGTATCAGCTCGCCGGGATCTTTGCCCAATTGCTTGTTAATGGTCACTATCACCCACACACAAGCAGAGGCAGACATGACAATAATAAAAGCAAGACTCAGATAAATAAGCAGGAAAGAACGCTCAAACACGGCATCGCATTCTGTGGAGGCATCTAAACCGGCATCTCTATTGAGTATTACAGCCAGCATAAGTTGATTGGAAAGCTCATCAAAAAGCTTTTGCGATTCACCTTGCAACAAATCAATGGCTTGCGACATGTAATTATGCTGCGACATGAAGAGTATCTCTTCACTCATTTCCAAATAGCGTTCCCACTGTCCGGAAAAAGTATCATAAATGGCCTGCTCCTCAGCAGAAGAAATGAGGGCTTCATAATTTCTTCTCACCATGGTGAGCTCGTTGAGCAAGCCTATTCTGCCCTGCTCAAACTTCTCCATGGTTTTTAAATCTCTACTATACAAGTGACTTATTTCATATATTCTATAGTCGGAGGTTAAGGTGTTTATGCGCTGCACATTGACGGTGGAGGGTAACCAATTAATGGAAACATCAGTGGCTTTTTGGTTAACTTGTTGTAATTGCATAATACTAAAAAAACCTAAGCCTGCAAATGCCAAGAGCAAAAACACAGTTAAACAAATAAGCTTGGTAGATAATCGCATATATGCCTTCTTGAAAAACAGTTAAGAGAATAATTCATACTATCCTAAGATGAAATGCGTGGCAAGGTGGCCAAATTTCATTTTTTTACGCTGTTTTTGGAGAATACCAGAGAAAAGACCCCTGTTATAATCTTAACAAAGGGCAAAAGCGAGGTGGGTGTTTTATGGCAAGGGCCCTGTGTCATACAACAGCAAGGCCCCAAAAATCATAGATGTAAAGAGCGTGCTATTCTCCCATGGACTGACGCACAGCGGCGGCTTCTTGCTCCAAGGTGTTCTTCTGAGAATCGTGTAAGTTAAGTGCCTTGGCAAGACCATCCAAGTAACTGCGCTCCATAAAAGAATCCACATTGATGGCTGCGCAAGATAAACGATACAAGTCTGCCGCTTCTTCGGGATTTTGTACCTTGGCCGCCAAGGATAGCGGATCGATGGGCTTTTCCAGCATTTCGTTGAGCACTAACGCCATTTCTTTATTGGGGAATAAAGCCTCCACGGCATTATGAATGTAGGCTTGCTCTTCTGCATCAATATGCCCGTCGGCACGCGCGGCAAAAACCATGGCTTCAAGTAAAATCAAGGCCGTAGAATCTTCCACAGCCGTGGCAGGGGCTGGCTGCGCGCCTTGTTGCACCGGTGGAGCTACCGGAGCATCACCAAATTGCCCGCAGGACGTGGAAGCGGTAGGACTGGATTGACCTTGGCCTGCAGCCCACTTTTGATAAAATTTCCATGCTAGTGCACCTGCGGCGGCAGTACCGCCCACAAGCACGGCACCTTTGGCCATTTTCTTGGCTGCCTTTTTACCGCCAAATAACGCACCCAGTACTCCGCCCACAGCAGTGGCACCCAAAAGACCACCCACGCCATTGAGTCCGCTTGGCATGGAAGGGGCTGAGCCCTTGGTCATGGAGCCGGCATTTTTCATGACGGTATCAAGTTTACCCCCAAGGGCAGTATTGAGTCCTTGGCTTATTTCCGCAAAATTTCCACCTTTCACCACATCAAAAATATTTTTCATACTCTCTCCCATGAGAAAAAATGCTATTCTGTTAATAATTAGTCGTATGATACAAGATTTATATTCCAACTCAAAGCTATTTTTCAGCGCGAGCCAGCAAAAGCACCGTGATGGAGGCCACCTTAGCCTTTTGCAAGGCAAGACAAGCATGGTACACAGTGGCTCCTGTGGTCATGACGTCATCCACCAAGAGGACATTTTTGCCCTGTACATCTCGCGCTGCAAAGCTTTCACGCGGATTATTCTGTCTGTCACGCTTGCGTAGTCCCGCTTGCGGCGGTGTATATCTTGTACGATATAATGCGTGCGTGTCCAAGGGGAGAGATATCCACTCTTGCAACATGCGGCACAATTCCACCATTTGATTGTATCCCTGCTCCGCCAAGCGTTTTTCATGGCGTGGCATAGGAATAAGTATATCGCAAATGGGCAATGACAAGCTTGTTTCGTACAAAAAAGCCACCAAAAGAGGAATTAAAGAAAAATTCTTGCCATATTTATACTGTAAAACAAGCGCCTTGAGCAATGAAGAATACGGCCCAAAATAGTGCAAAGATTGCCACGGAGGTGGATTATGCTGACACGCGATACATATGGGAAGACTTACTCCTTGGGGGAGAGCATGTCCGCATAAAGCACAGGGTGTAAAAGATATGGGGTCCAGGGCTGCCAAACAGGAAGCACACAGAAAATTTTGCACAGCACGCGGGCTCTGCAATAGAGGAGGATAATAGGGCTTATGACACACGGAGCAAAGGCGATCAGAGAAAAAATGCGCCCAAAAACGCTCTACTCCCAAGGCAACACGTCGTGATAAAGATAAAGGTATGCGCTTCACATCTTGGGATAAAAAACTCTCTTTGCGAAGATTGCCCATGATATCTCCCCTTTCTTTGACCTAAAAAGGAACACCTTGCCACCCTATGGATTTTTATAAAAGTACCTCGCCATTCTTCTCTTGAGCCACTTCCCGCCCTAAAGCCACCATGGCCTCACAAGCTTGTGCATCGGCTAAAAACTCTTGCGGCCCGTCATACCCGCGCCATAAAGAGCCCTCCCCCACGGTGCGCTGAAAAAGCTCCCCAAACAAACGCAAAGAAAGTACTGTGCCCGTGAAAAGATTTTCCCCACGAGGGCGCGCCGCCACCAATACAGGATAAAGATGTTTTTCAGGCTTTTGCACGGCAGTAGTATCTTGCTCTGTAGCGTGACGCTTGGCCCAATACTTTTGCCCCCTATCCAGCAAGGCCTTTAACACAGCCGGTACGTGATAAAAATAAATGGGCACTGTCATAACCACAGGGCTTTCCCCTTCCAAAAGCTGAAAGAGGCGCTCTGCGTCATCTTTATTTTCCAAGATACATCGTTGTTCGGCATGCTGAAAGCAGGTGCCACAAGACGTGCACGGCAGGATGGAATAATTACGCAAATACACCACATGCGCTTCTTTTCCCTCTTGCCGTACGCCTTGTGCCACCAATTGAGCCATGGCATCGGAATTGCCGCCCGCACGTGGGCTACAAGCCAAAATCACCACAGACATATTAGCGTACGAAAGATCCACAGTAAGGATTATTATTCATTTCATCGCCAATGCTGCTTTCCGGCCCATGTCCTGGATACACCATGGTTTCAGGTGGAAGCACAAAAAGTTTCGTTTTGATGGACTCAATAAGCGTATCCAAATGGCCTCCGGGAAGATCAGAACGCCCCACCGAGCGATAAAAAAGCACATCGCCGGTACACACTAAAGAAAGCTGTGGAAAATACAAAGACATACTGCCCGGTGAGTGACCTGGGGTGTGCATCACTTCAAATTGTAAGGCGCCTGCCGTATGCTTTCCTGTGTTTAATGGCGCGGCATCAAAGGCTTTCACATCGGGAAACCCCCACATGCCACCGCGGCTGTACTGCGTTTCTAGCATGAAGGCATCATCACTTGGCATATATACGGGAGCCTTGGTGGCTGCATGTAAATCTGCCACGCCGTACATATGGTCAAAATGCAAATGGGTTAAATAAATACCCTGTAACGTGAGATTTTTTTCTTGTAAAAAGGCTATCACCGGTGCAGGGTCACCGCCTGGATCCACCACCACGGCAGAACCTTCTTGATAGACCACATAGCAATTGGTTTCCAAGGGGCCAATGCTGAAAACTTCTATGGACATGAAACACTTCCTTACGGTTATATGCTAAAAATATTTTACACGTATGCGCCATACAAAGCGCCATCATACAACAAAATTTGTATCAGTGTGCCTTTTAGAGCCAGAATCTGTCAAGTCATAGCTCCCAAGATGCCAACAAGTAACATCAAGTATACGTATTTTTCTCACACCATTAAAGTCATTTATACATCCCCTCATGGCGCATGACGAGGGCCATATTTTTGCCTTGAAAAAAATACTGAATTAGTATAGTTTTATTTAATCGTTTTATGCAAGTACTCACAATTTTTTATCTGTACGTTATTCATTCCATTCGCAAATCAAGAAAATGTATTTTGCTATCCCCTTAAACGAGGGCAAGGCCATACTCGACCCTCTTTTTCACCTCGCCAACACACTGAGATATTTATGGAAAATAAAAATCCTTCGACGCTCCCCACTGTTTCTCAAAAAGATTATGAAAAACTTTTGGAGGAACTTACCCTTACACGCCAAAAGCTTTCCTATATGGAAGCCTTGGTGGACGCTATCCCCATACCTGTATTTGCTAAAGATGATACTGCGCGGTTTTGTATTATCAACAAAGCTTACGAAGATTTTTTTTCCGTTAACAGAAAAAGTATGCTGGGTGATTCCATACTCACAGCCAAAACACTGGAAAAAAACAAGCAAGCCTCCCCAAAAAACGAAGATGACGACTTGGCTTCCCACATAAAAGACGTGCATTACGAAAAAATTTTTCGTACAGCCAGTGGAGCTAAACCAACCCTCTATTGGAGCCGCAGCTTTCAAACAGCCGATGCGCAAGAAAAGGGCCTTGTGGGTGTCATTGTGGATGTGAGCAAACAAAAAACCTTGGAAAATACCCTAGCCGCCACCATCAAAGAGTTGGAACAAGCCCATCAAGAAGAACAATTTGCCCTAGATAGCATGTCACTTATGCTTGATACCATGCCACTGGCTGTGCACATATGGTCTGAAGACATGAATCTACTTGAAACCAGCACCGCCGCCACACGCCTTTTGGATTTAGCAAACAAAGACGAATATAAAAAACATTTCTTTAATTTACATCCAGAATATCAAGCCAATGGTCTTAAATCTTCCGAATACGGACCGTACTGTTTTCAAAAAGCTTTAACAGAAGGTCATTTCCGCACCCCTTGGCAACATAAAAATCTTAAAGGCGAAATCATTCCCTTTGACATGACCTTTACCCGCGCCACCTTGCACAATGAAACCGTCGTATTGGCTTTCCTCAAAGATTTGCGCGACGAAGAAGAGCATATACAAAAACTACGCGAAGCCGATGAGTACACCAAGCTTATGCTGGACACCTGCCCTCTGGGTACACTTATTTGGGACAATAACTATAACCTTATCTCGGTGAATCAAGCCTTAGCCAAAAACTTTGCCTTGGAAAAAGCCAGTGATTTTGTGGAAAATTTTTATAAGCTCATACCCGAATTTCAGCCCGATGGCGTAAGGTCTCTAGAGATGATGCAACAACATCTTATGACCTGTTTTACAGAAGGAAAATCCTCTGGCCCTTGGATGGGTATAGATATTAATGGCGACCCAGTGCCTTGCGAAGTAACTGTTGTGCGTGTAAAACATGGCAATGACTATATGGCCATTGGCTATGTACACGACCTGCGCCAAGAACAAGCGCATAAGAAAAAAATACAAATGGCAGAAGCACGCACCCGTGCCATCTTAGACGGCATACCTTGGGGCATTAATATTTGGACTTCCAGCTTTGAGTTGGTGGACTGCAATGAAAATGCCGTAATAATTTCAGGCTATGGTAACAAAGAAGAGTACATGAAAAACTTTGTTAACATGGTGCCCCAATTACAGCCTTCGGGGAAAGATTCCTATGCTTTTGCCCGAGAAAAATTCATAGAAGCCACCAAAAAAGGGTATGCGCACTTTGAAGTTATGGCCATAGCCAAGGGCAATGAAGCTCTACCCATGGAAATGACATTGGTGCGCGCTAAGCTCAGCGAAGATGAAGATATCTTCATCGGTTATGGGCACGATTTACGCGATAGCAAACGTATTTTACACGAATTGCACTTGGCCAAAGAAGCCGCAGAAAACAGTGCGCAAGCCAAAAGCGACTTCTTGGCCAATATGAGCCACGAAGTGCGCACGCCCATGAATGGCATCTTGGGGCTTTTACGCATTCTCTCCGGCACCGAACTTGACAGTGCACAAAAAGACTATGTGGAAAAGGCCCTTTTCTCCACCAACGAGCTATTGCGCATCATCAATGATATTCTTGATTTTTCAAAAATTGAAGCCGGCAAGCTAGAAATGGAATACACCCTCTTTAGCATTGAACATGTTTGTAGTGAATTGGAACATCTTTTTGACCATTCCCTGTCAGACAAAGGCCTCACATTCACCATGAGCGTGGATGAAAAAGCACATCTTCCTCTCATGGGCGACCCTTTGCGCTTAAAACAAGTACTATTAAATCTTTTAAGCAATGGGATTAAGTTCACCCACAAAGGCGGCATACACCTTGCTGTATCCCACACTGAAGTGGGGCATAATAAATTATGTTGTCAATTCACCATATCTGACACTGGTATAGGTCTTAACCAAGGTCAAATGGACACGCTTTTTGATGCCTTCACCCAAGCCGATACTTCCGTCACGCGTAAATACGGCGGAACAGGTCTTGGCCTTACCATTTCCAAGCGCATTGTGGAAATGATGCAAGGAACCATTTGGGTAGAAAGCACTCCGGGCAAAGGCTCAAACTTTATCTTCACCGCATGCTTTGACCTTGCCAGTCCAGAAGAAGCGTCAACACTTCCTTCCATGGCTTTGAGCAAAGAAGAACAAGAACGCGCAGGGCATCTTTTACTCGTGGAAGATAATGAAATTAATCAGCTCATTGCACAAGAACTCTTAATGAGCGCCGGTTACACCTTAGACATTGCCAACAACGGCCAAGAAGCCTTAGATATGCTGAGTCAGAAAAGCTATGATTTAGTGCTCATGGACATTCAAATGCCTGTCATGGACGGCCTCACCGCCGCAGAGAATATTCGAAAACAAACACAATGGGCCACACTTCCCGTCATTGCCATGTCTGCACACGCCATGACAGGAGATAAGGAAAAAAGCCTAGCCCACGGCATGAACGATCATATCACCAAGCCCATCTCGCCAAATATTTTGTTCTCAGCCTTGGATTTTTGGTTGGACAAAACAAAAATATCATAAACAATACCATACAAAAAAATAGCCTCTGAGCAATAAGACTCAGGGGCTTTTTTTTGACAAAACACCAAAGTCATGTACACTTTCCATCTCACATAGAACACATAAAATAGAAAAATCCCCATAAGGAAACTCTCATGTCAAAACGTAGTACAATTCTCATTTCTTGCCTCATAGCTCTTGTGGCCATACCTGCAATTGGCATATATTTTCTGGAAAAACATACAGAAGACACCATTAAACAAAATCTTGAACAGCACAATATTCAAGTTAAAAATGTGCACTTTAGCTTTATTAAAGACAAGCTAGAAATCCAAGGGCTCAGTGGTTCCATTCCTTATGCGCCCGAAGGGTCTTTTAGTGCGGCCAGCATCACGGCTATCAATCCCCAACTCGAAGCTTTCTCAACACAAACTCAAGGGCATCCTCTTGTGGCCGATGAAGTTATTATAAACGACCTACAAACCCAATACACTGCCCAGCAAACACACTATAGTACACAAAATAAAAGCCTACGCATTTTAGGTTGGAAGCAAAATGTGGGAAAAGTACTTGAGGCCGCAGCCCAAAAAGATTTAGCTGCTTACATGGCTGCCTTTATGGATATGTACGTGGCGCAACTTCAAGTTACTCATGGCATCAGCACCGTAAAAACAGCGCAATGGCAAAACTCCATCAGCGTCGAAAGCTATACCGTTCAAGATCTAAATCCCAAAAACATAGCCTCCATGGAAATATTTGGTATAGCTTCTCAGACCACCATGAACGATCAAAAAGAGAAGCAACATACCCATGTGGAAAAGGTTCAAATGGGCCCCTTGGAGCTTCCTTCCCCTGCCTTTGTGACACTTCTCACCGAGCAAGCGTATTTTACTCCTACCCCCTATGAAGCGAAAGCCGAAAAGCTGCTTCTCACCCATGGTCGCGAATATTTTTCCACCGGCCTCAACTCAAAAATCCAACTCTCAGGCCTCAGCTATGCCCATGAGCAAGCTAATAAAAAAAGCCCCATCTTCAGCCTTGATAACATCACCCTACAGGCCCACTATGATGCCCTCAAGGATACAAGCTTGCGTATAAGCACCCAATTGCAAGGGGCTCAAGTAAATTTTGAGCACATCAGCCCCGACCCACAGGTGCGTAAAATCATCCAAAACATGCTCGGTACGCAGCTCATAGATGTGGAAGCGTCCTTTGCCACCGAACTACTCCCCACAACACAAACAAGTTCCGTGAACGCAAGCTTTGGCATAAAAAATTTGGGTGAAGCCAAACTTGGCATACAGGTCATTCTCCCCCTACAAAAGATTTCGCAAATATTTTCTGGAGAAAACACCTTCAATACGCTGCAAAAAATACTTTTAACGCTACAGCTGGCAGGCATACAAATACACCTCCAGGATCAAGGCCTCATTCCCAGGGCCGCCATAAGTGTGAGCAAGCAAGCCCTTATCTCTTTAGAAGAAGCACAAGTAATCACCGTAGCCAGCATTGAAAAGGAAATACGCTATTGGAAGCATCGCGTGAGCAATACCAACTACGCAAACCTGCAGCAATGCATGGAATACCCCGGTACCTTGAAAATTACACTTGCCCCCGCTGAGCCCATGGCACTTTTACCCATTTATCTGATGGCACAAAACATGACTACGCCATTACCCCTAACCATCACATGCAAACCAGGCTTACCCCTAGTGGAAGCAGCAAAGAAGATTTTGCCCACTTTACAATAACTATTTGTATACATTCGAAGCAAAAAAATAGCAGACACCTTTGCAAAGCGCTTGACTTACATGCAAAGTACGGCATAGTACTGCCTACTTATATTATTTTATTAACAATGGAAAAAAGTATGTTTAACAAATCAGCAAATACCCACGGAAGTCCAAAATCCATGTTTCGCGAATATGCAGAAGCCCTTATCATTGCATTAATTTTAGCGCTTTTCATCCGCACATTCATTGCGCAAGCTTTCAAAATCCCTTCAGAGTCCATGCTCCAAACCCTTGTGGTGGGTGACCATCTTCTCGTTTCCAAATTTTCTTACGGTGTGAAAATTCCTTTCACGGATTCTTATCTCTTTGAAGGGGACGACCCGCAATACGGCGATGTGGTGGTATTTAAATATCCCAAAGATCCTTCCCTCGACTACATTAAACGCGTTGTGGGCAGACCCGGCGATGTCATTGAAATGCGCGATAAGCAGCTCTATCGTAACGGGCAAGCCGTCAAAGAAAATTACACACGTAACTCTGACCCCCAAGGCATTTACCCCACACGCGATAACTTTGGCCCCTACACCGTTCCAGACGGGGAATATTTCATGCTTGGCGATAATCGCGATAACTCCCAAGACTCTCGCTTTTGGGGTTCGGTAAAAAAATCTGCCATGCACGGCAAAGCGTGGCGTATTTATTGGTCTGCCAACGGTCTTGATAACATTCGCCTAGGTCGCTTTGGCAAGGCTGTGGAATAATGCTTGTCCAGCTAACCAGTGGAAGTCTACACGGCGTTGATGCCTTACGGGTAGACATGGAAATAGACCTTGTTCGCAAGGGAATTCCAGATTTCACCATGGTTGGCATGGCCGAAAGGGCGGTGCGTGAAGCAGAAAAACGCGTCAACTCCGCCCTTCGGGCCTGTGGTTTCACACTGCCCCCCGCACGCATCACCGTAAACCTTGCTCCGGCAGATAGGCGCAAAGAAGGTGCAGGCTACGATCTTCCCCTAGCTCTTGGTCTTTTGGCCGCCGCTGGCATCATCCCCCCAGAAAGCTTGCAAGGTTGGCTCTTTGCCGCAGAACTTTCCCTCTCAGGACAGCTTAAGCCCATAAAAGGCTCTTTGCCCTTGGCCATTCTTGCTCGCCAAGAAAAAGCCCAAGGTATTTTCATTGCTCCAGAAAATGCCCAAGAAGCAGCTGTGGTGCAAGGTGTATCCGTCCTAGCTCCGCGAGATCTGGTACAATGCGTGGCCTATCTCACCGCCGAACAAACACCAAGCCCCATCGTGGCACAAAGTCCACAACAAGAGCATTCCCATGCGCTGGACTATGCCGACGTCAAAGGACAGCTAGCCGCCAAGCGTGCTTTGGAAATCGCCGCCGCCGGTGGACATAATATCTTACTCATGGGCCCTCCCGGCAGCGGAAAAAGCATGTTGGCACAACGCCTCCCCAGCATACTTCCGCCCCTCAGTTTCGAAGAAGCCCTTGAGGTCACCAAAATTTACAGCGTCACCGGAAAGCTTCCTCATGATGCAGGACTTGTACACACACGTCCTTTCCGCTCGCCGCATCACACCATTTCTGACATAGCCCTCATTGGTGGCGGTAACACACCACAGCCCGGCGAAGTTTCTCTCAGTCATCGCGGTGTACTTTTTTTAGACGAACTCCCCGAGTACAAAAAATCCACCCTCGAAGTGCTTCGCCAGCCCCTAGAAAATGGCTTTGTAAGCATTGCCCGTGCTCGAGGATCCCTCACTTTTCCTGCCGCATGCATGTTGGTGGCCGCCATGAATCCCTGCCCTTGTGGCTATCATGGAGATGCGCATCACCCTTGCACCTGCTCTGTACAAAGTCTTGCTAAATACAAAGCCAAATTGTCCGGGCCCCTGCTTGACCGCATAGATTTACACATAGAAGTACCTGCCGTGCCCTACGAAGATTTACGCAATACCCAAGATATCTCCACAGCGCAAAACAGTTCCGACGCCATGCGTGAGCGTGTCCTTGCCGCCAGAAATATACAGTTGAGTCGCTACGCTGGCACGTCATGTCTTTGCAATGCCATGCTCTCTGGAACCTTATTAGAAGCTCACTGCGCCCTTGATCAAAAGGGACACGCCGCCCTTGAGCGTGTGGTACGTGGTTTTGGTTTATCTGCCAGATCCTACACGCGCATATTACGTCTTGCGCGAACCATTGCAGATCTTGATGGCTCTGAGAATATTTTGAATGGGCATATTCATGAGGCTGTGTCTTTGCGGGCGCTGGATAGGAAAGAGTAGTTTTTTAGTGGGGGAGAGGGGAAACCTTTTCCAAACGGAAAAAGTTTTCCCCTCTCCCCTTCCAAAAACCTCTACTATGTCATAAAAAAAGACCCTCTCTCCGCGGGGAAAGAGGGTCATACGTCTATGTAGAGAAACTAGAAAGTAAAACGAATGCCTAGGCTAAACTCATGGGCGCCGCTATAGCCGCCAATGATATCATCGCCGCTATGGCCAAGGCCTAAGTAGCGATAGCCAAGATCAGCAGAAACATTTTCGGTGAGAGCATAGGCCACACCGCCGCCGATTTGCCATGCAAAGCTTGTGGAGTAACCTTCAGCACTGGCATGAGCCACATGTGCGCCAGCTGCAGTATATCTATCTGCCGTGGCAAATCCACGCACAAATGCCATACCTACGCCAGCACCCACATAAGGTGTAAAGTCGCTGCTATTGCGGAAATCATAGTATACATTGAAAAGCAAGGTCTGCACATTGACCTTGGCATCAAGATTTATTCTGTCGGTGCCCACATGATAATCTTCATCACCGGTCCAATCAGAACGCAAGGCATATTCAATTTCTGTACGAATGGGCACATCAAATTTATGATAGAAATCATAACCCACAAAAATACCGCCGCCCACAGTATTTTGCCAACCGCCAAAGTCATCGTAACTATTCACATCAGTCCAATGACCTTGAATGGAGTCAATAAACTTTACCCCCACATACACACCGGACATGCCAGTTTTAGCGGTGGCAGGGCTTACCATAACAAATACAGCTAACACCAATGCCAGTAAAGACCATTTACATTTTTTCATTTAAAGCCTCCTAGGTTACAGGTTTCTTCCCCCATAGTAAGTTTCTACCAATATGTCAATATATTTTTCATCTCAATCCAAGACCGTAACCACATGAAATTTCAATGCTAAAAAGACCGCAAAGTAAGTACCCACGCCACTTTCTACGAAAAAAACCTTGCTCTGCATGGTTCTTGCTCATAGAAACAGCAACACCAGGTAATCATCTGAAATTTAAGAATAAAAAAAGAAGTTGGTGCTTTGTATGGGATTTTTCAGCTCGTGAGCTTTTCTGTGCTCAAAAAGCGGTAGAGACAAGGAAGGCGATGTTTTTTTGCGGCGGGCGCGTAGGAATTACTACGTAACCAGAGCGAAAAGCAAGTCTGACGCAATATATGCCGCTTTTTCAGCACAGAAGTAAGAATCCACCAGCCTAGCTGGTGGTTTTTCTTATGCGCCTGTAAGGCTCTCCTACCAGCTGCCCCCTAGCAGGGGCGTTTTAAAGGCCTGACATCTGCATAATTATTACTTGCGGCCCGTGAACGGGCTTCCAGGGTACGGTAGGGATAATTGTTCACCCAGCTTATCTT
>CAYJHD010000045.1:0-16688 GCA_964370015.1 uncultured Desulfovibrionaceae bacterium | reverse complement strand
TATGCCTTACACCAACAATGGAAAATTAGTGTATCTTATGGGGCCTTCCGGCGCCGGCAAAGATGCTTTTCTTAGCGCTGTGCGTCCTCTTGCTGAGCAAGAAGATCCAGAGTTACGACCCATGGTCATTGCACAAAGACATATCACACGACCTGCCACTGCCACGTCGTATGATGAACAACATTACCCCTGCACTGAAGAAGAGTTCTTAGAAGGCTTAGCTCAGGGGGATTATGTCATGTATTGGCAAAGCCATGGCTTGTACTATGGCATAACTCAAGAAATTGAGTCGGGCCTTGGTAGCGATGCGGTGGTTATTGTAAACGGTTCGCGCGAGTACTTACCCGAAGCGCAAAAGCTGTATCCGGACCTTATCCCCATCTTGCTGGAAGTAAAGCCTGAAAAATTACGCGCTCGTTTAGAAGCTCGCGGCCGAGAAAGCCAAGAGGAAATAGAAGAACGCCTTGAAAGCGCCAATTATTCTTTGCCGCCAGTAAAAAATTTGCACATCATCGACAATTCCGAAACGTTGCAGGAAAGCTTGGAAGAATTTATTACGCTTATCAATTCACTACGCTGTCTCTAAAAAACGCCTACATTGAAAACCCACACGGTGCGGCACACCATACGCCGCACCGTCTTCAAAAAAAAGCATCAAGCCATCTCAAAGCAAACATCTACTCTCATAAATATGCGTCACAAGGCTTTATTTGCATTGACACTTGCATATTTTTTATACTAGTAGAAAACCTACTTAGATGTTATGAATTCCTTTCTCGCTCACAGTTGCATTCAACACCATACATCTAGAAATCATTTTCACGAGAATCACCATGGTAAACAACACAGATTTCAAAAAAAATACTTCCGCAATGGGCATTGAAGAAGAGCAAGATTACATTTTTGACGAGACATTTTTCAACACCTCTTACAGCCCCATGCACAGCGAAGATCCTTTCGCCGAAGAAGAAGACCTTTTTTCTCACACAAATCTAAGCGGCAAAGTTAATATCGACAGCGACGATCTTATTTTTATGGATTTGAGTGACATTGCTCATAACGACAGCGTCTACAGTCTTGAGTTTGACGACGACGAAGACGTAGACGTGCTACTTGGCTCTAAAGAAGCCTTGCACTCTGTCACTGATATGTTTGAACAAAGCCAAGAGGCTTTCATGGAAATGGCCGTACTTGGAGACAATATCCAAGGCCAAAGCATGCAAGAAGTGCTTCATGGCGTGGGCATCACCAAAAATACAGACGGTAGCATTAGCCTTAGCCAAGGCTGGCAAGCAAATAGACACGAAAACAATTTTAGTGAATATACACACAGCGAAAGCGACACAACCTTACTTGTACACCAAACATTGGTTGTCACTGGAAGCTAAAAACAGCTTACTAAAAAAGCCCCTATGCAAAAAAGTATAGGGGCTTTTTTATATGATAAAACTGGTTTTACCAAAAACACTTTTGCATGGAAGCTTACAACCTATGCAACAACATAAGCCACGCCCCACACCAAAAGCTTATTCAGGTGCTGGGCCAGCGGCATAGTAGCAACGCTTGGGCGAATGCACCTTATTATCTTTTTTAAGCTCTGCAATGTGCTTGGAAACATCTTTACTGTCTATATTTAAGGCTTTAGCTATATCGCCGGGGCGAACGGGCTTACCTGCATCTTGCATGGCTTTTAATACTTGATCTTGCATAATTTCCTCCGAGGGGTTCTTATTGATAGAAATTCCTATTTATAAACTTTATGCTTGTCCGTCAAGCTTTTTTCTGGCATATTACTCTGGACAGATGACATCATCATTTTAAGATTTTAGGACAGGTATGACAAGCCAAATTCTTCTTTTTGATATTGGCAATACATCCATCAAGGTGGGCTTAGCGTCTAAAGACAGCTTAAAAACCACCTACACCTTGCGCACGCATACGGACCAAACTGCCGACAGTCTGGGTCTTACGCTGTACTCTTTATTACAACACGCTCAAGTGCATATGCCTTCCCTCGAAGCTTGTGTTTGTTCTTCGGTGGTGCCAAGCATGACACCACTGGTTCAAGAAGCTTGCGCACGCTATGTGGGCGCACCCTTTAAAACCGTGCCGCAAGACATTCCCGTCCCTCTAAAAAATTGCTACAATAATCCTCACGAAGTGGGCGCCGACCGATTGGTGTGCGCCTATGCCGCGCGAAAACTTTTACCCCAAAGCCCTTCCCTCATTGTGGTGGACTTTGGCACCGCCACCACCTTTGACTGCATTACTCATAATGATTATCTTGGTGGCATTATTTTTCCCGGCGTACACACCGCAGCAGGGGCGCTAAGCCTAAAAGCTGCCAAATTACCTCGTATCAATTTAGATACCACGGACACAGAACCCGTCCCCGGCAGAGACACTGCCTCCAGCATGCAGCATGGCATTTTATTTGGGTTTGCCGCCATGGTGGAAGGCTTAAGCCAGCGCCTTGCCAAACAAATGGAAGGGCCCGTACACATTATGGGTACAGGCGGCTTTGCCAAAGACATTGCAAAGGTCAGCTCTTGTTTTGACTCTGTGCTCCCCAACTTGATTTTAGATGGCTTGCGCCAGCTCTATTTTGAGCAATAGCACGCACATCTTATATGCACCACAATAACTACAACCTTGAGGAGAAGCCATGAGCACCATCGTATCTGTTCTTGCCCGTGAAATCATTGACTCTCGCGGCAACCCCACCGTGGAAGTGGAAGTAAACCTAGAATCCGGCCATATTGGTCGCGCTGCTGTTCCCTCCGGAGCCTCCACAGGGTCTCGCGAAGCCTTAGAAATGCGCGATGGCGATAAAAGTCGCTACGGCGGCAAAGGCGTTTTAAAAGCCATTGAAAATGTTAACGGCGAAATTGCCGAAAACATCATTGGCCTTGACGCATTACGTCAAGTGCAGTTGGACAATACCCTCATTGACCTTGACAGCACCGACAATAAATCTCGCCTTGGTGCCAATGCCATGCTCGGCGTGTCCATGGCCACTGCCAGAGCCGCTTCCAGCTTCCTTGGCTTGCCTTTGTATCAATACCTTGGTGGCATCAACGCCAAAGTGCTTCCCGTACCCATGATGAACATCATCAATGGCGGCGCACATGCTCCCAACAATTTGGATATTCAAGAATTTATGATCATGCCCGTGGGCGCCTACACCTTCCGTGACGCCTTGCGCATGGGTGCTGAAGTATTCCACAGCTTGCGCGCTTTGCTTGCCGCCGACGGTCACGTGACCAGCGTTGGCGATGAAGGTGGCTTTGCCCCCAACTTGAAAAACCACGATCAAGCTTTCACCTATATCATTCGCGCCATCGAAGAAGCCGGCTACATCCCCGGCAGCGAAATTGCCCTTGCCATCGACGCCGCCGCTTCTGAATTTTACAAAGACGGCAAATACATCTTGGCCGGCGAAAACAAAAGCTTTGAAAACGAAGAAATGGTGCATTGGCTTGCTGAATTCACCGAAAAATACCCCCTCATCTCCATTGAAGACGGCCTTGCCGAATCCGATTGGGATGGCTGGCGTATGCTGAGCTCCAACATTGGCGAAAATATCCAATTGGTGGGCGACGACATCTTTGTTACCAATTCCGACATCTTAGCCGAAGGTATTTCCGAAGGCGTGGGCAACTCCATCTTGGTGAAATTAAACCAAATTGGTACCCTCACCGAAACCATGGATACCATTGAAATGGCTAAAGAAGCCGCTTACACCACCGTTATTTCTCACCGCTCCGGCGAAACAGAAGATTCTTTCATCGCCGATTTAGCTGTGGGTGTTAATGCCGGTCAAATCAAAACCGGCTCCTTGTGCCGCTCCGACCGTACTGCCAAGTACAACCAACTCTTACGCATTGAAGAAGAATTGGAAGACAGCGCCACATATTTTGGCCCCATGATGGCAGAATATTTTGCCCTCAACGAAGACTAGCATTTGAAGGGTGGGGGATGCGTCCTCCACCTTTTTCGTTTAAAACATGCCCCTCTCTGGGCATGAGCTCATAAACCCATCAAAAAAAGTATTTCTGGACGGAGAAGACCATGTCCATCATTGACGGAAAAGCCACCGCAGCCACCTTACGTGGTGAATTACAAGAACAAGTACAAAAAGCCATGCAAGGCGGCAAGCGCGCTCCTGGCCTCGCAGTTATCCTTGTGGGCGAAGATCCAGCCTCGCAAGTGTATGTGCGCAACAAAGAAAAAGCCTGCGCCGATGTGGGCATCATATCCGTTCCCCATCGCTTGCCTGCAGACACTACCCAAGAAGCTCTGCTCAGCCTCATTGCCGAGCTCAATGCCCGTGAAGATGTGGACGGCATATTGCTACAGCTTCCCTTGCCCAAGGGGCTCGACGCCGACGCATGCCTTTTAGCCATTGATCCTGCCAAGGACGTGGACGGCTTTCACCCAGAAAACGTGGGTCGCCTTTCCTTGGGTCTGCCCGGCTTTGTGTCCTGCACCCCCGCCGGCATCATGGAGCTCTTAGAGCGTTATAATCTTTCCCCCGCCGGTAAAAAAGCCGTCATCGTGGGCCGCTCCAACATTGTGGGTCGTCCTTTAGCTTTATTGCTTTCCCAATCCGGCCCCTTTGCCAATGCCACTGTGACCATGTGCCACAGCCGCACGGCAGACTTAGCCAAAGAATGCCGCGAAGCCGACTTCATCTTCTTGGCCCTTGGTAAGGCCAACTTCCTCACGGGAGATATGGTGAAACAAGGTGCCGTCATCATCGACGTGGGCATCAACAGAACCGACGCTGGCCTTGTGGGCGACGCAGACTATGCTTCCGTGGCTCCCAAAGCCGCCGCCATCACCCCTGTGCCAGGCGGTGTGGGCCCCATGACCATTGCCATGCTCTTGAAGAACACTGTGCAATCTTGGGAAAAAAGAACAGCATAAATAAAAAGCTCTCCGTAGAGAACTCCTAAAGATGCAAACTATACATTGCGGCAAAATATTATTTTCAACGGTGATATTTTGCCGCAATTAAAGTTTTCCTTACCTTTCTCTCATAGCCCATTCAAAAAGTGTGAGATGCAAGGAAGTAAAAAAAGTCAAGGCGCAAAGTGTATTAAACATACATGAGCGACTTGACTTTTTCATACTGACGACGCAGATTGCGCTTTTTCAAGGGGCTATTATAAAGATAATAACTGCACCGCCGCCAAGTGGTCTAATTCCTCAGCAAGAGCCAAAGCCTCACGGCAATCTCTACCCACACACGTAAGCCCATGTCGCGACATCCAAATGGCGTCATTATCCACGGCGCACTGCCCCACCGCTTCGGCCAGCTCCACAGAACCGGGAGCAAAGTCATCCACAAAGCCCAAATGAGAGCTGAGCAAACCGGCCTCAAAGACAGGTATCTGCAAAAATTTCTTCTTCCACGTGCTACCAAGCTTTAGCTGCAAAGCCAACAAATGACGCGGATGACAATGCACAATGGCTTGTATATCGGGTCGTTGAGCATAAATATGTACATGCATGAAACCTTCCGAAGAAGCTTTCACACTTTGCTCTGCTTTATACACCATGGCACCGGTGGCGCTGATGATACACACATCCCTTTCACGCAAATAGCCCTTGGCTGCGCCACTACGAGTGATGGCAATATGCTCACCGGCACGCACCGACACATTGCCGTTAAAACCTGAAAGTAAATTCCTTTGCCACGCATCGCGGCACAATTCGCACAATTGTGCATAGAGTATGGGAGAAAAAGTCATACAAACCTCTGCTGTGATATTCAAAAAGCATTGCCCTAACAGGATAAGGCTATACTATATGCCACCCCCCTTGTGGGCAAGACTTTTACACAAGAATATATGCAAAAAGACAAAACAAGGCCAAAATCACCGTTGCCATTTCCCTCTTGCCTATATTTAAAAAAGCAGATATACATATCAAGCTTTCTTGATAACCCCATGAGGAATATATGTCCGTAGCCCTAAATTACTTCAAAGCCCTTGCCGATGAAACGCGTTTACGCCTCTTGCATGTGCTGGCCCATTATGAACTTTCCGTCAATGAATTGGTGAGCATACTACAAATGGGACAATCGCGCATTTCGCGACATTTAAAGATTTTAAGCGAAGCGCACCTATTACAATGGCGCCGCGATGGGCTGTGGGTTTTTTATACCGTGAGTAAAGAAGGCCCTGCGCAAGATTTCATCAAAAGCATACTGCCCTTTGTGGATGCCAGCCCCCTCATGCAAAACGATGTGCACCTCGGCGCCCGTTGCATAGAAGAAAGAGCCCTGCGCACACGACAATTTTTCAATGCCATTGCCGAAGATTGGGATATGCTCAATGAAGAAATCCTCGGAAGCTTTGACCTGGCTGAAGCCGTATGCGCCGCCATGCCACAACCTTGCAACTTGGCGGTGGATCTTGGTTGCGGCACGGGTTCTGTGCTGGAAAAAATCCTCCCCAAAGCGCACAGCGTGGTGGGTGTGGATGGTAGCCCGCGCATGCTGGAGCTGGCAAGACGCCGCTTTGCACCGGAAAATAGCACCGCCGCTTCTCCGCAAGAAGAGCGCGTTTCCTTGCGCATTGGCGAGCTTGACCACTTACCCTTGCGCGATGGCGAAGCAGATTTTGCCTGTATCAATTTGGTATTGCATCACCTTTCAAGCCCATTGCATACGCTTAAAGAAGTACAGCGCATCTTGCGCCCCGGCGGTTATGTGTTCATAGCTGACTTTGATAAACATAATAATGAAAAAATGCGCGAAAATTTTGGCGATCGCTGGCTTGGTTTTGACCAAGACACCATGCAAAATTTCGTGCAAGAAGCCGGCCTTACCTTGGCCCATATACAACGTAGCAACCTACAAAAAAACCTCGACCTGCTTTTGGTCGTGGCAAAAAAAGATAGTTAAAGGAGTTTTCCCATGTCTCAAGCACAAGCCATTGATTTAAGCCTTTCCTACAAGGTGGCAGACATTAGCCTTGCCGATTTCGGTAAAAAAGAAATGCAACTTTCCGAGCGCGAAATGCCCGGCCTCATGCAGTGCATTGCCAAATACGGCGCTTCCAAGCCCCTCAAGGGTTTAAAAGTTACCGGTTCTTTGCACATGACCATCCAAACAGCTCTGCTCATCCAAACCTTGTATGAATTGGGTGCTGACATTCGCTGGGCTTCTTGCAACATTTTCTCCACCCAAGACCATGCCGCCGCCGCCATTGCTGAACTTGGCTATGCCAAAGTTTTTGCTTGGAAGGGCGAAACCTTGGAAGAATACTGGTGGTGCACAGAGATGGCCATGACATGGCCCGATGGTTCCGGCCCTGACCTCATCGTGGACGATGGCGGCGACGTGACCCTCATGTTGCACAAGGGTGTGGAAGTGGAAAACGATCCTTCCCTCTTGGAAAAAAAGTACGACAATAAGGAATTCCAAATTGTCATGAACCGCTTGGCCCTTTCCTATGCCAACGACAAAACCCGTTTCCAACGCCTCACCGCTCAAATCAAAGGTGTTTCTGAAGAAACCACCACAGGCGTGCATCGCTTGTATCAATTGGCTGAAGAAGGCAAATTGCTCTTCCCAGCTTTCAACGTAAATGACTCCGTGACCAAGTCCAAATTCGACAATCTTTATGGTTGCCGCGAATCCTTGGCCGATGGCATCAAGCGCGCCACCGACATCATGATTGCCGGTAAGGTGGTTGTGGTCATCGGTTACGGCGATGTGGGCAAAGGCTGCGCCCAGTCCATGCGCGGTTTTGGCGCTCGCGTGCTCGTTACCGAAGTGGACCCCATCTGCGCCCTGCAAGCCGCCATGGAAGGGTATGAAGTGACCACCATGGAAGATGCGCTATCCGAAGGCGACATCTTTGTTACCTGCACAGGCAACTACCATGTTATCACCGGTGCCCACATGGAAGGCATGAAAGACGAAGCCATCGTGTGCAATATCGGTCACTTCGACAATGAAATCGAAATGAGCTATCTTGAAGACACCGACGGCATCACCTGCCTTAACATCAAGCCCCAAGTGGATAAGTGGACCCTTAAAAGTGGTCGCTCCATTGTGGTTCTTGCCGAAGGTCGTTTGGTAAACCTTGGTTGCGCCACAGGCCATGCCAGCTTTGTCATGTCCAACAGCTTCACCAACCAAGTGCTTGCTCAAATCCGCCTTGCCAGCGACAGCACTTTGGAAAAGAAAGTGTACACCCTTCCCAAAGAGTTGGACGAAGACGTGGCTCGCTTGCACCTTGAGCGTCTTGGCGTAAAGCTTACCACCTTGACCCAAGAACAAGCCGATTACCTTGGTGTGCCTGTGAATGGTCCCTTCAAGGCTGATCACTACCGCTATTAATAGGTATTGAAATATAATAAAAAATCCCGGCAGTGATGTCGGGATTTTTTTATTTCAAAAGGCCTAACGCAGCGGATACTATTTTTTCAAATGGCTGAGCAAAAAGGGTTGGATACATGGCAAGCCTAACGACGTAATTTACCCTTTTTCAGCGAATGGTTATTCCCACCACCATGCGGCGCGATTCACCAATAAATCAATGTCACCGCCGGCAGCCACATTCAAAAAAGTGCCGTAGCGACGCACCAACTGTTGACTATAAGGATTGGCTTCATACAAGCCGGCAAAGAGTTCAGCATCTTCGGTTAAAAGCTTATGCGCCGCATCTTGCCTGCGTTTGAAGGAGGGCGTCACATAGGGTAAAAGGCTTTCATCTTGCGCCAAGGCCGCAAAATAAGCCAAGGATGTGATGAAGTTTAGATTCTGAATGGCGGCCATAGCTTTATCATGCTCTTGCGCCGTGGCGCGAAACACACGGCATCCCAAGGCTTGAAAAAGCTCTTCCACCACGCACGTGGCTTCTTCTGCCGTATCCGGAGCGGGCACTATGGTCACGGGTAAGTCACTACCGCGCTGAGGCTTATTGCCAAAAAGCGGATGCGTACCCACTATGGGGCCAGACCAAAACTTTTGCATGGTGGCCAGAGCTTGCACCTTCACGGAAGTTATATCCACCAAGATGCATTGGGCATCCATATGTGGCGTCAGCATGGTGAGCACCTCAGCCATGGCATGGGCCGGCACACACAAGAGCACCAAGTCCACCCCTTGGCAAGCCTCGGCCACCAGAGACTCAGTAAGCGGCATATCAATGCCTCCCACGGTGAAGTTCAGCTTCTGCAAGCGGCGCAAAAAGTAGGATCCCATGCGCCCGCCGCTGCCCACAACGAGCACTTGCCTAGGCACAGATCCGCTCCCACACTTGCCAAAAATGCGGAAAGGATTTTTCCACAACCTTGGTATCATCCATGGGCACGGTCTGCCCATGCAGGGAAAGCAAGGCCAAAGACATGGCTATGCGATGGTCATTATGGGTGGAGAAAAGCGCTTCCGCGGGCACGTGTGGAACCTTACCCAGCCCCACAATACGCATGCCATCGGCGCGTTCTTCCACCTCTACGCCGAGCTTACGCAATTCTGCAGCAGGTGCGGCGATGCGATCGGATTCTTTAATGCGTAAGTGCGCGCAATTTTCTATGATGCTTTCCCCTTGAGCAAAGGCCGCCATGACAGCCACCGTGGGCACAAGATCTGGGCAATGGCCCATGTCCACCGTGATACCATGCAAAGAAGCTGGGTGCACATGCAAGCCCTCTTCGTGCCATTGGAAGGAACCACCCATGTTTTGTAAAATATCCATGATGGCCCTATCCCCTTGCAAGGAATCTTCCCTCAAACCTTGCACACAAAGGGATTTTTTACCTAGAGCTCCGGCCGCTACCAAATAGGAGGCACCAGACCAATCACCCTCCACAACATAATCTCCCACATGGTACGCACTGGGCTGTATGCAAAAACGTGTGGCATGGGGCACAGCTTCGGAGAGGCTTCGCCAATCCACCTTTTGCCACTGCTCGCCCTCTTTGCACTCCACGCTAAAGTCTATGCCAAAGTCTTCCAGCGTTTGTAAGGTTAGCCCCACATAGGGCCACGACACAGCCTTGGTGCCGCCAAGGGTCACAGTGAGTCCGCCCAAATTACGCGGAGCCGCCAAGAGTAAACCGGAAAGATATTGACTGGAAGCATCGCTATCGATGGTAATATGATTTTTGCTAAAGGGCGTACCCGTCACCAACAGGGGCGCATGGCCCTCTTGGCCTTCAAATTGTATGGACACACCCAGCTCTTGCAAAGCATCGGTGAGGGATTGCAAAGGCCGCTCATGCAAACGCTCTGCCCCATGGACACGAAAAGTGCCGGGACATGTGCTTAAAATGGCAGAAAGCAAACGACAAGAGGTTCCAGATTCATGCATGTCACACGAAATGGCCCCTTCATGGAATACCGGCGCAGAACACGCCCCCAAACCAGACACCACAAAGGATTTGGTTCCCTCAGCATTCTGCGCCTCGGGCATTTCTGTGATGCTGGCGCCCATGGCCTGTAAAACTCCCATGGTGCATTGAATATCACGACTCATGAGCACATTGCTCACGGTGGAAATACCTTGCGTGAGAGCCGCCCCCATGAGGGTGCGGTGCGAAATGGATTTTGAAGCAGGTGCTTGAACTGTTAACATGTGCTCTCTCCTCCTTCCGTATTGGTCACTTGAGGCGTGGCCGCCGCATAGGATCCCAATATGCGGAAAGAATTACATAAACCTTGAATTTTTTGCACCAATGCGCCATGGCGTTCTTCCAATAAATCGCATTCCAAATCGGCAAAAAACACATATCGCCAACACTCGCCGCTGGAAAGACGTAGGGGGCGCGATTCTAGTTTACGCATATTCACGCCATGCTCCGCAAAGGCAGACAACACAGAAGACAAAGAGCCAGGCTTATCTATGAGGGTAAAAAGAAGCGATGTCTTTTTGGCCACAGGCACCACATGGGCACTGCGCACCGCCGGCCCCTGCAAGGAAGATGCGTCTTGGCGAGCAATGATCACAAAGCGTGTCCAATTATCCACGCTGGACTCTATGGAAGATGCCAACACCGCAAAGGAATGTAATTCTGCCAAGGTGGCATTGCCAATGGCGGCATAGCTTTCTTTTTCTAAAGCTCTACGCGCCGCCGCCGCTGTGGATTCTGCCGGAACAAGCTCCGCCCACGGCACATGCGCACGCAACCACACATCGCATTGCGCCAAGGCTTGCGGATGCGAAAACACATGGGTGATGTCGTTTAAGGACTTGGCATGACTCAATAAAGAATGCCTAATGTGCAACAGCAATTCTGCCTGAATGGACACAGAAAAATTGTAAAACAGGTCAAAGCATTGCCCCACGGTGCCTTCCAAAGAATTTTCTAGCGGCACCACACCCAACTCGCATCGCCCATCATACACAGCGCGAAACAAATCATGGAAATTGGAAAAAGGACACATGTCCACGCTCTTTCCCAAGTATTCCAGCCCTGCAAAGTAAGAGAAGGTTCCTTCAGGCCCTAAATACGCCACCTGCTGCGGCCTTTGCAAAGATCTGGAAGAGGAAAAGATTTCGCGCCAAATGACATCCACATGCTTTTGCGGCAAGGGGCCTGCATTGCTGGCGGCCAAAAGGCTTAAAACCTCACGCTCTCGCTCCGGCTTAAAAATGGCACCGCCACTGGCGCATGCCGCCACGCCGCTTTCTTCGGCCTTAATGCGGCCCACTTCTAAGCTGAGCGAAGCGCGCTTATTGAGCATGCGTAACAGCTCTTGATCCACAGCATCAATTTCTTGACGCACATGCCGTAATTTTTCAGATAAAGCATTCTCACTCATGGCATTACACTTCTTGAATTTCTTCGCTGATGCGCATACCAAAATGACGCCCTGCACAGTCGGTATGGCATAATATTTTATCACCGGGCTTGATGCTCACCACGCTAATGGGATGCCCTCCGGGCTGGGTTAAGCGTATGGTTTCGGCATTTTGCAAAAACACCGTTCCCACCACATCGCCTATTTTCGCTTCCACAAGAAGCATGGGGCGCACTTCAATTTTCACCCTACCCACCGCCGCCAAGGAGGTGGAACCATCCGCATGCACTATGAGCACATCCTCTCCGGCGCGCAATTCGCCAAGATAGGTGGTTCTGTCTTGTGGCAATTGCGCATAAGCGTGCACGGCTCCGGCATTGACCCTAAAGGGACGCGCCGCCACATATTCATTGTGCTCCGTTTCGCCATGCACCAAGAAGGTAAAGGCACTGGAATTCCCCACAAGCATGCCTTGCCCCCTTTGCAAAAGAGACAAAGTATCCACGCAAACCCTATGCCCAAGGCCCACAGCTTGCACCTTGGTCACCACGGCTTCTTGCAATTCCATGACTCCTTGAGACAGTTTCAGCTCCTTAATGATGCTTTTCATCTCAGCCACAGCTTCCGGCAAGAGCACCACCATGTTGACGCCGCGCTCTAAAACCCCTGCGGCCAAGCGAGCTTCCACAAGATTACGCGCCTCGGCGGCCACATGATCGCATTGAGCCAAAATATTTTCCACGGGGATGATTTCCCATCCGGCGGCCAACACCAGCTTTTTCCCTTTTTGTACAGCTTGTACAAAGGCTTCTTCATCTTCCTTTTTTTGCAAAGCTTTGGAGGGCATGTCCTCTTCGCTGACCACGGTGCAACGGGCAAGGCTGGCCACGCTTTTCACATCCTTGGTAGGCACAATGAGCCCATCCACGCCGGACTCCAGCGCAAGGGTCACATCTTCTTTGCACATGGGCACGCTTTTGAACCATACGGCAGTCATATTATTTACCTACCTCTTGCATCATGGCTAAAGCTTCTTCCACCTGCACATCATTGTGCACAATGGCGCGTAAAGCGCGTACCAAATTTATGCGGTCTGGATGTTGAAACACATTACGTCCAATGGAAAGTCCGGCACCGCCTGCTTGAATGGAATCATAAGCCATTTGCAAAATATCGCGCGTGGAATCCATCTTATCGCCGCCGGCAATGACCACAGGCACGCAGCAACCATCCACCACCTTGGAAAAGCTTTCCACAGAGCCGGTGTACACCACCTTCACAATGTCAGCACCAAGTTCCACACCCACGCGGGCACAATGGGCCACCACATCGGCATCGTAGCCATTTGTCACCTGCGGGCCACGTGCGTATACCATGGCCAAAAGCGGCATACCCCAGCGATCGCAAGATTCTGCCACTTGTCCAAAATCTCTGAGCATATGACGTTCATCGGGGTCACCAAGATTCACATGCACCGAAACGCAATCGGCACCATGGCACAGGGCTTCTTCCACCGTGGCCACAAGGGTTTTTCTGTTACCATGGGGGCTGAGTACTGTGGAGGCAGATAAGTGCACAATGAGGCCCACGTCCTTACCACTTTTGCGATGCGAACAACGAATGAGCCCTTTATGCATGAGCACAGCATCGGCGCCGCCTTCTGCCACATCATTGACCACGGTGCGCATGTCCACAAGGCCATCGATGGGGCCAAGGGTAATGCCATGATCCATGGGCACCAAGATGGAACGCTTGCTGCTACGATTAATGATACGTTCAAGGCGAATTTGTTTTCCTAACTGCATGGGAATGCTCCTTTAGGCTCAAGTTAATGAAAAGTGGCCCCACCGGCGGTCCTTTGAGCTAAAAAAAAGAGGCCGCTGGTTATATACCTGCGGCCTCTCGAACAATATAATTTACAACAAATTATGCATGTCCTTCACCACAGGAGCTTCTAAAATAGCTAAAGAACCAAAAGCCCATAAAGCTTTGGTTAGCATAAAAAGAAGAAGTGATGAAAGAAAGTATGGTCATTATTTTTCCCTACATAAATTTGTACAAGGCTTTTTTAGCACCTTTTTTTCGACGCTGTCAATATTTTTTGTTTGCAAAACACAACACATGGAAAGAAAGACTCTTAACCTATCAACATTATAGGTATACAGAAGAGTTTTTATGTAATGACTCTGTTCTTTAGCCCAAGCCCTTTTTCATGACATTATTTTTCTTGGTACACTTGGGGCCCAGTTTTTTATACACGAAGTCCGCCACATTGGCTCCATCCAAAGCTTCCAAGGGAATTTCTGCCCTTGCCATGGATCTGTGTCCGCCGGCAGAACCCAGGGCATCAAAATGCTTTCGCGCCATATCTCCTATGTGCGTGCTGCCATCGCCGCGGAAAATAATCACCAAGCCATCATTGTACGTACCGCTCACCGCCACCCAGCGCAAACCGTGCACACGCGTGAAGAAATCCGCTATGGCCACCAACATATCCGGCGAGCGCACTGCACCCACATGGGCATAGGCGCCTTTTTTACATGTTTGCAGCGAACGAAAAGCATGGGAAAAAAGCGGAAGCCATTCGGGCAAATATTCACTGCGCAAAATACGGCGCATGAGGGCTTCATCACCATGACGTGCCAACCACTGAAAGGCCTTGAAATCCATTTCCGTGCCGCTACGTTCAAAAAGTGCCGTATCGGTGCGAATGCCATATTGCATGGCTGTGGCCAAAAGCTTACTGGGGCGGATGTCCAATTCACGCAAATATTGCCACAGCATGGTGCATGTGGCCCCAATTTTTGGGCGAACATCCATATATTCTGCCACATGGCAAAACTCTTGAGGCGCAGGGTGATGATCAATGATAAGAGAAAAAGGAATGCCTTCAAAGGCTTTGTTATGGTGCGGCTGAGAGTCCACTATGGCAAAACGCTGAAATTCTTCTTGCATTTCCGGCTGCCAGCGCACCAAGGGGATGCGTAAATAGCGTATCATGGCCAGATTGTCCGGACGCGTCACCTCGTTGGTGCTGGCTATGACTATATCTCGTCCTTTACGCCATAAAATACGTTTCAAAGCCATGGCTGCGCCCAAGGCATCGGGGTCTGCCGTAATTAAAATACACCAGCGCTCATCCTTGGGTAATGCGTTCATCCATTCAAAAAAACGCTGATGTAGTTTTGCTTTTCTACCCATGATTAGCTCTCCTTACCATACTAGGCTATGGAATAAGCATGAGGCTTCGCAGTGTTTCCACAGAAGCTTCTACGCCTTCCCAACGAAATACTTCTATCATATGTGTAGCTTGCCGCGGCAATAATGGTGCCAATTGCGCCATGAGCGCCCTTTGTTGCGTGGTGAATTGCGTCAAAGGCAAATGCTCATCATAGGCGCCAGGTGCAGACCAGTGCACCAGTTGAACCCTACGCAGTAAATCTGCTCTTTGCAAGATGCCTTCTTGCCCAAAGCCCAACATATGCCCCACATCAAGGCACATGCCATAGCCCCCTTTGGCCTGAGAAAAAAGCTCTGCATTCAATTTTTGCACATCGGCCTTGGGTAAATTTTCCAAAAGTATGGGCATCTTACACTGAGACTGCCATGTAAGCAAAAATTCTTGTAAAAGCTCATTCACCCTTTCAAGCGAAAATCCCTCACCTTCTGCATCCATACTTTCTTTCCACAAAGGCGGATGTAAAACAGCAAAACGCGGGCGCAAAAATGCCGCTTTCTCCCACACTGCCAAGGCAGTTTTGGCCGCATGCACACCGCCACCGCCTTTTTTTGCCGAGCGAGACCAATCTAAGTCCACAGGTAAATGCACATGCCAGCGCAGGGGTAAGGCACGCAAATGCGGCGGTAAATCTTTTGCTGTATAGGCAAGGCAAGCACGTGTTTCAAAAAAACACAGCCCCACTTCTTGCACCTTATGCGCCAAAAATTCTGCATTTTCCGACACTCCTGCCGGAATAACAAAGGATGGGGCCGCCACGGGCCACGGAGCATGTGTCATTTAGTAACGCACCATTAATAACGCACGGGGGGGCTAGCTTGCATGAGCATACACGCGCCACGAATCATGCGATACACAAACCACAAAAACAAACATACCCCAAAAAACACTATGACTGAGGCATATTGCACCGCCAATCGTAAGGTGGGGTCTGCCCAAAGCTGCGTGAAATTTTCTATGTGCGTGGTGTCTGGTAGTGTTAAAAAGTTTTCGCCAACCAAGTGCAAAGCCCCAAAGCCGCCCACACCAAAGAGCAGCACCACCACCACGATGGAACGCAAAATCCATGTGCAATGTTGCACTGTGAGCAAAACGCCTTCTTTGTAGGCCATGGAGCGCGACACCAAGGCCCCCACTGCCGCCACAAGCAAAGAAAAGCCTGTGACCAGCGACAACATACCGCAAGCGTAATATAATAACAGCGTGGTGTTGGAGGTTAAAATGGATTTGCCCCCTTGAGTTTTATTCATTTTTTAAGCCCCCTGCTGTGTTTGATTTTTTCCCTTTTATTTCAGATATAATAAGCCCCGTCAATGTGAGGCCGGTGCCCACCATGGCCATGGGCGTGATGTCTTCTTGTAAAATAAACGCCGCCGAAAATACAGCCACCACGGGCACCAGATAAATATACGCGCTGGCTTTCACCGCACCAAGCACCTTCACCGACCAAGACCATGTGGCAAAGCAAATGGAGGACGCTATCACCGCCAAAAATAAAAAGTTAAGCACATTTATGGGGCGTAGAAAAACATCCATATCAAAGGTCACCCCTTGCCATGCCACCACCGGCAACATGAAGGTGACACCATATAAAAACACTCTTTTGGTGCATAGGGCCATGGTATAGCGTAATTCCCCAATCATACGCATGAATATGGAATAAAAAGCCCATGTGAGGGCGGCTCCTGC
>CAYJHD010000044.1:0-16703 GCA_964370015.1 uncultured Desulfovibrionaceae bacterium | reverse complement strand
AGTATCTGCCTTTTAAGCAGAGAGTCGCAGGTTCGAACCCCGCACGACCCACCATGAATTTCAAGGGCTTACTGTAGTGCAGTGAGCCTTTTTTTCTTTTGGGCACATGAAACTGGACACATTGGGCAAGTCCTCCCTTCAGCGATTGCTCGTTGCCATCAGCGCGCTACCTCGTGGGATAGCGTGGCGCTTCCTCTTTTGATACCCCCTGTGCGCACCGCGCCTCCCCCCCTTTACCCTAAAGGCAAGCCAAAGCTCCCAAGCACCTTTCCTCGGGCATGAGCCTTCCCCGGCCTTTTCCGCGCCAAGGGCAGATTGCTCGCGGGGAACGGTCATGATGTATAGAAATTTTCCGTGGAAAAATAGAAAGCTTTTTTAGCCAAGGAGAGCTGTGTGCATAGCTCTGGCCAAGAAATGCTGAAGGATAGGGCACAGGAAAAAGAAGATGCTTCAAAAGGAATTTTAGCTCAAAGTATCATTGTTTTAATGATGATGTATTAAACAATTAGGTGGTAATACTTTCTAAAAGTATAACAACTAAGGGAATACTCACCATGGAAAGACATGTGGAGAGTAGGGTGCACGTAATACATTCTTTAACAAGTATATTGTGCTTCGTAGAGATAATAGATCCCACCACCGCAGTGGGCATGGCGCCTATAATGCTCATGATTACAAGCTCTTGGCCGCGAGCTCCTAAAAGGTACCCAATGCCATACATAAATGCAGGGCAAATGAACAGTTTTGTTATAATAATGACGGATTGCAGTATGGTAGTGCGGGAGGATTTTTCAGAGAGGGGGTTGGCTTGAACTTGCCTTGTATGTAGTTGGCGTACAAGGGAAATGCCAATACAAAAAAGGGCGCAAGGTGCAGCGGTTTGCCCAACCATTTTTGACGTTATAAGCAGTGTTTGAGGTAAGACGAATCCTCCTAACCCTATGCAAGCACCCAATATGGCGGCCACTAAATTGGGATTTCCAAAAAGAGCCATGGCAATGTTTTTGCAAGACCCCACCATATTACTAGCTTTTTTTTCCGAAAGGCGAACGGAAAGTATGGTGTCTGTAGAAATGAGGGAGACAGCTGGTAATATGGATATAAAGGCTGCAATGACAAGAGCTTGCTCGTTATTGGGGTAGAGTAGTATGATGGTGGGAATGCCCATAAAAGCTGCGTTGGATAATCCGGCAACCATACCTCCCAGAACGCTATCATTGCCATTGTACTTAGCAAAATACATGCACAGGGCCACAATACATTGTGTAAGCAGCATGCCGCCGATGAAACCCAGTGTGATGGCCCCTGAAATTTGCTCCACGCGCATTTGCGCTAAAATATTAAAGCGTAATAAAGGCAAGCTAAACCAATAGACGAATTGGTTTATGCAATAAGGTGTTTCCTTTGGTAATATTTGAAATTTTTCAGATACTGCACCTAAAAAAAGTATGCAAAAAATTGGAAGCATGATAAAAATAATACTTAACATGGGCTACACACCTTATACGTTTTTTTTGACTGTAGGTATATTTGTTTGTTAAAGCAAGGGGCCCTTCAATGGTGTAAAATATTTATAAGGTGTTTAAATGCATAATATCATTTTCATTGCTCCTCACACGGAAGTCTATACTATAGCAAAGGAAGTGGCTGAGGAGCTTGGCCTTTCAAAGATGGTATCTGTGGTGACTTCCACACTTACGGAATGTCTTAATGTTGCTCGACAAGCGCAGAGAGATGGTGCGGATGTTATTATAGCGCGTGCATGGACAGCCGACCTTATTGTTAGTTCAGATATTGCCATTCCTGTGGTGTATATTCCCATAGGTGTTCAAGATTTGGCAGAAACCTTATATCAAGCTCGAGAGAAAACAGGGCTTCAAGATCCCCATACGGCTCTCATAGGCTCTTCGCAAATGTATGGCGAATATGCCACCTTTGCGGAGATTTTGGGTATGAATCTTGTGATGTATCACAGTCAAAGTACGAAAAACTCTTTGGAAGACGTAGTTCGCGAAGCTGTGAGTCTTGGGGCTGATATCGTTGTGGGTGGGATAACCTCTACGTTAAAGGCACAACAGCTGGGCGTGCCCAGTGCTTTGCTTGTGTCGGGGCGAGAGTCTGTTCGCCATGCCTTGCAAGAAGCAAAAAAAATTGTTTATGCAAGAAAGCTTGAACAGATAGAACAACAAAAATTACGCGCTATTCTTAATGCCTCACGCGATGGCATCATTTCAGTAAACTCTCATGGAACAATCACGCTCATAAACTCTGCAGCCATGCGCATGCTTCATTTGCGTCGAGATGTTGTGGGTAATTTGGTGGAGGATGTTTTTGATGTGCCCACAGTGTCGCAGCACATACGGGAAGGTAAAGCTGTACAAGATGAAATGCTCACCATTTCTCATGTGGATATTTTGTTTAGCATGCTTCCCATGCGCATACGAGGCGAAAACATTGGCAGCATAATGATATTGCAAGAAAGAAGTTCCATTGCAGCTCTTGGGAAAAAAATTCAAAAGGCATCTGACGAATTTAAGGCGCGGTATTCTTTTGCAAATATTTTAGGAAAGTCACACAGTATTTGCACAGTCATTGAAAAGGCAAAGCGCTATGCTTTAAGTGATTACTCCGTTCTTATCATAGGAGAAACAGGCACAGGCAAAGAACTTTTTGCTCAAGCCATACATAGCGCAAGTCCCTTTTCTGAAGGTCCTTTTGTGGCTGTAAACTGTGGTGCTTTTGCGCCTTCTTTGCTTGAATCTGAGCTTTTTGGCTATGAAGCCGGAGCCTTCACCGGAGCCACAAGCAAGGGGAAGGTGGGGCTTTTTGAAATGGCGCACGAGGGAACGCTTTTCCTTGATGAAATATCTGAAATGGATATGCATGGCCAAAGCCGCTTACTACGTATTCTTGAAGAGCGTAGTATAATGCGCCTTGGGGGAACCAAGGAAATAAAACTTCGTTTACGCATTATTGCGGCAAGCAATGTGAATTTGTATGAGCGGGTGCAAAAAGGAACATTTCGTCAGGATTTGTATTATCGACTTAAAGTATTACACTTAAATCTTCCTCCATTACGACAAAGAGAAGGGGATGTGGAATTGCTTGCAGAAAACTTTCTTAAAGTAACGGGAAGAAGTAACTTGTACTTACAAGAACAAGCTGTGCACTTGTTATGCCAACATACATGGCCGGGAAATGTGCGTGAGCTTCGGTATACCATGGAAAGCTTGAGTATGGATTGTCAAAATAATCAAATAGATAGTAGGCTTGTTCAAGATGTTCTTTCTCCGCATTTTCCTGTAGAGCGTATGTCTGTAGAAAATATGAATCAAAATTTATATATGCAAGAAACTGTTGCATATTCTGATGGTGTGCATGTTTCTAGTGAAAAAAATTCTGTTGATTTTGCGCAAGAGAAAAAGAGTACAAAGTCTTATCTTTCTCGGGAGTATCTTTTGGATGTCTTGGAAAAAAATCAATGGCATCAGGGGTATGTGGCACAAAAGCTAGGGATAAATCGTAGCACGCTATATAGGCAAATGAAAAAATTAGGTATTATGAAGAAACTTAGCTAAGAGTTTTACTTTAATAAAAAAGCCCTAAAATGGTGCAAAAATCCGTAAGGAGTGATGCGCTATTTTAGGGCTTTTTTTGTTTTACGCAACATTTGGTGCATATTTTAAAGGTGCTGGGTGTTGAAATATAAAGATAAAAAGATGGCACGCTCATTGCAATGTTAAGTGCGAATGTGCAAAAAAGCCGAAAAAGAATGCTTTTTTTGTGCATTTCTTTGTGAAAAAAGCTTACAAATGTCGAAAAATGTCCTGATTGCTTTGTGATCGGTGACGACGCTTTGTAGCAGTGGAGGAGGTTTCGTTTTTTTGTTTTAAACTTTTTAGCAACGTACATTATAAAGGATGGTTTTATGCGTACATTTATGAAAAAAAGTGGCTTATCTTTATCATTTGCCCTTCTTTTGGTTTCCTTGGCTGGTTCTGTTGTGGCAAAAGAATATCCCACAAAGCAAATCACTGTGATTCAAGCTTTTAAGCCTGGTGGTGGTAGTGATATGTTGGCACAACTTTCTCAACCTTATCTTGAAAAGATTTTAGGCAAAGGCTTCATCAATCAATATCTTCCAGGTGCCACAGGAGCCATTGCATGGACAAGACTCACCAAAGCAACAAAGCCTGACGGATACACCATTGCCATTACCAATACACCCATGTTGCAAACCAACTACATCATCAATGAAAAGATAGCCTATACCATTGATGACCTTACCCCCATTGCCAACCTTGTTACAGATCCTCATATCATTGTTGTTGGTAAGGATAGTCCCTTCAAAACATTGCAAGACTTCATCGATGCAGCCAAAGCTAACCCCGGCAAAGTAACTGTAAGTAATGCAGGCACCGGTGGCGATGACTTTTTTGCAACATTACGCTTTAACAAAATCACTGGCACTGAAGTACAAATGGTACCTTTCCAAGGTGATGGCCCTTCATGGCAAGCCGCATTTGGTGATAAAGTACAAGTAAGCTTTAACAATCTTGGTACCGTATATACACAAATTAAAGCTGGTAATTTACGTGTATTGGCCATTCTTTCCGAAGAACGCTATGAGCTGCTGCCCGATGCTCCCACAGCTAAAGAGCTTGGCGTAGATCTTGTTTCTGGTGCTTCTCGCGGATACTGTGCTCCTAAAAATATCCCAGCAGAAGTAAAAGAAAAGCTTATCAATGCGTTTCGCCAAATGGCAGCAGATCCTGCCTTCCTTAAGGGGTGCGCAGACAGAGCCACTCCAGTTGATATCAAGATTGGTGATGACTATGCAAAGTACCTTGCAGATGATGAAAAGATTTTCAAGCAAATCTGGAATGAAGTTAAAAAATAAGAGATTACTATGATGTTTAACGCTTGCGAAATTATACATTTTTTAATTTCGCAAGCGTATTTTCACTAATCCGCATACAAGAAAATACGGAAATAGGTTTTTATTGCTCATGTAATACCTATGTATATTTTTAAAAGAAGGAAAGCACATGACCACTCTTTACAAAGAGTCCCTTTTTGTTATTGCCGTGCTAGCTCTTGCTGCACTGTTTTGGCATCAAACCGGATTAATACCGGAAGAGGCCACTCAATTTCCTAAACTTCTTATAGTCTGTATTGTTGGCCTTGCTCTGGCCATGTTTGGTCAAGCTTGGACGCAAGCAAAGAAAAAAGAACAAGAAGAAGCCGGAGCCCCCATTAACTTGGTAAGAATTTTTTTCTTATCCATTCTTTTGTTGGCCTATGTGTTTTCCGTACAACCTATAGGATATTTTGTCGCAACTCCGTTATTTATCTGCACAGCCGGAATACTTTTTAAGGCTTTACGTCCGCTATGGGCCGTTGTTGTTGCAATTTTGTTCTCTTCGTTTATTTATGCACTTTTTGTGGGCTTTTTACATCTTCCAGTGCCTCTTGGTATCTTGGAAAGTGTTTTGGGGAGTTAGCTATGCCTATTGAAAATATACTACTTGGCCTTACTCATGTATTGGATCCTGTTAACCTTCTTGCCATAGCCATAGGTACAACCATCGGCCTTTTTGTGGGTGCCATGCCGGGGTTGTCCGCCACCATGGCCATTGCCATTTTAGTGCCTGTTACTTTTCCTTTGGCTCCGGAAACCGGCATCAGCATGTTGGCTTCCATTTATATGTCCGCCATGTACGGCGGTTCCATTGCGGCCATATTGGTGAGAACCCCGGGCACTCCTTCGGCAGCTGCTACCATTTTAGATGGTTACCCCATGGCCTCGCAAGGTAAAGCTGGTACGGCCCTTGGTATATCACTTTTTGCATCATTTGTTGGAGGTGTCATTAGTAGTATTGTCTTGCTTACCGTGGCTCCTTTGCTTGGACATGTGGCTGTAGAGTTTGGCCCTGTGGAGTTAACAGCTGTTTCCATATTGGGGATGACAATTCTTGCTTCTCTTTCACAAGAGGCCACCATTAAAGGCTTACTGGCAGGCTGTCTCGGCTTGTTATTTTCTACCATTGGCATGGATCCCATTTCGGGAAGTCCGCGATTTACTTTTGATATTATAGATCTTTTTTCCGGTATTTCTTTTACTGTGGCTCTTATTGGGCTTTTTTCCATTCCGCAAGTATTACGCCTTATGGAAAATGACCTGCAAGATAATGCAGAACATAGTAAAATTGGTGATAGCGTGTTGCCAAAATGGGAAAAAATGCGTCCTCTCATGCCCACTATTTTTCGCTCCGGTGTCATTGGTGTTTTCACAGGTCTTATCCCCGGCACAGGCGGCGATACGGCATGTTGGTTTGCGTATAATGAAGCAAAACGCTTTGCTCCTCCTTACGAAAAGAAAAGATTTGGTAAAGGGTCTAAATATGGTATTGCAGCTCCCGAGGCTGCCAATAATGCCGTTGTGGGCGGGGCGCTTGTTCCCACCATTTCTCTAGGCATTCCCGGTAGTTCTTCCACAGCTATTTTGCTTGGCGGGCTCATGACACATGGCATCATGCCTGGTCCTACACTCATGACAGATTATGCTGATGTGGCGTATACCTTACTTTGGGCTTTGTTTCTTGCAAATTTCTTCATGCTTGGCATAGGACTAATTTTTACACGTTTTGCTGTGTATGTAACTCGTATTTCAAGTAAGCTTTTGGCCATATTTATTTCAGTATTTTGCGTTATTGGTACTTTTGCCATTAATAATAGCATGTTTGATGTGTATCTCATGTTAGGTTTTGGGGTACTAGGCTATATTATGGATAAGCTTAAAATTCCTGTGGCACCTCTTGTGGTGGGTATGATTTTAGGCCGCATGCTAGATATGAGTTTAAGCCAATCGCTTCTCATCAGCCAAGGTTCTTGGATGATTTTCTTGGAAACGCCTATTTCTGCCATATTGCTTGTTGCTTCTGTGTTGTCCTTACTCAATGGCACACCTGTTTGGGGAAAATTAAAGAAAATATTTATCCCCTAGTAAGCATATAACATGAATAACATCAGATATATGTAAGACTATTGGTATTGCACGGAGAATATGAAACATGACACAATATATAAAAACACTCTCTCAAGAGCATAAAGACTTCTTGAACGCACTATTTGATGGTGAGGTGCTTACATCGCCTGAAGAGTTGTATGTATACGCTTCTGATGCAAGCAAAAAACAAGGAACTCCTTTGGCCGTTGTGCATCCCAAAACTGTACAACAAGTGCAAAAAGTACTTGCCTTTGCCAATGAAATCTCTTTGCCTGTGTATGTACGCGCTCGTGGTACAAATCTTGTGGGAGATTGCGTCCCTGTGGAGCCGGGCCTTGTGATTTCTACCTTGGCCATGAACAGCATCATTGAAATCTCCAAAGAAGATTTTGTTGCTGTGGTGGAACCAGGCGTGAATACGGCGGCCTTTCAAGAAGCGTGCGAAGCTGCGGGATTATATTATCCGCCAGACCCAGCCACCGTGAAAGCGTCCACCATTGGAGGCAATGTGGTGACCTGTGCAGGAGGCATGCGCGCATTAAAATATGGCGTAACAAGAGACTTTGTGCTTGGTATGGAAGTGGTACTTCCCAGCGGTGAAGTGGTGCGTTTTGGTGGTCGTAATCATAAGGACGTGGTGGGTTTAGACGTATCACGCCTCATGGTGGGCTCTGAAGGCACCTTGGGGTATATTACAAAGCTTTGGCTTAAGCTTTTGCCAAAACCCGAAAGCTCTGCTTCCATACTTGTGGGCTATGAAAGCTATGAAGCCGCCTTAAGCGCCGTGGGGCAAATATTGGCTGCAGGTGTTTTACCCTGTGCCATGGAGTATATTGGCGATAAGATAATTGAGCTCATGGGTAAAAATGGTGATGTGCCGTGGCCTGAAGAGGTAAAAGCTGTGCTGCTTATTCGTGTGGATGGCAGTAAGCAAACATTACCTTTTGAAATTGAGAGTATTACGAGAAATATCCCCACTTCCATCTGGTATCAAACGGGTATTGGCGCAGAGGAAGAAGAAGCCTTATGGGAAATTCGTCGTCGTATTAATCCCACAGCTTTTTTGCTAGCGCCAAGCAAGGTCAGCGATGACGTGACGGTTCCACGTGGTTCACTTGTGAAAGCTCTCAAGGCCATTGAAACCATTGCCCAAGAGCATAAGGTAACTCTTATTCATTTTGGGCATGTGGGCGATGGAAATATACATGTAAACTTATTATATCATGAACAAGATCAAGAGGAAGTTGCGCGTGTTTTGGCAGCAAAGCTTGCCATTAATAAGGCTGTGCTTGCCCTTGGCGGCACATGCTCCGGCGAGCATGGGTGCGGTATAAGTAAAGACCCTTCCTTGCAAATTCCTCCTCGAGAATTGGAACTTATGCGTCACATAAAAGCTGTGTTTGACCCCAAGGGAATTATGAATCCGGGTAAGGGGTATTAAGTGTGAAAAAACAAGTAGAGTGTACACAATGCGGCGCATGTGTGGATGTGTGTCCGGTATTTAAGCTTTTTGAACGTGAGCAATACAGCCCCAAAGCGAAGCAAATTTTGCTTCGCAAGGGCTGGGCAGATGATGGCGTGCTTGAGTGGGAAAAAATGCTTATGTTGGCCGGTCATTGCACGAGCTGTGAGCGTTGCAAAGCCGTATGTGCCGTGGGGCTTTCTGTGCCGGAAGTTTTAGCCAAAGCGCGTGCGCGTCACCCCAAGTGGCAACAGTATGCGTGGCGTGAATGGATTAAGTATGGGGATGCTCTTTGGCCTGTGGCTTCTCGTATGGCACCCTTGGTTTCGGCAAAAATACTTCCGCAAACGTTAGTAAATCATCATGCCAATGCTTTAGCCATGCAAGCTCCTGCGCAACCAAAACCCTTGTTGCGTTTAAAAAAGCCACAGTCCACCGTATGGACAGGGAAAAATGTGGTGCTTTTTGGGGGATGCACAGCCACGCGTTTGCGTGCTGGTTGGCTGGCTAAAACACAAAGCATATTTAAAGCTGTGGGACTGAATATGTTATCCGGCGCAAGATTCACGTGCTGTGGAGGCACGCATGAGCATGCCGGCATGTTTGATGCCAGTTTGCAGGCGGCGAAAAAAAATATGCAGGTTTGGAAGGATTTAGGAAAACCGTATATGGTGACGCCTTGCGCTTCTTGCTTGCACTCTTTACGTCATTATCCTCAACTATCCCATGTCATGGATGCGGAAGATGGGACGCAGTGGAAAGAAGCCTTATTGCCTGTGAGTGCTCTTTTACAAGCCGATTGGCTAGAGAGTTTAACGCCTGTATCCATCAGCTATCACTCGCCGTGTCACTGGGGTAAAGCTGATTTGGATTTGCAATTACTTAAGAAAGTTTTCCCGAAACTGCAAAAAGGAAGCTCTCCGTGCTGTGGTTTTGGGGGAATTTTAAAGTTGCTTAATCCCAAGCTCAGTAAGGATCTGGCAGAAAAATGTTGGCAGGGCTTATTGAAGCAGTCTGTGGAACCAGAAATTATTCTCACAGGTTGTAGCGGATGTACCATGCAATTGAATGCCTATGCACAGAATCAAAAATCTGTGTATCATTGGCTTGATATATTGGATGTGGAATAACATTTTTGCTGATAAAGTTCAGAGGAGTATATATGTCGACAGGTATTTTTCCTAAAATAGTAAAAATAAAGCAAACATTTCCGCGCCCAATGGAACAAGATATAGCAGGTGCCATGGCGCGCGAAATTAAAAAACTTTTGGAAAAGGCACATATTGGCGCCGGGCAAAAAGTAGGCTTGACTGTGGGGAGTCGCGGTATACAAAACATTACCGTGCTGCTTAAAGCGGCCATAGAAATGGTACAATCTTTTGGTGCTCAGCCTTTTTTGCTTTCTGCCATGGGAAGCCATGGAGGAGGCACGAAGCAGGGGCAAAGTGAAATGCTTGCCAGCCTTGGCATTACGCCAGCCTTGGGAGCTCCCATTCTTACCTGCATTGATGGGCGAGAAATAGGCATTACGCAAAGCAATCTTCATGTATATATGTTGGAAACCGCCTTTGAAATGGATGCCATAATTCCCATTAACAGGGTAAAAACGCATACGTCCTTTAAGGGGGATTATGAGAGTGGCTTATTGAAAAAGCTTGTGGTGGGTCTTGGTGGCCCTCAAGGGGCTAAGCAATTTCATAGTCAAGGAAAGGTGGAGTTTTTATCGCCGCTTTTGCGTGATGTGGGTGAGGTTATCATTGAGAAAATGCCCATCATTGGCGGCATAGCCATAGTGGAAAACGCCTATGAAGAGACAGCTCTTATTCAAGGTATATACGGCGAAGATATATTGATCGAAGAGCCAAAGGTTTTGCTCCATTCTAAAACTTTATTGCCTTCTTTGCCTGTGAAGAATTTGGATGCGCTCATTGTGGAAACCATGGGGAAGAACTTTAGCGGCACTGGAATGGATACCAATGTGATAGGTCGTTTATATATCCAAGGTGAAGGCGAACCTAAAGAACCATTTGTGCGTTACTTATCCGTTATGGGACTTAGTGAAGATTCACATGGAAATGCTTGCGGCATAGGCTTGGCAGATTTTACCACAACGTCATTGGTGGAACAAATTGACCGCAAAGCCACATATTTAAACTGCTTAACGGCAACTTTTCCCATACGTGCAAAAATACCTGTATATTTTGACACAGAACGTGAGGTTTTAGAATCCATGTTCATGTGTTTGCAAGGAAGCGTTTCTGCGCAAAAGGTTAAATTGGTTATTATTCCCAATACCTTATTTTTAGAAACATGCTATGTTTCAGAAGGTGCTCTTGCTGAATTGCAAGGGAATGATACCATACAAGTGGTGGGTGAGCTTGAACCCATGACCTTTGATTCTACAGGGCGCTTGCAGCAAAGATTATCACATGTAAATTAGTTGAGCTTGTAGAGACCTGCCCGTGAACCTAAGATATGTTTGTGGAAAAAACTCTCATTGGGCGAGCGGGGAGGTCGCTGATAAAATATAAAGTAAAAAAAATCTTTGTAAAATAATATGTAGTGGATCTTTATGACACCCAATTCATTATTGTGTGTCAGGCTTTAATAAGGCCCAAAACTATGTTGGATTTTCTGCATTTTTCTTGGCATAGATGAGGCAAGTTAGGTTTCTCTATGTTTGACTCGAAAGTGTTTTTGGTAGCCGAGGGCAACAAGGCTATGATGGCCATGCTAACAGCCAGAATGAATTATGCTTTCAAGGTTAACTTTTCCACGAATAATTTCTTGGAGAGTGGTCCTTAGTTACTGGGAATTACGTGAAAGCTCATGCAGTTATTGTTTTCTTATGTTTGCGAAGTTTTTCGTTAATCCTATTTTTTTTAAAGTACAGCACTGTTGAACACAATAAGGCTACTTTGCTCAAAAAAATGTCATATTTTTACTTAAAAAATTGACATTTCATAGATTCGAGATTACTGTTCTCGCACGTAGTAATTACGTGTGAGCTTTCACTGCTCCTTTTTATTATGAACCTTGACATATCAAAGTTCATGGGTCTTGTACCTGAGGAAATCTCCTCGTCGTTGCAAAACAAGTGTTTATGTAGCGCATGATATCCCTTTTTTATTAATATTTTGTACGTTGCTTACTGTTACGTTGAAAGATGAGCGCTTCGTTGCGCGCTTTTTTCGAACAAAAAAGGAAATTTGTTATGGCTGATATCAAGATAGCTAAGCCCCAAGCAGGAACCACTGCCACCATCTCCCCCGAGGTTAATGACTCCCTTGTTTTAGACTTTAGTGCTGCCGATGCCACACTTAGTCGTGACGGTGACAATCTTGTCATTTCTTTTGAAGATGCATCTTCAGTAATCTTAGCTGATTTTTACGAAGTTTATGGCTCTGAACATATGCCCACTTTCTTTGTGGAAGGCGTAGAAATTTCGGGCGAAGATTTTTTTGCAACTCTTGGCGAAGAACTTATGCCTGCGGCTGGTGACACGGGCGGGCAAGGTCTAGGGAGTGGGTCTAGCGTTGACACCATTACGACTTCCCTGCAAGGCGGCCTTAATAGTTTAAGTGGCTTAGACCAAGCTTACACCGCCAGTACCTCTGAGTTGAGTGAAGCGCAAAATGTTATAGCTGCCAACGCCACCGCAAGAGCGCAAAACACTACTACTCTTGCGCAAAATGCCTCTGATGAAGAACAGCAAGCAGGAAATGAAAGTGTAGAGCTCATTCCTCCTAAAATCAGCGTAACGATAAATGACAATGATGATGTTATTTCTAAAGATGACCTTGCAGGCCCCAACGGTAACCAAGTTGAAGTCACCGTTACCTTAGAAGAAGGCGTGGAAGAAGGCGATGAAATCATCATTGAACAAAATGGTGAAATCATATTTAAAGGCCCCGTCACTGATTCCATGATTGAAGATGGTTTAACCATCTGGGTAGATCCTCCACTTGAGGGTGATTTAAACATAGAAGCCACAGTGACCACAGATGATGGCCTTAAAGATACGCCTACAGATACTGTCATTATAGACACCACTCCGCCCGATGCCAGCATCAGTATAGATAGTATTACCGATGATAATGTTATTAATGCAGCAGAAGCCGGTGAAGATGTTACCATCACTGGTAGCGTGGGCGGCGATGTTAAACCCGGTGATACTGTGACCATTACCGTGGGTGGACAAAGTTTTACCGGTACCGTGAATGGTAATTTGGAGTATTCCATAGACGTACCCGGCTCTTTACTTGCTGAAAATGATGACCTACGCGCATCTGTAACCACTTCTGATGCCGCGGGCAATAGCACCACAGCTAGTGCTGGTGCCGATTATAATGTAGACACAGAAATTGCCGCTGATATTACCATTGATAGTATTACCGATGATAATGTTATCAATGCCGCCGAAGCCGGTGAATATGTTGCCGTTACTGGTACCGTGGGTAAAGACGTACAACCCGGCGATACGGTGACCGTCACCGTGGGTGGCCAAACTTTTACAGGTACTGTAGATAACAATTTAGAGTATTCCATTGACGTGCCCGGTAGCTTGCTTGCTGAAAATGGCAATATAGAAGCTTCTGTCTCCATCACCGATGCCGCTGGTAATAGCACCACAGCTAGTGCTGATACCGATTATAAGGTAGATACAGAAATTGGTGGCGATCTTGATGGCACAGTTACTTCCTACGATGACAATATGGCAATCAATGTGGAAGTAGATGGCATTACCTTGCCAGATGATACTTCTTATAACTTTGATGGTGCTCTTGGCGTAGGCGATGCAGACAATCCCTTTGGGGCCTTTCATGTTGATAACTCTGGTAATCTTGTTTTCACACAAAACGAAGCCTATCAACATGATAGAAATAGCGGCAGCGACACTCAAGAAGTACAAATCCCTGTGAAAGATGCAGCGGGTAATGAAAGTTTTGTAACGGTGACCGTCACTGTGGTGGATTCTGCTCCTGAAGTTTCCAAAGATTCCAATACAGAGCTCACTGTTGACGATAACGTAGCTACGGGTCAAATAGAAGTTGACTTTGGCGGCGATATAGATGGTGCCAGCATCACCATGTCCGGTGGCGGAACCCTAAGTTATGGTGCAACCTTCAATGCTGAAAGCGGTCGATGGGAAGCTATACCTCCATCTGCAAATGATAACAATCCGCTTAACGTGGAAACAAGCTATGAAAATGGTATACATACCATCAAAATTGGCGATGTAACCATGACCAGTACGGATAATCAAAATTGGGACATTTCCTATGAGCACAATGATAGCACGCGTGATCTCACTCTTAAGTTTACCGATGGTGACGGAGACTTTGTAAGGCATACCTTAGAAACCAATGATGCACCCTCTGCAGGCACGTCTTCCGTAAGCGTGGCAGAGTCCGCCCTTACTGACGGTACTGATGCAGCTAGTACAGCAGAAGGTACTAGCGGGCATGTGGATTTAGATTTTGGTATGGATGGACAAGGCTCCTTCACATGGAATGCAGAAGGTCAACCTAGTATTACCACCTCAGATGGTACAGAAGTAAAGTGGTCTGTACAAGGTGATGTGCTTACCGGTACAGCCGATGGTAAAGAAATACTTTCTGTCACCATGGAAAAAGATGCCGATGGAAGCTATTCTGGTGATTATACAGTAGATTTAAAGGCTCCCATTGAGCATGATGCGCAAGGTAACGATACCAATGAGTTAAACTTTAACTTCACCATTACCGATGCCGATGGCGACAGCGCACAGGGCTCTGTGAGTGTGGAAGTTGAGGATGACGTAACTGCAGCACAAGATGTGACCATTGATCTTGCACCGGATGCTGACTTTGGCAATAGTTTTTTCAGTGGCAGTGTAGATAGCTCGTCCTTACAAAACGCACTTATGCCCAATGAAGATGCAAAACCAGATTTTTCGTATACCGGTGGCGGCTGGGATGTGCAATTTTATGATAATCAAAGCCCTGATAAATCCACTTTGGATGTGGGCGGTTTTACCATCTCTGCGGCCATAGTAAAATATGATTCCGAAGAGGGGCACAGCATTAATCAAAATTCCAGTGGTCTTGAACTTGGCTGGCGTGTGGATAATTCCAGCGCAGATGGTACAGATTATGCCAATGGGCTTGGCCTAAAAGGTCAAGGCGGTAGTGGAGACTATGAAGTAGGTAATATCAAAGGTGATTACACCTCCGGTGTAGACACCGAAGCCATTATTATTACTTTGCCCGAAGGCGAAGTGGCTTATGGCGTCGACCTTTCCTTTGGATGCTTATTCCAAGCAGGCGGAACAGCAGCAGACTCTAGTGATGAAACTATTACCATAGAGTTTTTCAAAGACGGCGTATTGGTGTATTCTGTAGAGCAAGTGCGCGGCACAGGCGATGGCGATCAAAACCTTGATACCTCCACCATTACTGTTCCCTTTGACGAAGTGCGTATTATCCCTTCAGCGAAAGGCTCAGACTTTGTGCTCACCGGTGTGGACTTCTCTGACTACAATAATATGGTAGTAGGGCAGGGATCTGGTCAAATTGATGGCGGTGCTGATGGCATTTCTGATGCTTACTTTGAAAGTATTTCGGTGGGCGATAGCACAGTGGAATTTGCACGTGATGCTCAAGGTAATATGAGTATTGATGGCGATAACACGATAATCTTAGAAGATGGTACAGAGCTTACCCTGAGCATGAGTAATGGAGTCGTTGTTGCTCAAGATGCCGATGGTCAGAACTATTTCACAGCCATGGTGGATGGTGAAGGTAATTGGACCATGTACCAACATGAAGGTTTTGGCGATAAAATCAATATAAATATTGGTACAGTAGACGGTGACGGCGATGTGCAAAACCATAACCTTACCATGACAGGTAATGATGCACCCACTGCGGGTGATGTTACTGCAGCAACTGTCAGTGAAAATGACTTTATAGAAAGCACCACGGCTACAATTCCTGTGGTAGCACAAGGTTCTGTAGAACTAGACTTTGGCGACGATGGCCAAGGGGACTTTACCTGGAATGCAGAAGGGCAACCTAGCATTAGCACATCCGATGGCACAGAAATTACTTGGTCTGTAGAAGGAGATGTGCTTGTAGGTACAGCCCATGGTGAAGAAGTTCTTTCTGTTACCATGCAAAAAGATGACAATGGTAACTATACAGGTGAATATACTGTAACGCTAAGTCAACCCATTGAGCATGCTGGTGAAGGGCAAGATAGCGCGGATTTGAACTTTGGCTTTACCATTACCGATGGTGACGGCCAAAGCGCTGAAGGCATTGCGAGCGTAAAAGTAGAAGACTCTGCCGTAAGCTTAACAGAAGCAGCAGAAAACCTTCAAATGACTGCTGGCGATACATCTGTAAAGCAAGCATCAGATTATTTTGATGAAGGTACTGAGAGTAATGGCGGTGAATTTAGTGTGCTGGGTGCCAATGAAGTAACCCAAATCGAAGATGGCACCGTTACCTATGATTTTGATTGGGGTTCTGTAAATATGGATCCTGCCACCGGCGAATATACGGTGAGGGGCAATGGCTCAAGCGACGGCAACTTTGATATACAATATGAAGATGCCGATGGTGATAAAGCGCAAACCACAGTGCAAGTGGAAAACAGCATTGTGGTGGTAGATATTGTCATTGACTCTGTACGCGGTTTTGTGGATCCCAATAATAGCACCGTAGACTCTGGCATGGTCACAGTAAACGGCACCGTGTCCACCGTGGATACCACCGGCGAATCCAACACCATGACAGTAACCCTTGAGTACAATGGTATTTTATATGACGCCGAAGCCACACCCAATGGAGATGGCACCTATAGCTATTCGGTGAACATCCCAAGCGATGCCATTGTCGAATCTGGCGGCGAAATAAAGATTATGGGCGATGGTATTAAAACCAACGTAGAAATTAAAAACGATGCCGATGAATCGTTAGCCAATGATAACACTACCTTTAGCTACAGCTACTTTAATAAAGCAGCCGATGTGGACGGTGTTCAAGGCACAGACAATGTGGATATTATTGATGGTGTGGTTCTGGATTCCAACAGTTATGAAAACAAAACCAATGCCACCAACCTTGGCAGTGCCACAGGCAAAGACTACGATGCCACCATCGACACCGGCGCCGGAGATGATATTTTAAGTTTTCAAACCTCAGGCAAACATGCTTACAACATCGTTTCCTTGACAAATAATTCCGT
>CAYJHD010000043.1:0-16795 GCA_964370015.1 uncultured Desulfovibrionaceae bacterium | reverse complement strand
GTGGGCTTTTTAATTAGTAAAGCACTCTGAAGTTTTCCTAAACGAGACTAAGAGTTCATTAATCTCTGCTGCCGCCCATAAAGCGAAGCATCATAAGGAAAAGGTTAATGAAGTCAAGGTATAAGGTCAATGCACCCAAGATAACACCACGGCGTACTGCAGTGCCGTCGTTCAAAGGAGCATTGGCGCCAAATTCTTTAATCTTTTGCGTGTCATAGGCTGTTAAGCCGGTGAAGATAAGCACGCCAACGCCGCTGATGACATAATCCATCATGGGGCTTTGTAAGAAAATATTCACCAGCATGGCAATGATGATGCCAAACAGACCCATCATGAGGAAAGATCCCATGGAAGTTAAGTCACGCTTGGTGGTCCAGCCATAAATGCTCATGGCAAGGAAGGTGCCGGCAGTCACCACAAAGGCATTCACAATGGAGCCCATGGGGTAGACGATGAATATGCTGGATAAGGTTACGCCGGTGAGGGCAGAATACAGCATGAAAAGCGCAGTGGCCGTGAAGGCAGACATGCGCTGAATGGCCGCAGAAATGGCTACAACAAGGCCTATTTGCGCAATAACTAAAGCAATAAGCACAATGCTACTGCTGAAAATCATGGCGCGGATTTCTTCAGAACCAGCCACCATCCAAGCGGTGCCGGCGGTAAGAGCAAGGCCCATGGTCATCCATTGATATACTTGACGCATGAAAAGGGATGCCACACTCACATGAGATTGGCCCAGAGTTTGTGTAGAATGCATTGTATCCTCCAAAATGCCGTGAGGCAAAGTATGTAAATTAACGTATATATAATAAGACAGCATGCAAGAAAAGGCAAGTGGTAGAAAGCGGCCTTTTGGACAGTGAGGTGTCATGGGTTAAAAAACAAGTATTTTGCTAGGCTTAATGGTGTAAAATCCCATGGCAAACACATTGATTTTTTATGTTATATTGGCCATACTTGCCGAGAGCGTAAATATAACATACAATATACGCCGTTAAGACGAAGGTAATCATGGCAGCACGCATTGCAAGGAAAAAACCCGCTCCCAAGCCCGAACCGGTTGTGGAGGAGCAAAGCCCACCACCGCCACCCTCTTTGTGGCGAAGGCTTTTTCCTGCCCTGTTTTTCATGGGCGTTTTGGTGGCCATGGTCTACGCTTTTTATGACCCCGATCATAAAAGCACGCCGCGTCCTGCTGTGAAAGCAGAAAAAGAACATTCCTCCAAGGCCGCAAAACCTGTAAAAGCAGAGCCGGCCAAAATCGATATGTTTAAAAGGCGATATGAGGCCTTTAAGGCTGAATTTGCCGAGCTACAAGCCGACGATGCTGACAGAGATGACTTTTTGGCCATTTCGCAGGATTTTTATGACCTGTATGTGGACGCTAAAGATTGGCCCAATCGTCCTGCGGCTTTATATCGCGCCGCCGAGGCTTTGGAGTATTCTGGCAAGAAGGCTGACGCTGAGTCAGATTACAAAAACGCCGTTGATATTTATGAAAAAGTAATACAAGAATTTCCTCATAGCGTGCTTGCGGACGATGCTCTGTATGCGGCGGCGCGCGTGTGGGCTTTTTCTTTAGACAAGCCCAAAGTGGCCTTGCGCCATTTGGATACGCTTCGCGAGAAGTATCCTCAAGGGGATAAGTATGCCGTGGGCATGGAGCTACGAAAAAAACTTTTACCTCCTCCTGCCAAGCCCAAAACGCCTAAAAAGCAAACTCCCCAAACTGTACAGGCATCAAAAAAGCCCCAAGATAAGTCTCAAGGTAAGCCCCAAGAGGATACAGGCTCTAAAGAGGCTGGAGGGGCAGATCCATCAGAGGATGGCCTGGACTTTTTTGGCTTAAAGCAAGGAATGCTTTTGGCCATTGAGAGTTTTTTTGAAGATGAGCCTTTGCAAGATCCCACCGTAAAGTCTACTCCAAAAACTGTGGCCCAGACGCCCAAAAAACTTTCTCGAGCTGAGGCAGAAGCGCAAGCCATGCTCATGCTTTCTGTGGATCATGAACACAAAGATGTTCCCAAGGCAGAGTCAAAAGAAAAAATAGAAAAGGTGGCAAAGGCCGCTGAGGCGGTGAAGCCCACCAAGGCTGAAGCCTCTGCGACAGTTGTGCCCAAGGCCGAGTCAAAAAGTGACAAATCGCCTGTTGATGCTACAAAGGTGGCGTCTGTTGATAAGGATGCACCGCCACTGAATTCAGTGCCGGAGTTGGTATATAAGCCCATACTCATGCCGGCTTCCTTATTCATGTCTCAAGCTGTACATGTGTTGGCAGATTTACAACAAAGCCCGCCCACATTGATGGAGCCGCAAGCTCCCAAGATACCGCCTTCTGCGAAGGAAGATGTTCAAGTTGCGGTCAAGAAAGATTCTGCGCCTGCGTCTTCTCCCATAAAATCATCCCTTGAGAAAGATTCCTCTGCAAAGACTGCAGAAGAAAAGCTCATGAAGCCCTCCTTGGCTGTGGCCCATGACAAAGCAAGTGTTCTCCCCAAGAAACTCAAAGCGTCAAATGTGGCTGAGGTAAAAAAAGAATCCATAGTTAAGCCCTCCACTATGCCCATAGATGCGGCCAAAATTATACCCAAGCCCAAGGTTGTGGCTCAAGCTGAAGTGAAATCAGAGATAAAGTCTCAGGCTACGTCTCAGGCAAAGTCTCAAATCAAGGCTGAAAATAAATCAGCGGAGAGCCTCGCAAGCAAAAATGACGCTTCAGCCACGGCGGTGTCAAAGCCTGCAGAGCCGCCTGTTAAAAAGTCGACAGAGGAAGTCTTGCGCAAAACTAAGGCTTCGGTTCAAGAAGAAAAAAGCTTCTGGCAAGGCGTGGCGCAAAGTTGGCGAGATTTTTGGCAAGAAGAACCTAGCCTCGCACCGCAAGATGTTGTGCAGGTGCTTGAGCCAAAGCAAAAGCCTCAGGCAGAGTCCTCAAAAGAGCCTCAAAAGGATGTTTTGGTGGACTCCAAAGCTCCCTTGGTGGCTGAAGCTTCGCATAAAGATACGGTAAAGAATTCACCTGCCCCTGCGCAAAGCAAGGTGACTGCAAAAGCTCAGACCTTGTCTAAACCAGAAGTTAAGCCAGAATCTAAGCCAGAATCTAAGCCAGAATCTAAACCAGAATCCAAGCCAGTCCCCAAGGCGGAGTCTCAAACAGCTTCTACAGCAAAGCCAAAGCCCACGACTCAAGCTTCTCAAAAGCAGCAAGCAGAGAAAAAGGCTAAGACACAGCCATCTCAAAAATCCGTAGCCCCCAAGCCGGCTCCCTTGGTGGTGCCCAAGCCCAAGCCAACGCTGGTGGCAGAGAAAAAAGATGACTCTTCCAAAAAAGAGTCTCAAACAAAGCCTAAAGCTCATGTGAAGCCCAAGGCCGAAGCGAAAGCCAAGCCCGAAACAAAGCTTAAGACTCCAGAGAAGCCCAAAGCGCCTGCGCAAGTGGCAAAATTAAACAAAGGGCAAGAAACAAAAAAGCCCACTCCTGCGGCTAAACAACCGGAACTGCCGCTTTTGGGGCAAAATGATGCCTTAAGCCAGGAAGAATTGAACAAACGCGTGCGCAATGCGCCCAAGGGGGATTTGGCGGCGCAGTTGGGTCTTGCTTCAGTGCGTACGGTATATGTGGACATAGGCCATGGAGGCAAAGACCAAGGCACGGCTCACAATGGCCTCATTGAGAGCGAAGTGGTGCTTGATATGGGTAAACGAGTGGGAGAGCTGCTGAAATCCCAAGGTTTTAATGTTATCTATAGCCGTGTAAAAAATGTTTTTTTGCCCTTGAGCTTACGTTCCGTTAAGGCCAATGATGCTGGGGCTGATTTGTTTGTGTCCATACATATGAACGCTTTTCACAATGGCACCATTCAAGGTTTTGAAACCTATTACTTGGATTTTTCGCGCAATAGCGAGGCCTCACGCGTGGCCACCTTGGAAAACTCTGTCAGTGATAGAAGTCTTGGTGATTTGCAAAATGTGCTGGCAAAAATGCTCCTCAATGTGCGCACCTCAGAATCGCGCGAGTTGGCTTCTTCCATACAAAAAAGCACCATACAGGCTTTGCGTGGTAAGGGCTTTAAAACAAGAGATGGCGGCACTCGCTCTGCACCCTTCCACGTGCTCATAGGCACCTCCATGCCGGCAGTGTTGGTGGAGCTTGGTTATTGTACACATAAAATAGAAGCTGCTTGGCTTAAGCGGCCGGATTATCGGCAAATTTTAGCACGAGGCATTGTGCAAGGCATAGTGCGGTATAAAAAAAGCTTGGAAAAGCAAAGTTCTTCTCAATTTGCCTTGACCCCAAAGACAAGATCTGGTAAGTAAATTCCCCCATAAAGCAAGAGGTTAGAGAGAAAAAAATTCTTTTGTGCCTGCATTTTTTGTACAAATGCCTATGGCTGCCATGTGGTGCTCGCATGTGCTAAGTGCCGTTTTAAGCTTGCCTTTTTGGTTTTTCTAGACTATCTTTAGACGCCTTAGTTGGTTTTCCATGTGATTTAGCTGGAAATCCTTTGTTTTTATGTATTATTACTACTTTTTAACTCATTATAGGGAAGGAGATTTCCATGCGTAAAGTGTTATTGATGGCTCTTATGCTGACAGTGATGACAGCAAGTGTAGCTTTAGCAGAAATGAAAATTGGCGTAGTTGATATGCAAGTAATTGCCACTGAAAGCGAGCCAGCAAAAGACGCTAAAAAGAAAATGGACGCAAAGTTTGGTGCTGAAAAGGCCGAACTTGAAAAACAAGCTAAAAATTTGCAAGCCAAAGGTGAAGCTTTACAAAAAAGCCCCACAGAAGCCAAACAAGTGGAGTTTGTGAAGTTAAAGCGCGCTTTTGATGAAAAACAATATAAGTTTGCTCGCAGTGTAGAGCAAGACGAAGTGAAAATTCGTCAAGAAATGGTAACCCTTGTTTTCCGCGCTTCTTATGAAGTTGCTCAAGCCAAAGGTTTCAACTATGTGGTGGATATCACTGCCGGCGGCGTACTTTACGCTGACCAAAACATGGACTTGACCAAGGACGTACTGGCCGAAGTGAATGAGCTTTGGAAAGCCGGCGCCATCGAAAAGAAATAGGTAAAAAATTTTACTCGTAAGAGTTTATGCCCTCCAAATGTGGTTTTGCCTTCAAAGGTAACCAGCTTTGGGGGGCATACCAATGTTGGAGTTATTATGAGTCAAACATCGCCCATGGATTTACAGCAAATACTTTCCATCTTGCCCCACCGTTACCCATTTATGTTGGTGGATAGAGTAGAAGAACTCGTGCCCGGGTCTCACATTAAAGCGTATAAGAATGTGACCTATAATGAACCTTTCTTTCAAGGCCACTTTCCAGAACTCCCCATCATGCCAGGTGTGCTTATTTTAGAAGCCTTGGCTCAAGTGGGTGGCTTGCTGGGCGTGGCGCAAATGGAAGATACCAGCAAAAAGCTTTTTCTCTTTACCGGTTTGGAAAAGGTAAAATTTCGCAGACAGGTTGTGCCCGGTGATAAATTGGAATTGCATTGTTCCAATCCCAAGTGGAAGCTTCAGCTTTGCAAAATGGAAGCAAAAGCTTTTGTGGATGGTAAGCTTGTGGCAGAAGCCACCATCACCGCCGCCATCACCGATAGGCCGTAGGTATTTTTTTAAAGCCTTGTGCTTAGGTGCAAGGCTTTTTTCTTAAAAAAGGGGAGGCATCATGGAAAGCCATACGCTAAATCCAGAAAAGCTGTGTCAAAGTATTGCCCTTTTACGCGGTAAGAAAGTGCTTATTCTTGGCGATGTCATGCTGGATGTGTATCTGCAAGGCGATGCCAAAAGAATTTCCCCTGAAGCGCCTGTGCCGGTGGTGCATATTCAAAACGAGAAGCATTTGCCTGGTGGCGCAGCCAACGTGGCACGCAATATTCGCGCCTTGGGTGGTTTGCCTACGCTCATAGGGCTTTGCGGAGCAGGGCGTGATGGGCAAAGTCTTGTGCGTCTTTTACAAGAAGCCTATATTTCAGCACATGTGTTTCAAAATACAGGGCGAAGCACCACGGTCAAAACACGTATCATGGCGCAAAATCAACAGATGCTACGTTTTGATAAAGAAGATTACCTCCCCAATTCCCCCGAAGAAAATGCGCACTTATGTCATGCGCTGGATTCCTTGTTGCCCATACATGATGTGCTTATACTCTCAGACTATGCCAAGGGGCTTGTGTCTGACTCCATTACTCAGCACATTCAGAAAATTTGTCTAGAGCAAGAACGTGGCGGACAGGTCAGACCAGAAATTTTTGTGGATCCTAAGCCGCAAAATGCCGCCATTTATGGGCATACGGCTCTTATGACACCCAATAGAGGCGAAGCTTCGGCCATGGCGCATATGCCCATTGAGTCGCGTGAAGATGTGCTCAAGGCAGGACGTTATATTTGCGACACGTATCAATGCCGTCAATTGCTCATGACTCTTGGTAGTGAAGGCATGGCACTCTTTTTGGCCGATGGTTCCGTATGGAATATAGCCACCCATGCTCGCTCTGTATTTGACGTGACCGGCGCAGGGGATACGGTCATTGCCTCTTTAACGCTGGCTCGCGCCGCCGGCATTGACCTGTTGGATGCTTGCTTTATAGCCACCTATGCCGCTGGTTTAGTGCTGGAGCATGTGGGAGTGGCCTGCGTGAGCAGTGAAGATATTTTACGGGCAGTGCAACATGGCACGGCGCCCATGTGTGAACGCTGGGCATAATATGCAAGAAGAATACAATACTACCACACAGCAAACACTGCCTCCACCACGTAAAGTGGCGTTGGTGCATTATTGGCTTTTGCACATGCGCGGCGGTGAAAAAGTGCTGGAAGCCTTGTGTCGCATGTATCCAGAGGCGCATATTTATACCCATGTGGTGGATAAAGAAAAGCTTTCCCCCTTATTGCAATCGCGGGTTATTCACACCACCTTCATTCAGCGTTTGCCCAAAGCTCTCACATGGTATCAAAAATATTTACCTCTCATGCCGCTGGCCTTGGAGCAATTGGATTTAACGGAATATGATTTAATCATTTCTTCGGAATCTGGGCCGGCCAAAGGCGTGCTTACCCGCGCCGATGCCACCCATGTGTGCTATTGTCACAGCCCCATGCGGTATTTGTGGGATTTTTATCCGCAGTATCTGGCCTCGGCTTCAGGCTTTGTGCGCCTGGCCATGCGTGTACTTTTTTCTTCTTTGCGTCAATGGGATGTGCTTTCGGCGCAAAGGGTGGACTACATAGTGGCCAACTCTGCCACGGTGCGAAAGCGCATTGCCAAGCATTGGCGACGTAAGGCCCATGTGGTGCATCCTCCTGTGGACATGCAACGCTTTCATTTGTCCACCGAGGCTCGGGAAGATTTTTATTTTTGCATGGGGCAATTGGTGGATTACAAGCGTGTGGATATTGCCATTGAAGCATGTTTACGCCTGAAAAAACGTCTTGTCATCGTGGGTGATGGTGAAATGCGCAAACGCTATGAAGCCTTGGTGCAACAACGTGCCACAGATGCCGCCCATGCTGCGCTCATAGAATTTAAAGGGCGCATGGATGATGCAGGCGTGCAGGATTTATATAATCGCTGTGCGGCCTTACTTTTCCCCGGTGAAGAAGATTTTGGCATTGTGCCCCTTGAGGCCATGGCCACCGGTGCTCCAGTGCTGGCTTATGGTAAGGGCGGAGCCACAGAGACAGTGCTGGACGGCGAAACGGGGCTCTTTTTTCATGAGCAAAATGCCGAAGCCATGGCGCAGTGCATACAGCATTTTGAGAGTGTGCGGCAGGAGTTTTCAGCGCAACGCATTCGTGAACATGCCATGGGCTTTGATGAAGAACGCTTTGCCAAGGAAATGTTCCATCATATTGAACAAGCTCGAGTGCAGGTGGCGCAGTATTAACATAATATGCCGAAGCACTCGCACCTCGAGTTAGCAAGCTTTGTAAGATTTTACATAAAAAACGCCTCCGTGCAGATTTTGCGCAGAGGTGTTTTTTATGAACTATACGAGATGGGTGCGAATTATTGCCATCTTTTGGCATGGGGTATGCGCGGTGCCAAAAAACGTATGGAGCTGGTGTCTATGCAGCAAAGCTTTTCGGCGCAAACGTCCTTGGTATTGGTGGCAAAAGATCCAAGTTTGATGCTGTAAATGGCACTTTCTTCCAAAGAACAATCGAAAAACTGCAAGCCCTTATCATTGACATAATAAGCTGTGGTCCAATGCTTATTGATGGGCTCACCTTGCGGCATGAGATAGCGCAAAAAGCGAAAAATAACGCAATGACCCATGAGATTGTTTTGTTGTACCTTGGTGACGCCATTGAGCGCGCTGGGATTGCCTTTAAGCACGTTGGGGGCTAGCCACTCAGTGATGCGTGTCCAAACTTCTTCCTCGCTGGGATTAGGCTCATTTTCGAAGGGGCTTTCCACAATGAGGGGCAGCTTTTTGCTTTGAATGCTGAGCATGGCATCCACAAGGGCAATGTAATCGGTTTGCTGTTCCAAGACGGCTCTAAACACCTTGGGGTTTTGCGCAAGGCCCATGAGGGCTTCATGGAAGATATCTCGCCCGTGTAGGGTGCGGATATGATGCGTGACTTTCAGCGCATTGAGAACGGCATAAATTGCGCAGAAAACATCTATTTTTCCTTGAAAAAAAGGTTTCATATGGCCTCCGAATTTCAGTATATACCAGCGTGGGGAGCAATGTCAAAGAGAGGGGACTTTGCATGGGCACTACCCTAAAAGGATACGCTGTTCATGGAGTTTATACCTTTTTTAAAAGGGTAAAGTCTAAAGAATTAAACGAATTGTCTGTTGTCTGTTCAAGCATTGACAGAAAGATACAAGCTTGCTAGTTTCGTAATAGTACATGCTTTGAGCTTTGCGTGTTCTTAAAAGTGTGAACTCTAACAAAGCTTTGTCTTATATGAAATAAACAAATATTAATCTTGTTAATTATATAACGGAGAAGACTATGAATAGTGCAGAATTTTTAGAAAAAGTGACTCAACTTATTGAAGTTGTCGAGCCAGAAAAAGTGACTCTCACAACCCCTCTTGAAGAAGTGAAAGAGTGGGATTCTTTGGCTGTTATGACCTTTCTTAACTTTTGCGATGAAAATTTTTCCGATTCTCCAGACGTGGACGACCTTTTTGAGTGCAAAACTTTTCAAGACGTGTACAATTTGGTCAGTGCGAGCTAATCCATGCGTACCAGTGCTATAACTTCCATTGCCTCAGCATTCCCAGCCCAGAAACTCACCAATGAAATGCTTGAAGCAGAATTTCCTGAGTGGAGTGTGGACAAAATTTCCAGTAAAACAGGCATTGCCACTCGCTATATTGCGGGCGAAAACGAAACGGCATTGGACTTAGCCATAGCTGCATCTAAGAAGCTTTTTGAGAAAACGCAAATTGATAAAAGCAGTATTGATGGCATTATTTTCTGCACACAAAGTCCAGATTTTCCCATTCCCGGCAATGCTTCTCTTTTACAAGACGCTTTGGGCCTTGCTCCCACCGTGTATGCTCTTGATATGAATCAAGGTTGCAGTGGATATGTGTATTGTCTAGCCACAGGGCATGCGCTGATTAAGTCCGGCATGCTTAAGCGTGTTTTGCTTATTACAGCAGAAACCTTAACTAAGCACCTTGGACCCTTGGATAAATCTGTGCGTACCATATTCTCTGATGCCGGTGTTGCTACATTATTGGAAGCAACAGACGCCGAGCAAGATAATTTTTTACAATTTAACTTTGAAACCGATGGTAGCGGTGCTGGGCATCTTATCATTCCTCAAGGTGGGTGCAGACATTTAGCTGCAGACCATGTCATTGCGCAAACTGCTGTTAAAGATGGTTTACGTTCATTGGATAACCTCTTTATGAATGGTCCTGAGATTTTTAATTTCTCCATCAAATCTGTGCCGGCTTTAGTGATTAAAACACTGGAAGACAACGCCCTGAGCGTGGATGACATTGATTACTTTGTTTTTCACCAAGCCAATACGTTTATGTTGGAAAGTTTGCGTCGTAAATGCAAAATTCCCCATGAAAAATTTGTGGTAACCACACAGGATTTTGGAAATACAGCATCCGCTTCCATTCCCCTCGCCCTTGAGCCCATTGTGGGACAAAATAAAAAAGTTTTCTTGGTAGGCTTTGGCATAGGTCTTTCTTCTGCCGCATGCATTACCACCGTATAAATTTTTCCCCTGTATGCTACCGCATGCAGGGTAATTTTCTTTATACACGCACGCTTTACATTCTAGCATGAGGGAGTCCACCGTTATGCCCATACACGACTCTTCGTTTGAAAGTACCCTTTCAGAAGCTAAAAAAACTATCTATGCAGCACTAGACCAAGAAGCCAAAAAGCAACTTTTTCAAGTTTTAGATGCACATGTAAAAAGCCTTGTTATCCCAACGTATGGTGGATATTGGACTTTAGCACCTCAAGTTCAAGGGTTGCTACAAAATTTACCCGGACAAGGAGAGGAGCAAAAGGTTCTTTCCTTCAAGGCTGTTATGTTCGAGCTCATTGAATATCAACTTAAGAGTAATGTGTTTTTTGTTCAATCAGAACCGCTGCGTAATCAAGCTCAAAAGCGGTATGGCTTACTCATAAAAAAGCATCTTAAATATGAGATCGACCACTACACGCATACGCGCGATAGCCTTTTAAAAGATTTTGCTCTTTGTACAGGAAAGCTCATTTCCACAGGCTTAACCATGTACAGTGTTACGAAATTTCCCAAATCCTATCTGCTTCGCAATTATAAGCACCTGCTGTATTTTCTTTCCATTAATGCCTTTGGTCTCATGCTAGAAGGGCATATAGATGATAGGTGCTATCAGCTCTTTAATATTAAGGGCTGGAAAGCAGGGTATGGTCTTACTTCAGAAATTATGCGTGTATGTCCAAGTATACGAGGGGTTTTTGGACGCAGTTGGTACTATGATCCCATACTTTTTAATAAAATATCACCGGAACTCAAGTTTACCAGTTCCTTTCAATTGGAAAATGGCGCCAAACTACTCACTGCCAAGGCCACCCAGTCTGATATTGAGTTTGCTACTTCTCGTTCCTTAGTGCGTCAGCATCTGTATAATGAGGGGCTTTATACGCCACAAGGGTATATCATCATGTGGGATAGAAAAAACATCATGCGCTGGTCTCAAAGTCTTGACAATACACAAGTAATGCCATGTACAAAGTAAAGTTATTTTGCCTTCGTGTGGCAAAAGCCTTGGGGCTTTTTGCTCTAGCTCGATATAAAAACCGTTCATCTTTGCGTATTATTTGTTGGCATGGTTTTTCCACCGGCGATGAATGTAGCTGGGCAGGGGGCATCATGTTAAGCCCTCAAACTTTGGAAAAACGGCTGCAAAGCTTAACAAAGGATTATACGGTGCTGAATCTTGATGCGGCTGTTCAAGCTTTAGATGCAGGCACTCTTGCGCCCAATGCTGTGGTGATTACCCTGGATGATGGCTTTCAAAGCACGGCAACTTTGGCGCATCCGCTTTTTAAAAAGTATAATGTTCCTTATACGTTATATCTTACAACGTATTATGCAAATAAAGACTTACCCATTGTTAACTTGGTGCTTAATTACGCATTATGGAAAACATCTCTTGAGAGCGTGCGGGTAGAGAAGCTAGGCATCACCTATGATTTATGCAACAAAAAACAAAAAAGCGCTTTGTTTGATGTCATGTTTCAAGACATTGATGCCTTGGGTAGTTTGGATGAAAAAATGCTTGCCATGCATGCTTTTTTAGAACTTTTGGGCTTGGATGCTCGTGAGGTGCTTACACGCCCGTGGCTTAGGCTTCTTAGTCATGAGCAAATTCGATCTTTGCATGAAGATGGAGCCGATATTCAATTGCATACACACAGGCATTGCTTTCCGGACGACGATGCTTCGTTAATAAAAGAAATACAAGAAAATGCTCAGGCCATACAAGATATCACAGGGCATGTTCCCACACATATATGTTATCCCAGTGGTGCTTATAGGAAGAATGCGCTTTCTGTTTTAGAAGACTTAGGCATTAAGAGCGGCACAACATGCCACTTTGGACTCAATGAAAAAGGACAGAATCCTCTGCTCTTGAATCGATTTTTGGACTCGGATTCCGATGATATTATTGAATTTGAAGCTCACCTATGTGGCATTACTGCCATGTTGAAAAAAGTCTTACATCGCGCATAAAAAACTCAAGGGAAATCCTTGAGGGGCATCATATACATAAAAATATGGCGGCAAGAACATCGGTAAACGATACTTCTTGCCGCCATAATTCTATTTCAGCGTAAGCTATGCTTTTTTGATGGCTTCTTGTAAGTCTGCCACTGCGTCGGTGATTTCCCAGCTAAATTCTGGAAGTTCACGACCAAAGTGACCGTAGCAAGCGGATTTCTTGTAGATGGGACGACGTAAATCCAAACGCTTGGTGATGTAGTATGGACGCAAGTCAAATACGTCACGTACGGCGTTGGTGAGTTGTTCGTCGGTGTATTCGCTGCTGCCCATGGAAGATACCAATACGGACACAGGCTCAGCTACGCCGATGCAGTACGCAATTTGCACTTCACAAGCGTCAGCAAGGCCGGCGGCAACCACGTTTTTAGCAATGTAGCGACCCATGTACGCGCCGGAACGGTCCACTTTGGAAGGGTCCTTACCGGAGAAAGCGCCGCCACCATGGTGGCCGTAGCCGCCGTAGGTGTCGTTGATGATTTTACGACCGGTGAGGCCGCAGTCACCCATGGGGCCACCCACCACGAAACGACCGGTGGTGTTGATGAAAATTTGGCAATCTTTTTCTGTGAAGAAACCGGAAGGCTCAAGCACAGGGCGGATAACATGGGCGCGCACGGCTTCTTCGATGTCAGCTTGACTTACGCCGTCGGCATGCTGGGTGGAAACCACCACGTTGTTAATGGATACGGGCTTGCCGTCCACGTATTCAAAAGAAACTTGTGTCTTACCGTCGGGACGGAAAAAGTCCACAATGCCGGCTTTACGCACGCGGGTCAATTGCTGGGAAAGTTGGTGAGCCCAGTAGATGGGAGCGGGCATGAGGGTGGCAGTTTCGTTACAAGCAAAACCAAACATCATGCCTTGGTCGCCGGCACCTTGATTTTCAGGATCCACACGGTCTACGCCTTGAGCGATGTCGGGGGATTGCTTATCGATGGAAGAAAGCACGGCGCAAGTTTGCCAGTCAAAGCCCATTTCAGAGCTGTTGTAACCGATTTCTTTGATGGTTTCGCGTACCACTTGGGCAAAGTCAGCATAGCCCTTGGTGGTGATTTCGCCGGCAACCACGGCCATACCGGTGGTTACGAGGGTTTCGCAAGCCACGCGGGAATCTGGATCTTGCTCAAGCAACGTATCCAAAATGGCGTCGGAAATTTGGTCAGCCACTTTATCGGGATGGCCTTCGGTCACAGACTCGGAAGTAAAGAGGTATTTACCCTTGGGGAATTTCATGGGGGCTCCTGTTAAAGAAGAATATTATCAATGAGCCTAGCCTTACCCATGCGCACTGCACAGGCCAAAAGCGAAGCTTTACCTATTATTTCTTGCGGCTGTAATGTGGCCGCATCTACCACTGTCAAATAATCCACCTGCCCAGAAGGCAAGTTTTTAGCCCAGCGCTCACGCAAAGCGTCTAGCAAGGTGGGCACATCCTTTTGGCCTTGAGCCACGGCGTCCTTAATGAAACGCAAGCCTTGCTGAATGTGCGGAGCTTCGGCTCTTTCTTGCTCGGTGAGGTATACATTACGCGAGCTCATGGCCAGGCCATCTTCTTCGCGAATGATTTCATGCCCCACAATATCTATGGGCACATTGAGGTCTTGCACCATGCGTCGAATAATGGCCAGCTGTTGCCAATCTTTTTGACCAAAGACGGCACAATCAGCTTGGGTAATCATGAAAAGCTTAAGCACCACAAGGCACACACCATGAAAGTGCGTGGGGCGACTAAGGCCACACAAACCTTGTGAGAGGGCAGGCACAGCCACTGTGGTGGCATGGTCTGGATCATACATGGCGTTCACTTCCGGCGCAAAAAGCGCGTCCACGCCGAGGTTTTGAGCAATGCTGGCATCGCGTTCAAAATCTCTGGGGTAGGAAGCGAGGTCTTCACCGGGCGCAAATTGTGTGGGATTCACAAACAAAGATACCACAACCTTGTCACCCAAGGTGCGCGCATGACGCATGAGAGCCTCATGGCCCGCATGGTAATAGCCCATGGTGGGAACCAAAACAATACGCTGCCCTTCAGCATGCCATTGTTTACAAAGAGCCGTTATGGCTTGAGTTTCATTTAGTATCTGCATATCAAGTTATAGTAATATGGTTTATGTTTTTCCCCTTATACACGCAAGATGCAATTTTGTCTAGCGTGCTTTTGTGGCGAAAGAAGCTTTGTAATTTTCGATTTTAGGGTGTTTAAATGCTTTTTATCACTTGATGTACATCCTAAAAATAGAGGAGCATGCATGCAAGAGCGCCATTGCCCATGATGCAATATCATAAGCAATGGCGCAGGTTCCAAGGAAGGAATTTTTGGGGCATGTCTTTATGACACGATACTACGTATTTTACTTACTGGCATTGGTGGCAAGAGCTTTTAAGAGCCCTTGCATGATGCCGAGAGCTTCATGGTCGGCTTTGACGCCGTAAGGTGCAAAGGTCATGGCCAAATTGGGATAGGTGACCACGGTTTTGCCGTCAGCATTTTGCGAAATAAGTATTTTTAGCGGTAATTCCATGCCAATGCCGGGGAAAGCGTGCATGAGCTTTGTGCCCACAAGGGGGCTACCAAAGACGAGCACCGTGGTGGGAGCCAGTTCCAGCTTCACATCACTGGCATTTTTAGCATGGTCATAGGTGGCAAAGAGGGTGAGATTTTTACTTTGGATGAAGCTTATGGCTTTATCCACCACCGAAGCAAAGGGAAGATCTGACACCACATCATAGGATACCATGGGGGGCTCGCTGGGAGCTGCATGGCTTGGATGTATGGTGGTGAAGAAAAGAAAAGCAGGGAGCAAAAGATACAAAAAGGCATGTTTAGTCAAAGACATAAAAACTCCTTGTCATGTACTTTAAAAAGGATAAGAGGATTTTTTAACGCCAAGAATAAGGCTAATGAGATACTTTACTGGTTAACTATGTTTTTGTAAAGAGTGTAATTGAGCATAAAAAAAGCGGCGTGACACAAAGCCACGCCGCCGGGATGCTTTAGGCTTGGGGCCTATAATTCGTCAGGCAACTCTTTGAGTTGTGCCCAAGAATATACAGGACCGTCCACGCAAACATAACCGCTACCGATGTTACAGCGACCACAAATGCCGATACCGCATTTCATACGCTTTTCAAGGGTGGTGATGATGTTTTCTGGGGCAAAGTTAAGCTTAAGCAGAGCTTCCACAGTGAACTTAATCATGATGGGAGGACCGCAAAGCACAGCCACAGTTTTGCTGGGGTCTGGACCGATGTCGGTAAGCACGTGCGGGATAAGACCCACTTTGTGCGGCCAACCTTCGGAAGGGTTGTCGATGGTCAAGTGACAGTTCAAATCTTTATCACCCATCCAGCCTTCAAGCTCATAGCTGAAAGCCATGTCTTGAGGACTACGAGCACCGTAGAGCAAGCTCACTTTGCCGTAATCGGCTTTGTGATCGAGCACGTCCAGCATGATGGTACGAATGGGAGCCATACCGATACCACCGCCGATGAAGAAGATATCCTTGCCCTTCCACTCTTCGCGAGGGAAGCAGTTACCAAGGGGACCACGAACACCCACTTTGTCACCCACGGAAAGCTTGTGCAGTGCTTCGGTCACTTCGCCTGTGCGCATGACGGAGAATTGCAAGTATTCCTTTTGGGATGGTGGGCTGTTGATTACAAAGGTGGACTCACCTGCGCCAAAGAGGGACAATTGACCCACTTGACCGGCAAAGTGCACAAAACTTTTACGAGCTTCTTCGTCGTCGATGACAACGCGGAAGGTCATGATATTATGTGTTTCCTTAATAACCTCGATGACCGTTGCCACGTGTGGCAAATAAGGGTTCGGTCCAAGGTTGATTGGGGTAAACTTTTGTTCTTTTTTATCAGTAGACACTTTAGCTTTTTCCTTTACAGCTGGAACTCCAGCCTTTTCTTTTACAGCAGGCACTTCAGCTTTGTTTTTCACCGCCACGGAGCTGTCTTGTTTCACAGCCACGTCGGCAACCGCTTTCACGGCCGGGGGTGTTTTTTCCTGCACGGCTGGGCTCGTAGCTTGAGCCTTTGCCGGCGGGGTAACTTCGCTTTGTGCCAAAGCAGCTTGTTCGGTGGTAGTGCTGGGCGCAGTAGCTTCTACAGGTGCCGCTGTTTCGGCCTTGGGTGTAGAACTGGTTTCTGTTGCTACTTTTGCCGCCGCTGTCTTAGATGCTTTACTTGGCGCTTTGGCAGCCGCTGGCTTTTTTGCCGCAGCCGGTTTTCTAGCACCTGTTGGCTTCTTTGCGCTCATGTCTACTCCTTACGCCTTTTTTGCAGTGGCAATGCCTGCCAATACTATGGAGCGTATGTCAAGATGCACTGGACATTGGCTTATGCAACGTCCGCAACCATTACAAGAAAAGTTGTCAGCCCATACCTTGGGGTAGTTGCTGAACTTATGCGAAACGCGGTTACGCATACGGAAAGCCTTTTTGGTACGTGGGTTGTGGCCGCTGGCCTCACGGGTGAAGTGAGAAGCCATGCAGGTATCCCATGTACGCAAAC
>CAYJHD010000042.1:0-17712 GCA_964370015.1 uncultured Desulfovibrionaceae bacterium | reverse complement strand
ATTTGGGCTTACGCAAAAGTTATGCGCCCGGCAAAGGGCATGGTCCGCTTAATCATGCGGCGAAGAAGTAGTTTTTAAGGGAGCGAAGTATGACGCAGGTAAAAACGAAAAGGCGTATTTGACGACAGTATCTATGGGGGCGGGAACTTTTTGAACAAAGTTCCCGCCCCCGCTTGCTTTCGCAAGCTCCCCCACCCTCAAAAACTTTTTATGGCGCATGCAGTGAGTTCTTTGAAAGCACTTCTCGGCCGCATACCAGTCAGCAGTGGGTTAGACTTCCTTGCGAAGTGCTTTCTTGCACACAAAGACTCTATGTTTCACCACGTTAAGTACTTATAGTGCACGTACTTAAACACGGAGCATTGTCATGATAAAAAAAGTCTTCCCCCTCATCGTCGCCCTTTTGATACCTCTGAGCATAGGTTTTGTGGCCAGTAAATTAGCTCCCCAAAGCCCTGCTCTGTATGCCTCTTTCACTCTACCTCCCTTTTCTCCTCCTGCGTTTATCTTTGGCCCCGTTTGGATGGTGCTTTATATCCTCATGGGTTTTGCCTCATATCTTATTTATCTGAACAAAGATGACGTAAACGTAAAGCATTGTGCTTTAAACTTCTACTTCATTCAGCTCATTTTTAACTTTGGCTGGACATATATTTTCTTCACGCTCGGTTGGCAGCTCATGGCCTTTTTTTGGCTTGTTGTTCTTTTGAGTTTGCTTTTACTATGTCTTTATTACTTTTACCTAATATCCCGTGCGGCTGCATTGTTGTTATTTCCCACCTTTTTTTGGTGTCTCTTTGCAGCCTATCTTAACCTTGGAATATACGTGCTCAATACATAAAAAGCGCAGTAGGAAAAACCCACTGCGCTCGTATATTTGTTATAATTCTATATTTCTAGAATTATAATTACCAATCCAAAGTAGCCTTAAATGCAGTCACAAGTTCACGCACAGGCTCTGCACAAAGCACAGCATCGCCGCGCTTCATGGTCAGTGTCAGATCTTCTGTAACCGTACCAATGCGGGCGCAAATATTGCCCTTCATGGTGGCTTCAAAGGCAGCAGCCTTATCAGGTGCCACAGATACCAACAAACGGCTGGCAGATTCGCTGTATAAAAGCTCTGCCAAGGTCATGGATTCAAGCACAGGCACATTTTGCACATCCACCTCAGCGCCTAAGCGGCCACCGATGCACATTTCAGCCAATGCCACAGCCAAACCACCATCGGAAAGGTCGTGACAAGCGGAAACTTCACGCTCATAAATGGCGCGGTGCAAAGCACGGTAAGAAGCAAGAGCAGCTCCTGCATCCACATGCGGTACAGTATTACAAGATACATTTAATTCTTGAGCCACTTCAGAACCAGCCATTTCACGGCGTGTGGCACCAACAATATAAATATAATCGCCAGCTTTTTTGAAATCAGATGTTTGCGTGCGCAATACATTTTCAATGACACCCATGACGGTGAAGAGCAAGGTGGGCGGAATGGAAATCTTCTCACCACCACCGGTGTAATCGTTCTTCATGGAGTCTTTGCCAGACACACAAGGCACGCCATAGGCCAAAGCAAATTGCGAAAGGGCCTTACAAGCACGCACCAATTGCGCCAACTTATATTCGCCATCGGGGGTCTTTTCGGACTGGACGGGGTCGCACCAGCAGAAGTTATCAAGACCGGCCATGAAGTCTGGGTTAGCACCCACAGCCACGGCATTACGGATGGCTTCGTCCATGGCGTTGGCAGTCATCCAGTAAGTGTCATAGTCACTGAATTTGGGGCAAATACCATGGGCAATAACAAGACCGGCATCGGATTCAAGTACAGGACGAATAACACCGGCATCGGAGGGACCGTCACGCTTTACACCCACCAAAGGCTTAATGGCAGAGCCACCGCGCACTTCATGGTCATATTGACGAATGATGTATTCTTTGGAGCAGATATTCAAACGGCCAAGCATGGTCTTTAAGAAGTTGCCCGTGTCGGTGTCTGGCATATCAATGCGTGTGTCGTCATGCTCTGGAGCAACCCAACGTGCATTGAGTTGCAATTGCGGTACACCGTCATGCATGAAGTCCATGCTAAGGTGAGCCACAATTTTATCACCATACACAATGTGGAAATAACCAGAATCGGTATACGTACCCAAAGCGGTGGCTTCCACATCCATTTCTTTGGCAAGCTCAAGGAAAGCATCCAATTTTTCAGGTGGAATGGATAAAGTCATACGCTCTTGCGCTTCAGAAATGAGGATTTCCCAAGGACGCAAACCGTCATACTTCAAAGGAGCTTTAGATAAATCTAAAATACAACCGCCTGTATCTTCAGCCATTTCACCCACAGAAGAAGATAAACCGCCGGCGCCATTGTCGGTGATGGCATTGTACAAGCCAAGATCACGAGCGCGCATGATGCAGTCATACATCTTACGTTGGGTGATGGGGTCACCAATTTGCACCGCAGTGGCAGGGGAACCTTCGTGCAATTCTTCGGAGGAGAACGTTGCGCCGTGAATACCGTCTTTACCGATGCGACCACCGGCCATGACGATAATATCACCCACTTGGGCTTGTTTCTCATAACCTGGTTTTCCGGCCACTTCAGTGGGGATAATACCCACAGTGCCGCAATATACCAGTGGTTTACCCAAGAAACGCTCATCAAATACTAAAGAACCGTTCACTGTGGGCACGCCGGATTTGTTACCGCCATGCTCCACACCCTCGCGCACACCTTCCAGCACACGGCGGGGATGTAAAAGACGAGGAGGAAGCTCTTCTTTGTGGAAAGGAGAAGCAAAGCAAAATACGTCGGTATTACAGACAAGTTCAGCACCCATACCAGTGCCCATGGGGTCACGGTTTACACCAACGATACCGGTGAGTGCACCGCCGTAAGGATCCAGCGCAGAGGGGCTGTTGTGTGTTTCTACTTTAATGCAAGCATCATAAGCACCAATGAAGGAAATAACGCCGGCATTGTCTTTAAATACAGAGCGGCAAAAATCATTTTCGCCAAGGCGCTCACGAATGGCGGCCGTGGTGTCACGAATGCATGTTTTATATAAATTGTTCACATCTTCTGTCACACCGGTTTCGGTGTTGGTGTACTGAATGCGTGAAGCCAAAATTTTATGCTTACAATGCTCAGACCAGGTTTGTGCCAAAACTTCAAGCTCAGCATCGGTGGGATCAGCAGGTAAGCCCAAGGCACTACGATCTGCTTTCACGGCTGGATCTTGGAAGTAGTTACGAATGGTTTGCATTTCTTCAAGGTTAAGAGCTAGCGTATTTTCGCGGCTCACCTGCATAAGCGCATCATCGCTCATGGCAGATAAAGTAAAAGAGCCCACTTCATCGCTGGCAGAACCAGTTACTTCGGCAGCTTGCGGTTCAAAACCAGGCTGTGCGGCCCACTGTGCTTTACTTTTCACGCGGTAACGCTGAATAAGTTCATTGCAAAGCAAATCTCTGGCTATGTTTTCCACAATTTCCAAAGTTAGGGGCGCAGCATCAGTGCTTAAAAAGCGGTACTGAATGGCAGTGAACACACTAAGGCTTTCACGTTCTTGACGTAAAACCATGGCCGCCGTATCTCTGGCGGTGCGTGCTTCGTTATCGGTCACGCCGGGGCGAAAGCCCACTTCTAAAATGAAGTCAGCGTCAAAAGGTTGCATGGCCAAAGGCTCAGCGCTGGCACCTTGCATAACACGGTCATGCCACACGCCCTCATCTATAAGGCTTTGCACTTGCGCAGGGGAAAGCCCATCCACAGTAAAAACCTTTAATTGGCGCACAGCCGCCAAAGGAATGTCCAATGCCTTGGCAATGTGATGTGCTGTTTTTTTGCCAATGGTATCCTCAATATGTGGGTGTAAACCTACTTCGATGCGATGTAGCATGAAATACTCCGTCAATGCTATTTTTGTCTTTTTTGTACGTAATCTGCCATTTCTAATAGCAAATTACGCTCGACCTTACCAAAAGTATATCCCGGTAAAGTGTCCAAAGCCCGTTTAGCTCTTTGCAAAGCTTCGCCGGCCTTTTGGCGTGTTTGTGTGTCAAATCCGCGGCGACAGATATCTGCGCCAATGCGAGCGGCCTCACTAGCAGAAATTTTTCCTGCCGTAAAGGCTGCATCAAATACTTCTCTGGCCGCGCTTTGTAAGCTTTCTCTATACAGTCGAATGGGCGGTGTCAACTTCCCTTCACAAAGATCTCCCCCTGTGGGCTTACCTGTAAGCTCTTCGGGGGCAAAATCAAGGGCATCGTCCACCATTTGGAAAGCCATACCAAGCTCTTGTCCATAGGTAGCCATGGCGGCCACTTCTTTTTCATGTGCTCCAGCGCGTAAGGCGCCCATGACACAAGAAGCACGCAAAAGCCACGCAGTTTTACCAAGAACAATGGCCTCATACACTTGGTCATCTTGATCAAGACGACGCAAGTTTTCAATTTCTAAAATTTCCCCACTGGCTGTTTGCATGGTGGCTTCTGAAAAACATCGACACAAACGAATGTCATCATAGCCTGCCACCAATAAATTGGCCGCAGACAACATGGCATCACCTGCTAAAATGGTGCTAGTGGTGTCAAAAAGCGTATGCGCAGCTGGCATGCCACGTCTGGAAGAAGCATTATCCAGCACATCATCATGCAATAATGTGGCAGCATGAAGCATTTCCATGCTCACAGCAAGATCGTAAATATCTGTATTTGTATAGCCAAAAAGACGCGCTGTCAGTACCGTCAAAAAGGGGCGAAGACGTTTGCCCCCAGCGGCAAAAATATGTTTGGCTATGGGCCTTGCTGGCACAGGCAAAAGAGTTATGGCCCTTTGTAACGCTTCCTCCATATGAGGAAACTCTTCCACTAAACGTTCTTTTAATTGTTGCATGTTATTTTCCATCTTATGACAACAGATGTTCCACCACAGGCCGCATGGCAGCAAGGGCTCGTTCAAAAGCACGATATTCCGGGTCTCTGGTGCCCACAAGATTGGAAACAGTGCGAATTTCTAAAAAGGGCACACCATAACGTGCGCAAGCCAAGGCCAAAGAAAAACCTTCCATATTTTCAAGCAAGGGCTCCTGATAAGGAGAAGCAAGGCGCGCGGCACGTTGCGGACAACAGGTAACCCCTGCCACCGTCATGGCTGTGGCATTTCCCTCCAGGGGACAATGGCGCAATATGGAATTTAAATTCAAAAGTTCTGGAAGCTTAATGGAGTCCCAGACCACATTATCCGGCGTGCGCCACTGGGGAAAGCCCAAAGCTTGCGCATCCACTCGCTCATCGGTGGCAAGGCCATACTCAGGATAAATTTCCTTGGTAACACGCCAATGCGAGCACAAAGGAGCTTTTGTCAGATCAAATGATCCCGCCAAGCCCACATTCACCACAACAGTATTCTTTTTTAATGAAGACAAAGCTTTACCAAAAGAAAGGGCTGCATTTAACGGCCCTACGCCAGTGATGAGTACACCATTACTCCGTTCATGCAAATCGGTAAAATAATGTATTTCTTGTTCCGCCAAATTCTGGGGTAAGGCACCTATATAGCTAGGCTTTGCCCACTCCCATTCTTCACGAGTTGCTAACGCAAACAGAATATGCATAGGGGCCCCACATTTTTAAGATTTTATAAGACATACCATTTTTACCGTGCAACATGCACAAAGCAGTGTATTATGCGAAGAAATGTCCATAATTGCAAGCAGAACTCTTTCAAAATACAGACTTTTTTTACATGGGCTTTTTTCTTTCAAAGAAGCCCTAACACCCATAAAAACCTAGAAAAAAACTAAGAATGCTCTGCAAAGCAAATGAGGGCTTTACAAGGACAAAAAAATATTTCACTGTACGCCATGCTTTTTAACACAGAACTTTTCTTCTCTGCCCTTGGGCTGGCCTTTGTTTTTGAGTCCTTACCTTGGATACTTGCCCCAAACTCCATGCGTGCATTTCTTCTTTCTTTAGCCACAGCCCCCACGGCACAGCTGCGCATTATGGGCCTTACCGCCATGGGCATGGGCCTTGGCATTGTATGGCTCGCCACAGGCTAAGATACGGCGTCTTCTCTTTTTTTCTCCGCCATATGCATGCACACAATGCCAGATGTGAGCGGAATATGCCATGCACAGGTAAAGCCAGCGGCGCGTAATTCTTCTTCCAGCTCCACAGCGGTGGGAAAAGCAGTGATGGTATCGGCCAAATATTCATAGGCCTTGGCATCACCAGAAAATAATTTCCCTATGCGCGGTAAAAGCTTACGTAAATAAAAATTATAAAAACCGCCCCAAATCTTATTCTTTCCAGAGCCAAATTCCAAAATACATACTCGCCCACCCGGCAGAAGCACTCTATGCATTTCTGCAAAGGCTTCCTGGCGTGGCAACACATTGCGTATGCCAAAACCTATGGTGATGCAGTCCACACTATTGTCGGGCAAAGGTAAACGCTTGGCATCGGCAGCCACGGGCCACACCATACGCGCATGGGGCCCTTTAAGTTTTTTGCGCCCTTGCAAAAGCATGGGGGGGCAAAAATCCATGGCAGGCACCACGGCCTGAGGATACCGTCTACGAATGGCTAAGGATAAATCCATGGTACCGGCGGCCAAATCAAGCACACGTCCTGTGGAACCAAGGCGCACTTCTCGCACCAAGCGACGACGCCAGTATCTATCTAAACCGCAAGACAATACCGTATTCAAAAGGTCATACCAAGAAACAATGCGTCCAAACATGGTGGACACGGCTTGTTCGTGCGCTTTTTTGGCGCAAAGAGGTTCTACATTATTGGTCATGAGAGTTTTTTTCTTTTGAGGTATTTTGCATGATGGTTTCTAATACAACTTTATACACAGAGGGAAAGGTCTCTGCAAAGTTAGAAGGAGAAATGGTGCGCGTTTCAATGAATTTAGCCACAAGCTCTTTAGCCACCTGTAAGGCTTCTTTTTGCAATTTGTCCATAAACCACCCTGGCCCTTCGTGGGCCCGTTAAAAAAACCCGCTCTTAGGGGAATGGCCTTGGCCCCCAGTGGGCTGTACCGAGCGGGAGAGAAGACGAAAGCTATCCCCCGCCCCCTCCTTTGAATACACACAAAAGGCCCTTGCCCAAAGCAAAAGCCTTTGTAAATATAAATTTCTAGTACAGCAAAACTATTCAGCCAACAGTGCCGCAATTTCTTCACGCAAAATTTTTGCGGCGGCGGCGGCAGCCACTTTTTCTACATGTACTTGCATGGTTTTTTCTTGATGCGCCAGACGCTCTTCCAATTCCGTTAAGCGTTGCGCATAGGTCATGGAAAGCTGCTCTTGAGCTTGCAGGGCTTGCTCCAATTGTTCCATGGTGCCATGCACATGCTGTTGCGCTTCAGATTCTCTTTCCACAGCCTCTTTGGCCACGCTTTCCAGCTTCTCTATATAAGAGGATAAAGCCTCACGCGCTGCCACGTCGCGCGCCAAAGCATCGCGCACTATGGCTTGGCTATTTTCTTCTGTGGCAGCCACACGCACTGTAAGTGCTGCCAATTGCACACTTAAAGTAGTAATTTGTTCTTTATGAGCTTCCATTTCGGCAATGGTTTCAGTCGGGTCTGTCTGCTCTAGTAACTCTGGCAGTTCCGCCTCTTCCGCTTGCTCTGCCTGCGCAGCTTCCTGCATGGCGCTCACACTTGCTTCAGTGGCGTGCATTTGTTCTTCCAAGGTAGCTAAACGCTGAGCTTGATCATTTTCTTCAGTCAATGCCACGCGCTGCGCAAGTTCACTTAACTGTGCACTCAAAGTCACGAGCTGCTCTTTTTGCGCTTCCATTTCAGCAGCATTTTGCGTTGCCTCTGACTGCTCTACTTGCGCAGCTCCCTGCATGGCACTCATGTTCGCTTCGGCGGCTTGCATTTGCGCTTCTAACGTTGCTAAACGCTGAGCTTGGCCTGTATGTTGCTCTTGTAAAGCTTGCAATTCTTCCTGAACAGAGCTCATTTGCCCTTGAGAGTCTTGCAAGGAGGCTGTAAAACTGGCTTCGGCAGTGCCCATGCTTTCTGCCACATGTTCTTCCAAAAGCGTTAAGCGCTCTTCCAAACTTTGTACACGTTGCACTGTGGCGGTATCCACAACGGGTTCGCTCATGGGTTCTGTGGCCTGTGGTTTTGCCACCTCAACAGCGGCGGCAGAAGCCGTCACAGCAGAAGCCACAGCGGCGGTGGATGTCCATATATCATCCTCTTCTGCCATGGTCGGTGCGGCAGGTGGCGGATCTTGCATGAAGGATAAAGCTTCATCCACCATATGTGATGCCTCCTCGGCCAATTGATCACCGGATGGCATATCCGCAGGAGAAGGTGGAGAAGTTTCAGCCATATCTTCGCCAAAAAGTGTATCAAGCAACTCCATGTCAGGATCTTGCACTGGGCTTTCATCCTTCTCCTGTACGTCCACCACGGCCTTGGCCACATCGGCAGCAGACAAAGAAGTCTCTCCCAGCACATCTTGAAATAAAGCATCCAAATCATCTTTGGGAGCTGAAGAAGGAGTTTTTTCTTCGCCAAAATGCATGGTGGAAACATCCACCGGTGCTGGCTTTTCAGCTGCCATGGGAGCAGGTGAAGCTGGCTCGGGAGCAGGTTCGTCGTTAAGAACACTGTTAAACAAGGCGTCCAAGTCAGCGGAAGCATCTTCCTCTTGTACAGGCTTTGCCTTGGGAGCAACCTCTTCAAAAATATTTTCTAATAAATCATCCATTTGAGCCGCATTTTGCTCTGAAGGAGAAGCAGACTCTAGGGGGGCATCATCAGCAGGCTGTTCTGGCATGTCCATTTCAGCCAAAAGAGCGTCAATGTCTGCCATATCCGGCAGGGCTTCATCTTGGCTTGATTCAGGAGCAGCAGCTGAAGCCACAGGGGCTGCAGGCGTTACAAAATCTTCTGCCTGCGCAATCATGGCGTCCAAATCAAACTCTTCGCCACCAGCACTTTCTTGTGCCGCTTGATTTGCTGCTTCGGCTTCGGCCTCTGCGGCCTTGGCTCTTTCCATTTCTTCCAGATGTGAAAAACCGCCATCGCTATCCATTTGTGCCAAAAGGGCGTCCAAGTCCACATCCATCTCTGGAGGTAAATCGGGCACTTTGGCATTACCAAGATCGCTCATGGCTGGCCCAAAGATATCTTCTTGGTTGGAGGAAGGTGTAGATGCTACAGCAGTACCTTTTTCTATAACTTCAGTAAGTTCAATGATGTCATCATCATTGTCTGTCTTATCATCTAAATCATATCCCATGGTGGCCCCTACTGTTGACGGTAATCATAAAGGAGAAATATCTACAAACTTGCACCCATGTATCAAAATTTCACGACATTGGCAAATACTTGCCCTGAAAGAAGGTGCATTATTGAAAAAGAAGGAGAGAAAAAAACGCCGCACTTTCGTACGGCGTTTTTAAGCAACCTTGCCATTAAGCTATATAATCACCGCGATTAAACTTTATCTTTTCGGTGACACTCATAACTTCTAATTCGTTCACAAGGCTAGCTAGTTCAGGGTTTTGCTCAAGAGTCTCTTTGGAAGAGTTCTTCAGCGATGAAACCTGCGATTCGATACCCTCTAGTAAAGAGTATGCTTGACGCAAATTACCTTCACCCCCCGGTGTTTGCAGTGTGTTGGCATACGACTCCCACATGTCCAAAGCACCCGATGCTTGATCTATGACACTTTGTGTGGATGCGTTCGTACCCGCAGCGGCAATATTTTCCGCATTTTGCACGAGCAATTGCTGTACAATATTGGTTTGCACGCCAATAGTAGCAGCGTTTTGCGCGGCATTGTCCACTGTTCCACCAAGGGCGGCCTGCTCTGCAAAAGCCTGCGCAAAGCCAGCACCGTTGCCGTTTTGTACGGAAGCGGTCTTTTTGGCTTGCAGCTCTTGTTGAGAGAGTAAGGCCTCAATGTTTTGTGTGCGTATATTCATAGCGCCTCCAAACCTTGGCGTTTGTAATTTAAATGCAAAAATCCTGCCATAAACACGTATTTTTGCAACCACATAAAATAATTAAACTTCGAAAAACTTTAGAGGAAAATATTTCCCTTTGCTCTTTTTATCACATAAAGCGTAGACAGAGAACAATATTTCATCTACTCTATGACAAAGCGGTATGCCGCAAGAGCATTGAACTTTACCAAAATTATGCAAACCATGAGGAATCATCATGAAAGAGATTAAAAAGATTTTATGCGCTGTGGATTTATCTAATCATAGTAGGGTTATTGCTGAATACGCCATTACCTTTGCTAAGCAAATGAACGCTGAAATCGTGGTGGTTTATACAGCTCCTTCGTTGAGCCAATATGTAGGTTTCCATGTGCCGCCCAATACCATTGAGAACTTCGTGGGCGAAATTGTTACCGGTGCCGAAAAATCCATGGATTCCTTCGTTGCTGAAAACTTCCCCGGCGTGGTGGCCAAAGGCCATGTGCTTGTGGGCTACGCAGCGGAAGAAATTGTGGAAAAGGCCGAAGAAGAAAAGGTTGACCTTATCATCATGGGTACCCATGGACGCAAAGGTCTTGACCGCATGCTTTTCGGTTCTGTGGCTGAAAGCGTGGTTAAAAATGCAAAACAACCCGTACTCACCATCCGTCCCGAATAGTGCATAGCCACATGGCGAAATCTTTATCATAAAGAGATTTCATGACCATGCTCACTTTATTTGAAAAGAGCGTCTGACGGAAAAAGTTCTTATGGACAAAAATTTTCCCTCAAGGCATAGTGTTTACACTTAGGGCTGTTGCCTAGCAACGGCCCTTTTTATTTTAGTCCACTTGTAAGGTTTAGCCCATGTCAAAAAAATCTGCATCTGTAGCTGTACGTCCGGAAATAGAAGCCCTCACAGCCTATGTTCCCGGCTTAAGCATTGAAGATATACGCGCCCGCTATGGCTGTGAGCGCATTGTGAAAATGGCCAGCAATGAAAATGCCCTTGGTGCTTCACCATTGGTACAAGAACGCCTTAGCCGCGCCGCCGGCACAGTCTTTCGCTACCCTCAAGGGGGCAACCCACGTTTGGTGCAAGCTTTGGCGCAAAAGCATGGGGTAAAAGCTGAACGCATTGTGGTGAGCAATGGTTCTGATGAAATCATAGACCTTCTCATGCGCGTACGTGCCACACCCGGCCAAGACAATATTGTCTGTTTCAAGCCTTGCTTTGGTATGTATAGCGTGCAAGCACAAATTTGCGGTTTAGAATTACGCCAAACGCCTTTGCGTGATGACTATACCATGCCCTTTGATGCTTTGCTTTCCCTTGTGGATGCCCAAACCAAATTGGTTTTTGTCACCACGCCAGACAATCCATCCGGCTTTTGTCCTGACGCCAGTGATATTGTAAATCTTGCCAAATCCTTACCGGAAACATGTCTTTTGGTCATAGATGAGGCCTATATGGATTTCACCGACGAGGCCAAATATTCTCTTTTGGCTCAAGGACAGCATGCAGATAATATTGTTTTCTTGCGCACTTTCTCTAAAAGCTATGGCCTTGCCGGCATTCGCCTTGGCTATGCCGTCATGCCAGAGGCCTTGGCGCAATACCTTTGGCGTGCCCGTATGCCTTTTTCCGTGAACATTTTAGCTGAAGAAGCTGGCCTTGCCGCCCTTGAAGATACAGTTTTTTATGAAAAAAGCATTGAAATGGCCCGCGCAGGACGTGAGCAATTGTATGTTGGTTTAGAAAAGCTGGGATGCACCGTGTGGCCAAGCCATGCCAACTTCCTCATGTTTGCCCCACCTAAAGGCAAGGAAGTTCCACAAATCTTTGAAGATCTTTTACGCAAAGGTTTTATTATTCGCGCGCTTAAGAGCTATAGCTTACCGCATTTATGCCGCATCACCGTGGGCACAGAGCAAGAAAATAAAGAGTTCTTACAAGCTTTTGCCGAGGTTCTCTAACATGAACCAGCAAAGCCTTCTCCCCATTGTGACCATAGACGGCCCTGCAGGTGTAGGAAAATCCACCTTGGCCCAGTCCTTGGCTTCGCATTTAAACATTGCCTATATGGATACAGGTGCCATGTTTCGCTCTTTAGCTTTACGCCTTGGCGAAGGGGCAGAAAAGCGCGCTCCAGAAACTCTTGAAGAGCAGTGTAAACAGTGGAGCTTTAGTCTTAGCGGTAGCGGTGCCACCACTGTATTGCTTTGCAATAATGAACCCGTTCGCAGCGAAATTCGCACCGAAGAAGTGGGCATGCTGGCATCTCGCTTGGCCACCGTACCTGTGGTACGCGAAATTTTAAAGCAAGCACAAATAGACTTGGGACATGCCTCTCCCTTGGTGGCAGAAGGTAGAGACATGGGTTCGGTGGTTTTTCCCACTGCGCGTTTTAAATTCTTTTTAGATGCCACAGCTCAAATTCGTGCCGTACGCCGTCAACGTCAGCTAGAAGCCCAAGGGGAACAAGTGGACCTTATGCAATTGACGGAGCAAATTCGTCAACGCGATGCCATGGATCGAAACCGTGCGGTGGCTCCTTTGAAAGCGGCAGATGGAGCCATTATCATAGACACCTCCACCTTGGATATTGCAGGTGTTCTTGGAAAGATGTTGCATCACATCACCGTGGCCGGCGGCCTATAAGGCTGTTACAGCGGCTACTATGATACTTTCAAGCAAAATACAAATGCCCTCTGTACATATAGAGGGCTTTTCATTTTATATGGTTAAAAATACCAATGTATTTGTATACAAACCTCATGGTAGTTTTTGCCGCTCCTTGGCAAAGCATTACCTTTTCTAAAGTATACCTAGACACCATAACACTAGGAAAAAACTACCTTCCCAAAACAAGACATAAAACAATATTCAAAAATAATTGACTATTTTATTTTTGGCACAAGCTGTGCATCATGTTTTGCAAAGTATCACAGCAACGTGCTGTCTACATCACTAACCATATCCTTTTGGGAGGGATACCATGAGTCAACTCGATTATGAAATCAACAAAGAATTAGGTGAATGCTACTTATTTATGGGCGACCTTGATAAAGCTGAAGAGTATTATCGTAAGGCTGTAACCCATGGCGGCACTTTAGCTGCTCCCTATCTTGGACTTGCAACCATTGCCGTGCAACGCGCTAACCTTGAAGAAGCCATGGTGCTGTACACCAAAGCGCATTCTTTAGAAGCCACTGACAAAACTTTCACCGGCATTGGTCTCGTTCATATGGAGCTTGGCGACCATGAGCAAGCATATGCACATTTTTCCAGCGCACATGAGTTAAACCCCGAAAATATTATTGCTCTTAACTGCCTCGTACGCGAAGGCTATCAGTTGGGACGCTTGGCTGATGTGGTGCCTGCTTTAGAAGCAAGCATGCAAGTATCTTCCGAAGCACATGCCATTCAAGTAAGCCTTGCCGGCATACTCATATCTTTGGGACGCAATGAAGAGGCTAAAGGCCATTTAGAAGCAGTGCTTGGTCTTGATCCTTCCAATACCAATGCTCAAGAACTTATTGCCACCATGGCCGCTTAAGCGCCACGCAATCTAAGTTCTTTGTATTCCCTCCCCACGTTTTCCCGGCCTTGCGCAAGCTTGTGTTAAGGCCGGAGGAAAACAACGCTGGTGGAGTCATTACCCAAAGCAGGACGCATAAGGGGTTTGTCATGGAAGACAAAGTATAAACGCAGGTTCTACCTGCGTTTACTTTTTATGTGCCCAAACGAGCATTTATCCCCTTGACACTTGCTCTTTTTATGGAAAGAATAGACATTCATTTTCAAAAAGGAGAATTCATGTCCAAAGCCTCTGAAATATCGCATGATACGCATCTAACCCATGACCATGAACACCATGACAATCATGACCACAACATAAATCACGAGCATCATAGTGGTCATAACCATGATGACCATAATCACGCGACTCACGGCCAGCATACGGAACACGAACACCTGCAAAGCGGCGATGCACATGCAGGGCATGACGCAGCACACGACCATGGCTTAGGTCATAGCCACGATTTTAGCTTTGATGCAGCATCCATGAATTTAGAGAGCTTTTTCGATGCCTTTATGCATCTGGCCATGGAGTTTTCTGCCATATTTCTAGGCATGAGCATCCTCATGGGCTTGGTGCTTGCGTATGTGCCTTTGAAAAAAATCCAAAGCTTTTTTGCAGCATCCCACGGTCGTGGATATATGGTGGCCCTTGCCTTTGGCGCTCTCACCCCCTTATGCACCTTTTCCACCATTCCCATGCTTCAAGGTCTGCTACGTGCCAAGGTACATTTTGGTCCAGCCATGACCTTTCTCCTCTGCTCTCCCCTGCTGTCCCCCATAATTGTGGCTCTTATGTTCACCACCTTTGGTCTATATTTTACACTGTGCTACGCTTTTTCTGTGGCCATCTTTGCTGTGGGAGTAAGTCTGTGCTTGCAAAAATGCCACTTTGAACACCACCTCATCCAAAGCGCTGTGGAAAATCCCCACACAAAATCTTGTTGCGGACATGATAATACTCAAAGCATGTGCTCCACACCACAATGCCCCCCTAAGCCCTCCTTCTGGCATCACCTACGTCATGCTGTCGTGAACGGCTTTGTGAATTTTAAACAAGCTTCTCCCTACTTGCTCATGGGTATTATTTTGGGAGCCTTGGTGTACAGTTTTGCGCCGCAAAGTTTTTTGGTGCGCCACACTCATGATGATTCGCTCATATCTTTAAGTCTTGCCGCTCTCATGGGACTACCCTTACATGTACACCTTGAAACCATTATCCCTGCCAGCAAAATCCTCTTGGAAAAAGGCATGGGACTGGGAAGCATTATGGCATTTTTTGTGGGAAGTGGCGGTGTAAGTATCACCAGTATTATTTTGCTAAAATCCTTTTTTAAGACACCGCTCCTGGTGACCATTTGCTTAAGCGTTTTTCTCTTTGCCATGGCCATGGGACTCTTTTTTCCCCTCTTGGTAAGCGTATAAAAAAAGGGGCTCTTGGGAAAAACCAAAAGCCCCTAAAGAAACAACTTTTAAAAATTCACCCTTGAACTACAAAGCATTTAACGCTGATTAAAACGCCCCTTATGCACCTTGTTCATGGGGGCGTCAGCTTCAGTATACGCCGCCTTTTCTTCAGCCTTATGCCCTAAAGCTAAAATGCAAAGCACGCCGTATTTTTCTGGTATATCTAAAAGCTTGCGAATGGCTTGTTCTGAATGAACACCCTCTTTACTTTGACGCAAGCGCATTTGAATCCACGTGGAACCAAGCCCCAAATGCTCGGCTTCCAATTGCATGGCAATGGCAGCTATGGAAGCATCCTCAACCCACACATCGGTGAGTTCAGTATCAGCCACAACGACAATACCCACGGCAGCCTGAGCCAAAAAAGAAGCACTATGCGCCTTGCACTCAGATAAAGCATGCAACATATCTTTATCATCCACCACAATACACTCCACGGGTTTTTTGTTCATGGAGGTGGGAGCCAATAAAGCTGCATGTAAAATCTTTTGTAACTGCTCTTGGGACACAGCTTCCAATGCAAAACGGCGAATGCTACGTCTTTTTTTCATGAGTTCTAGCATATTTCTCCTCATATGATTGTGCATAACTTTTTGTTCCTTTTGTTCCTAACTCATCTAACACACCTTAATAACAATCTATTATTAAGACAATAAAAAAAGTACGCCACGTATGCAGCGTACTTTTCATTGTTTCTTTTGTTCCTAACTCAACTAACCATTTGAAATTTTAGTCTATTGAGTTAAAGGATAAATATTTCTATACACAGGCTCGTTCTTATGATCTTTCACTTCCACAATAACCTGTGCATTGGTTAAATCATACTCTTGTTGTAAAGGAATAAAAAGAACAGCACTTTTAAAATTGCTTACTTTATACTTGGCAGCTTCCGGCGGATTTGACGGTAAAGTAGTTGTTTTTCCATCGGCAAGGCTTAATATACAAAACACCTCACCAGAAATACTTTCCGTGCCGCTATTACGTAAGTTAAAAGCCACGCGAAGACGATCTGAATCCAATACAGAAGCGGACACATTTTCCATTTTCAGTACACCGGTATTCAGCTCAGGAAAAGGATCATGTCCTGGACCTTCTTGCTGCAAGTCGCTTTGCACTTCCGGAGCGGACAAATCAACAGCCATCACCACGGGCTTTTCCGCTGCCACTTGGGTCATGATGGCATTTTCAACTTTCTTATGTTTTTCAAGTAAGACCTGTACATGCTCCAAACGTGTGAGATGCACGGTATTTTCTTGACTTTGCTCTTCAAGTACCGCGTATTTTTGCTCAAGCTGTGTATATTCTTGCCATAAAAAATAACAAGCTGTAAGAGCCAAAGCCGCCACACAAGGACTTAGTATGCAAAAGCTCATGAGCCAGCGAAAGCGGCGTCTGCGCACACGAAAACGTGAACTCTCACCACTGTCGTACATGAGAATAATATTCATTTTTTCACGGGATAAATGCATCAGCTCTCCTTTATGAAGAGGTTGCCGTCCAATCTTCCTTACTTATTTTCCACCCATCCTTGGACGGAATAAGTAAGAGAGTCTTTGTTCCTTTATCTCCACGGCCATGTTTGTCTGTATATACCTGTGTCATATCCACTTGCACACCATGCGTATCAATGAGCACACGCATACCGCTCAGTTCAATGCGCGCAGGCGGATCTTTTTTCCATAAGCGTTTTTTATGTGTGCCTATGCCATTTTTATTTCTGCCACCTTGTCGTGCTTGCGATGCATAGTGACGTAAATACGCATCCACATCGGCAGAGAGCCAATCTTGACGCCATGCTTCCAGCATGGTGCCAATCTCTGCACTGATCTTTTCTAAATAGGCCACTTGCGTAGATCCCGGAGCTTCGTTCCACTCAGAAGCCACAATGCGCCATTGCCCTGAAGCATTTTGCTTCCAATATAAAACATGACTGCCCTGACGCGGATCTTGCCCAGGTATGAAAATCCATTGCTTAGTGGTCACAACCACCATATCTTGTTTGGCATGCATACTGGAGCTTACGCAGAGTAGCTCCACCCAAGGGGCTTTAAAGTACGGTGCCATAATTTTTTGCAAATCACCATAGGCATCGCTATAGTTTTGTCCGGCTTCTTTACCAAAACGCTCTTTATCATACAAAGCATAAAAAGCACTGGCCTCGCGCTGTTCCCACGCATCTTGCCATGCTTGAAAAGCTTGCGTCACCTCAGCTTGCACCTTGGCACTTAAATCCACAGCTTGTATGGGAGCTGCCATTTCCGGCTTTTGTTCAGCATCTTTTCCAGCATTCTTCACAACTTCTTGGCCATGGTCTTGCCCTTCTTGCTCAGGCATGGATAAAGGCGGCACCAAAGGTTTTTCGCCTTTGGCCAAAGAAGAAGCATCGCTGGCCTGCTGTGCACTGGCCACAAGCTCACCCTTTTCATAGGCGGCTTGCAAACCTAAGTCACTGGGAATCCACTCCATACCCACCACGCGAAACACATTGTCGGCATCACGTTGCCAGTATAAACGGCGTATGCCTTCTGTGGATAAATTGGGCGCGCGATAAAATTGCTCGCTCCAGGTGACCCAATAACCGGGGCCTTCCAGCACATGCACTTCGCGATTAAAAATATTTATCCAAGGCAAACGTTTAAACAATCTTTCTTTATTGTCACGAAAAGCCTTAAAGGTTTCGGGCATGGCTT
>CAYJHD010000041.1:0-17757 GCA_964370015.1 uncultured Desulfovibrionaceae bacterium | reverse complement strand
TCATTTCCACATAGGCTTGCGGCATGCTTTCCACAAGCCAGCTTTGCCAGCGAGTCAGCGCGCCGGAACACCAGTGTTCGGTGCAAGAGTAGGTGGTCATGACAAGAGGATAGGCTGGATCTGCTGCAGCTACCTTGTCCAAGGGGCCCTTGAACACCGTGATGATGGGGCTGTTGTACTGCTTGGACATGATGTTTTTCTTAAGCGGACTTTCCAGCGGCTCATAGTGCTCGGGGAAAGGACCGTCGCCAAGGCCGGGGCCAAAGAGCGAACCCACACCGTCGGGCTTCATGATAAAGGGCAGCTTACCACCCTTATCACCCATGGGTGGCCATGGACCGTCGGGCACATCGCCCACCCACTTACCGTCTTTCCAAGCAAGGAGAGCGCGGGCAGGGTTGAAGGGATTACCGTTTTTATCCACCGAAGCGCGGTTGTATACCACGCGGCGGTTCACAGGCCAAGCATAGGACCAGTTGGGGTAGAGGCCAAGCTTGGTGGGATCTTCTTTGCCGCGGCGATCCATGAGGTTGGTTCCGTCGGCGGCAAAAGAACCGCAGCAGAGCCAGTTACCGCCGGAAGTGGCACCGTCAGCTTGTAAAAGGCCAAAACCTGGGACAGGCTGTCCTTTTTTGTAGGCTTTACCGCCCACGGTGGCGTCTTTTTCAAACTCGCCATTGATACGACGGGCCACTTTTACCATGTCAAACTCGCCCTTGCCGTCATTATAATCGAAGCGCAGGTTAAGAATGGGCTCAGGTAAAGCACCGCCTTCTTTTTTATAGAGTTCTTTAAGCTTTTCCATGACGCGCAAAGCAATGGCGCCGGTGGTTAAGCAATCGCCTGGGGCATCGGTGGCTTTATGCAACCATTGCATCCAACGACCAGAGTTGGCTTGGCTACCTTGCTTTTCTGTGTTGGCAGAAGCGGGTAAGAGGAAGCACTCTGTGTTGATATTTTTGGGATCCATGCCGGGACCTTTCCAGAAAGAGGCGGACTCGTTATCAAAGATGTTAACGTGTACCATCCAATCTAGCTTGGTCATGGCTTGGCGTACTTTATTGGAGTTGGGCAAGGAACCACAAGGGTTTTGACCAATACAGAAGTAACCCTTGATATCGCCATTATACATGGCATCAATCATGTGTAAAACGTCGCGATTTGCGCCGTCATCCACCTTGGGTAGCCATTGGTAACCAAACTCATTGTCCTTGGTGGCGGCATCGCCAAACCAAGTTTTGAGTAGGCTTACTGCATACTTAGGTGTGTTGCTCCACCAGTTGGCTGACATGGGGTCATGGGTCACTGGGGTTGCGCCCTTAATGTAGGCGTCAAGGGTGGTACGTCCTGCACGGGGCACGGGCAAGTAACCTGGGAGATAATGGTAAAGAATGGCGTGGTCGGTGGAGCCTTGTACGTTGGGCTCACCGCGCAGCGCGTTAACGCCGCCGCCACAAATACCAATATTACCAAGGAGTAATTGCATGATGGCTAGAGCACGAATTCTTTGCACGCCAATGGTACTTTGTGTTTGACCAAGGGCGTACATGACGGTGCCTGCACGGTTTTTCACACCGGTGGAAGCCACAGTTTCGTACACTTTGAGCAAGTCTTCCTTGGGGGTACCGGTGATGGAGCTTACAGTGTCCACATCGTAGCGATCAAAGTGCTTTTTGAGCAAATTGAACACGCAACGTGGGTGCTCTAAGGTCATATCACGTTTGGGCATACCCTTGTCGTCTTTTTCAAAGACCCAAGTGGATTTGTCATACTTGCGGGTTTTTGCATCATAGCCGGAGAAAAGTCCGTCTTTGAAGTCAAAACCTTCTGCCACAATGAAAGGAGCATTGGTGTATTCAGTGACATATTCGGCAAAATATTTCTTATTGTCGAGAATGTATTTGATATTACCACCAATGAAAGCAGCATCGGAACCGGGACGCAAGCAAGCATAAATGTCTGCTTGGGCCGAGGTACGCGTAAAGCGCGGATCCACGTGAATGATCTTGGCGCCGCGTGCTTTTGCTTTTAGTACCCATTTAAAGGAAATGGGATGGTTTTCGGCAGCATTACTGCCTTGAATTAATATTACATCACTGTGCTGAATATCAATCCAGTGATTGGTCATACAACCGCGTCCGAACGACTCTGCCAGAGCCGGTACAGTGGGGCCGTGTCAGACCCGTGCTTGGTGGTCGATATATGTCAACCCCAAGCCTCTCGCAAACTGAGCCGTGGCCCAGCACTCTTCACTTAATACGTTGGAACTGCCCATGAGCGAGATGGTTTCACAGCGGTTCACTACCTGACCTTTGGCATTTTTGGTTTCAAAAGACTTGTCGCGCTCAGCTTTCATGAGCTTTGCAATGCGCTCGATGGCAAAGTCCCAGTCTTTTTCCACCCACTGATCGCTACCCGGGGCGCGATATTTCACCCTGGTTAAACGATGCTCGTTGACGGCGGTGGTTTGTAAGATGCCGGCACCCTTGGCGCACAAAGCACCTTCGTTGATGGGATGCTCAGGATCGCCCTCTATATTGATGATTTTGCCATTTTTGGTGTCGGTGCTACAGATAAGACCGCAGCCCACAGAACAGTAACAGCAAATGGATGTGGATTGTTTCGCAGATTTGACAGCGTCCATACGCTTCATATCCATGGCGAATTCTTTCGCTTGTAAAATGTCTACGCCAAGGCCGCTTAAGGCAAAGCCAGCGCCGATGCAGCAAGACATTTTAAGGAAGGCACGTCTTTTCATACTTCCTCCAGGTTTTGAAAAGGTGCAAAACCAATATGCACCTTAGTATTTAGACCCAACGAGGATACGTAAAATAAGAAGGTATGGCAATGTTTTTATAAGTAAAATATTGTTTTCACATACTAAATACATGGTGAAAAACTATGAAATAAAAATTGATAAAAATGTGTAATGCGCGGTGGTTGTGAGAGTGTCACTGTAAGGCGTAGAGTATGGGGAGTTGAAAACTCCCCATACGGTGAAAAATATTTATACTTGCTATCTGCCAAAAGGGCATTTGGGAAACTGACAGCTTTTGCATTCCATGCACAGTCCACCATGCCCCATGCGAGCAAGGTCAAGGCGTGTGATGTTTTGCTGAGCCAAAAGACGTGGCAAAATAAGGTCAATGGCAGTGGTTTTGTAATACAGGGCGCATGCCGGTACCCCTAGCACTTGCACATGGCCAATACGTCCGGTGAGGGTCATGGTGCCTGGTAAAGCCGGTATGCCAAAGAGCTCATCGGTGAGGCCAGCATCCAACAAGCCTTTTTTGGTGACATCGTCGGGGTCCACAGACATGCCGGCGGTGGTGACGATGAGATCTGCACCGCTCACCATGAGTTCATGCACAGCTTGAGTTATTTTTGTGGCGTCATCGGGTACAATGAGAGTTTTGATGATCTTACATTGTAAGGATTCTGCTTTTTGCGTAATGATGGGGGCAAATTTATCTTGAATAAGACCGCTAAAAACTTCCGTGCCCGTGACCAAAATACCAATTTTAGCTTGGCGCATGGGAAGCACGCTGAAAAGAGGGCCTTCTTCCAAGGTTGCCATGGCTTTAACAAAATTATCTTTAGCTAAGTATAAAGGAATGGCGCGACTACCGGCAATGCGCGTGCCTTCTTTAATGACAGTCATGCTATGCCTTGTGGTACACATGACATCAGGAATAAGATTGAAACGTTCTAAACGTGCGGTATCCACACATAAAAGCCCATCCTTTGCAGCTTTGAAATTAACCTTGCCTTCACGCGGAGGGCCTTCCACCACAATGCCGTCTCCAGCCATATGTAGGGCAAATTGTTGCACCACAGCGTCTTCATGAATCCAATCTTCTTGATTGGGGGCGTTTTCCGCCGTGTAGATGCGGCTGCGACCCATCTGTTGCAAGCGGCATACATCGCCTATGTTAAGCTCTTGGCCTGCACGAAAAGCTGCGTCTTTTGTTTCTCCGGGGATGATTTGCGTCATGTCATGTAAGGCATGTTGGCCCACGGCTTCTTCCACAGGAACGGCGGTAAGTTCTGGCCCGCTAAAAGATAAACCGGGTCCCTTTTCATAAGGAGATTCCCCTTGGCAAGAACGGCATATGCCGCCAAAAGGTGCAGGGTGCCATTCGCCGCAAAGGGGACAGCGCACAATGGCGCCTTTACCTTTATGGCCAAGGGCAGAAGTGAGCAATTGGATGGGGCGCAAGGTGAGGATGTTTTGTCCGGCTTCGCGAATTTCTTGTTGTAATTTTTCGGTGTCTTGTTCTGCTTTGGTTTTTTCTTTTAAAAACCAAGAGCGAATTTCGGGATAAGGACCAAGTTTTTCCACATCCAAATGCACACGCACACCGGTGCCGGTATGTTTATCAAAAAGGCTTAAGGCATAAAGGCCAAAGTTATAAATGCGTAGCCAACCATTACCCACGGTGCAAGGTGTGAGAAGTTGCACAGCATCGGGAAGACATTGGCCTGTTTCGCTAATGGCGTCGAATAAAATCCCTTGAGGAAGGGCATTGCGTGCCATTTCCACCATATAGCCGGCTATGATGAGACCAGGTGCGGGGTATCCGTGAAATTTTCTTGCTTGTTCCATAAATTCATCATGTGTCCAACTGCCAATACTCATATATGATCCTTTTCCTAGCTATAGTGGTTATTGTATGAAAAATAAAACATGGCGGTTAGCATGGCATACTCTAGGTAAATTGTCGAGTGTTTGAGCAAATTTACATATAATTTACTGGAGTTGCGGCTTGACACTTGAGTTTTGCCAATTTATATATTTGATACATTTTTGAAGGAAATACCCTAGAGAGTGTCGTCAAATGTGCCTTTTGGGTTTTCTCTGCGTCAGATTTCACGTGTTTTTTCGGTCATGTATGTCTCTATACACTCCCTCAAAGCTCGGTCATCTTCCTTGATAAAACTCAAAAATTCACAATTTGACGATACTATCTACGAGGCAGAAATTTTTGCTTTTGTAATGGGTGAAGGTCTTTTTTACTCTTGCCGTTTATATCTTACATAAAACACATAAAAACGTATCTTGTTTTACTCTGCTTTTAAAAGGATTATCTATGTTTACACTGAAAACCATGGCCGAGGCACGCGCCATTATTCAAAGCAACTTTCCGCAATTGAGCACCGTAGGAAAAGCTCAAAGCGAAAATGTGCCTTTACTTGATTGCTTGGGGCGCGTTTTGGCACAAGATATTTGTGCTGAAGAATATGTGCCATCTTTTCATCGCTCTTCGGTGGATGGCTATGCAGTGCAGGCAGCGGATACCTTTGGGAGTAGTGATAGTATTCCTGCCATGTTACCTGTGCAGGGGCATATCCTCATGGGTGAAGAGCCAAGCCTTACCTTACAAAAAGGCACTTGTGTTGGTGTGGCCACGGGCGGAGCCTTACCTGAAGGGGCAGACGCTGTGCAAATGGTTGAGTATACCGAAGATTATGGCGATGGTACCATAGGTATACTCAAAGCCGTGGCACCGCAGCAGCATGTGGTATTTAAGGGAGATGATGTGTACCCTGGCAAACTGGTGCTCACAGCGGGTACACGCATAACCTCCAAAGACATTGGTGCCATGGCAGCTTTGGGTATAACCGAGCTTCCCGTGCAGAAAAAAATCACCGTGGGTATTATCACCACGGGCGACGAATTGGTGGACATAGACCAAAAGCCCAATAACGCTCAAGTGCGTACGGTGAATACCTCGCTATTGGCTTCTTTGGTGACGGCCCATGGTGAAAACTTCATTTGCTACGGTATTATCAAGGATAAAGAAGAGCTTTTACAGGCCGCCGTGGCTAAAGCCAGTGCTGAATGCGACGTGGTGCTCATTTCCGGCGGCAGTAGTGTTGGTGTGAAGGATGTGACCAGTGATGTCATCGCCTCACAAGGGGAAGTACTTTTTCATGGAGTGGCATTAAAGCCCGGCAAACCCACCATTTTGGGAAAAATTCAGGAAAAACCCGTCTTTGGTCTTCCGGGGCATCCTGTGGCGGTGTTTTTCGTGGCCACAAGTTTAGTGTATTATCTTTTCCAATGTCTCACAGGCAAAGAATTGCCTAAAGCCCACAAGCAGGCGTACCTTGCGGAATCTGTGGAAGCCAATCATGGGCGTTTACAATTTGTACCTGTGCATTTGAGTGAAGAGCAGGGCATGTGTAGAGCACAGCCCATTAGGAATAAATCTGGGCTCATAACCATGCTTGCCGGAGCGCAGGGGTACTTTATTATACCAGAAGATTGCGAAGGGTATGCTAAGGATACCCCCATAACCGTTTACTTATTTTAGGAGTGTATATGTCTTTTCAGTATCTTACCAATATCCCTTTGCAAGAAGCCAAGGAAAAATATGTACAAGTGCTTAAAGAAAATGGTTTTGGCGCAGGTGTAGAGCGTATAAATGTGGTTGATGCTTGCCATAGGGTGAGTGCAAAGCCTGTGTATGCCGCCATTTGTGCACCGCATTATAATGCCAGCGCCATGGATGGCATTGCCGTTGTGGCAAAAGATACCTTTGGTGCCACAGAAACCACGCCTATTATTTTGAGTGCCAATCAGTACATGGTGCTTGATACGGGTGATGCTTTACCCGATTGTTTTGATGCTGTTATCATGGTGGAAGACATTGTGCGCCTAGATGCAGACGCCGTGAAGATCTTTCAATCGGCAGTGCCCTTTCAGCATGTGCGTCAGATAGGCGAAGATATTTGCCAAGGGGAAATGATTATTCCTTCGCATACGCCCATAAGTCCTGCAGCCATAGGTTCCATGTTGGCCGGCGGCGTGCTTACGGTGGAAGTATTGAAAAAGCCAGTGGTAGGCATTATCCCCACGGGAGATGAAATAGTTCCTCCCACAGATAATCCTCAATCCGGTGACATTATGGAGTTTAACTCCGCCATATTTTCTGCCATGTTGCGTGATTGGGGCGCAGAGCCCAAGGTGTATCCCATTTGTAAGGATAAGCTCGACGGCATTACGGCGGCTCTTGAAACAGCTCTTGAAGAGTGTGACATGGTGCTGCTTAATGCCGGATCCTCGGCAGGGCGAGAAGACTTTTCCGTGCAGAGCATAAAAAATGTGGGCGAAGTGGTGTATCATGGCATAGCCATTAAACCCGGTAAGCCTGCCATTTTGGGACATAGAAAAAATCAAGTTATCCTTGGTGTGCCTGGTTATCCTGTGTCGGGTATCATTGTCATTGAGGAACTGCTTAAGCCTTTCATGGAGCTTTTTACCAAAAGTCCTTCTTTACCGACCCTTGAGCAAGAAGCTACTTTATCTCGACCCATTGTTTCCGGTGTGAAATATGAGGAATTTGTGCGTGTGCGCATGGGTCATGTGGAAGGGCGTTATATTGCAACGCCATTACAACGCGGTAGTGGGGTGGTGTCTTCCTTCATGAAAGCAGATGGCATCATGACCATACCTCGCGGTGTGGAAGGCTACGCTGCCGGTGAGAACGTATCCATTCGCTTATTGCAGCCTTTAGCCAAGATTCAAAACTCTTTGGTGGCCATTGGCAGTCATGATCCTTTGTTGGATGAATTGAGCGATATGTTGCATGTGCAAGATGATGCTTTGCATATGATTTCTTCCCATGCCGGTTCCATGGGTGGAATCATGGCGGTGAAGCGTCGTGAAGCGCATTTGGGCGGTATACATCTTTTGGATGAAGAAGATGGCTCGTACAACGTGTCCTATGTGAAGAAATATTTCCCGCAAGGTGGTGTGTCACTCATAGAAGTGACCGGCAGAGAGCAAGGCTTCATGGTGGCCAAGGGGAATCCGAAAAATATTGCCAGCATTGAAGATTTATACGCCGAGGGTATTCGCTTTGTGAATAGACAAAAAGGTTCCGGCACGCGAATTCTTTTTGATTATAGCAATAAAAGCGCGGGGCTTGATGCTAGCAAAATTTATGGCTACGAACGTGAGGAATTTACGCATACCTCGGTGGCGGCGCAAATTGCATTGGGCTCAGCTGACGTGGGCATGGGCATTTATGCGGCGGCAAAGATGTTCAATTTGGACTTTATCCCTGTGTGTGTGGAGCAATATGACTTTATTGTTCCCGACTATGCCATGGAAAGCCCCATGGTGCAAAAAGTGTTGCATATTTTACAAAGCCCAGCTTTTAAAGAAAAGCTCCTGGCTCTTGGCGGCTATATGGTGAATGAGCCCGGTAGAGTGTACTCTTTGTAAGCTACGTGTTACGGTAAAATTAATAAGAATGGGCCCTAGTGTATGAATATACACAGGGGTTTAAAGCAAAAAGCCCTTCTATCCAAAAGATACAAGGGCTTTTTCATTATAATATGGTGTTAAAACTTAAAACTTTTTAGCCACAGAGGCCGCCTCCATGAGACGATTTTGAATATAATCGCACATGGCTTTGTCATCTTCTTCAAGGTTAAGACACAAGGCGTTTAGGCCCATGAGACCACCGGGGACAAAGTCACCGAGCTCTTCACGATCTTGCACCATGTCGGCATAAAAACATACGGAGAGCCAACGCTCTTCAGCATCATCATCCACCACATCAATGAGCACAAAAAGCGGTCTATCTTGCTGTTGTGGATGTCTGGCGCGCAAGGAATAGCTAATGCCGGGGCGAGCCTTAAAATCAAGGAGCATTCCTTCGGCTTTGAGCCAATCGTAAAAGGATGTAAAAGCATCCTTGGCATGTAAAGGATCCACAGTCCATTCTGCCAGCCATTGATCCACTTCAGGAGACACAAGTTCGTTACTTTGCATGGGCGTACCTCACCTTTTTTTACGTTACTGTATACTAGTTACCAAAAGGTGACATATCGCGCAATCTTTTAACGATGGCGGGCATCTCTTTTATGACAAATTGTACTTCTTCTTCCGTGGTGTAACGCGAAAGAGAAAAACGTATGGAGCCATGGGCATAGGTAAAAGGAATACCCATGGAGCGCAATACATGTGAAGGCTCTAAGCTACCAGATGTACACGCAGAGCCGGAAGAGGCGCAAATGCCAAGTCTATCTAACATGAGCAAAATGGCTTCGCCTTCAATATTCTTAAAGGCAATGCTGGAGGTGTTGGGTAATCTGCTTTCCGTATCACCATTGACGACACTGTCGGGAATGGCATTGGTAAGACCTTGCTCCAACATATCACGCAAGCGCACAAGCTCGGCATTTTCTGCATCCATATGGGCCTTAGCCATTTGCGTAGCTTTGCCAAGGGCGATGAAATAAGGCACGTTTTCTGTACCGGCACGGCGTCCGCGTTCTTGATGTCCACCACGCAAGAAGGGGCGAAAACGTGTACCCTTGCGAATATACAGGGCACCAATGCCTTTGGGAGCATGTAATTTATGGCCGGAAAGGGCCAAGTAATCCACAGGCATGGTGGCCATATCCATGGCAACCTTACCCACAGCTTGTACAGCGTCGGTGTGAAAAACGATATCTTTTTCTTTAGCCATTTCTGCCATTTGCTGAATGGGGTAGATATTACCCACTTCATTGTTGGCAAACATAACAGAAACAATGGCGGTATCTTTGCGTAAAGACGCGGCGTAAGCGTCCATATCAATGCGGCCTTTAAAGTCCACAGGGATATAAGTCACTTCATAGCCATTGTGTTCCAAATGTTGGGTCAGATTTAATATGGCAGGATGCTCCACGCGTGTGGTAACAATATGCTTCTTGGTGGGCTGGCTTTGCAAAGCAGACATGATGGCCGTGTTATCACTTTCAGAGCCACAAGAGGTGAAAAGGATTTCATCAGCTTGTGCACCAATGAGCGCCGCCACATGTTCGCGAGCTTCTTTTACTGCTTTGCCCACTTGGCCGCCAAAGGTATGCATGCTGGAAGGGTTACCGTAAAATTCACTGAGGTACGGCAACATGGCTTCCACAACTTCCGGGGCTACCTTGGTGGTGGCATTATTATCTAAATATATGGTTTTCATTTTAGGCCTCTTGCACCGTGATGGCGGCTTCCACATGTTCTTGCAAGGTTTTTTCCACCAAATTCTTAATGGTTACTTGGCTGGAACGGCATTGTGCGCAGCGTCCGCGTAAGGTAACATAGACGGTACTTCCATCCACGTCCACCAACTCAATGTCGCCGCCATCAAGCATGAGCTTAGGACGAATTTCTTCATCAATGGTTTTTACAATGAGTTGCATACGTTGAATATTACTCATACGCGCAGGCTTTGCAGGGGTGATTTCTTGTAAAGTGGGCTTACCAAGCTCTTCAGCCATGATATGCTCTATTTGCTCTATGCAATCGCCACATGCTCCGCCAGCCTTGGTGTAATGGGTCACTTCTTCTACGGTTTTCAAACCATTTTCACGAATGGCGCGTAAAATTTGTGCATCGGTAATGCCAAAGCATTTACAAATGAGCTTTCCTTCTTCATGGGCATGGGGAACGGAAGGCTCACCGCGATAATGACGAATGGCAGCTTCCAATGCTTCTTGTCCCATGACGGAACAATGCATTTTTTCTTTGGGTAGGCCACCTAGTTTTTCAGCAATATCTTTATTGGTAACAGCTAGAGCTTCTTCCACGGTGAGGCCTTTTACCATTTCTGTAAGCACAGAGCTGGAAGCAATGGCAGAGGCGCAACCAAAGGTTTGGAAAGAAGCATCCACAATACGGTCATTTTCTATTTTCAAAAAGAGCTTTAAGGCATCGCCGCAAGCAAGACTGCCCACTTCGCCAATGGCATTGGCGCCTTCTAAAGCTCCCACATTTTTAGGGTGTAAAAAGTGCTCTTGCACTTTATCGGTATATTCCCACATAGTATCTCCTTATATCTAAAACCTTAACAAAGCTAGCACACATAAGAAAACTTTATCTAGTCTCTTACTGTATAAAAGACTAGATAAAGTGAAAAAGTGTTTTGCTTTGCAAGGCTAAAACTTATTCTTCTATACTACACCTTTCACCAATACCATAAGTAGTCATGAAATCGTGTAATGTCATCCCCCTTAAATACGTTCTTACGTGAACGTCCAAATCTTGCCAGAAACAGCGGGTGGTGCACACATCGAAGCGTGAGCATGATGGGCTGGAAGGGCTAATGCAAGAAACGGGAGAAATATCCCCTTCAAGATGGGTAAAAATATCTTCTAAAGTAATCTCTTTAGGGCTTTGTGATAGGGCATATCCACCGGCAGCACCGCGTACGGATTCCATAATGCCCAGAGGTTTTAAAGAGCGCACAATTTGTTCTAAATAGCCGGCAGAAATGTTTTCTTCTCGTGCTAATTCTTTTAATTGCACCAATTGCCCTTGTGGACTGGACGCTAAATGTATAAGAAAACGTAAACCATAACGTGTTCGTGTTGAAAACTTCATATTTCCTCCAGCTAGATTGACCCTAATATATAAACCATGCACTAGCCAGTTTACCATGGCATAGTAATGTTGTACAAAAATCCATTTTTAACTTCATTTTTGAGCGTATCACACAATTCGTCCTGAGTCGAATTATATTGTACCACTATGCCAAAAAAATATACTTTTGCCCTTTTTTAGGGTCATGTCTGCATATTGCGATAGTAAATCATCAATTTGTTATCACATACCCATATGAATATGATGGCTTTCTAATCTTCAGCCCTTTCAATGCGGGCGCCCACAGCTCGTAATTTACTTTCGATGTGCTCATAACCTCTATCTAAGTGATAGATGCGCTGAATACGAGTTCTGCCTTGAGCCGCGAGGCCAGCAAGAACAAAAGCTGCACTGGCGCGTAAATCCGAAGCCATGACAGGCGCGCCTTTCAGAGCTTTCACACCACGCACCGTGGCAGAGCGACCGGAAATTTTTATGTCAGCTCCCATGCGTACCAATTCAGGTACGTGCATGAAACGGTTTTCAAAAATGCTTTCTTCCACCACAGAATTGCCCTTGGATAAAACCATAAGAGCCATGAGTTGTGCTTGCATGTCGGTGGGAAATCCTGGGTAGGGCTGTGTGCAAATGTCTGTACCGGTGAGGCTTTGTAAGCCACCCGGACAAAAAGCACGCACATCGTGTCCTTTTTGCTCAAAGTGCACACCCATAACCTGCATCTTTTCGATGACAGCTTCCAGAGCTTGGCTTGGGCAATCTTTCACCCAAAGGTCACCGCCGGTGATGGCAGCTGCCACCAAAAACGTTCCTGCTTCAATGCGGTCTGGCATTATGGAGTATTCTACGCCTTGTAAGGAACTGACCCCTTGAATGCGTATGATACTTGTGCCGGCACCTTCAATGCGAGCACCGCATGCGATGAGGTAATTGGCAAGGTCGATGATTTCTGGCTCTCTGGCGGCATTTTCTAAAATGGTTTCACCTTCAGCCAATGTGGCTGCCATGAGTACATTTTCTGTGCCGCCCACGGTGGGCATGTCAAAGATGATATGTGCGCCTTTAAGCTTTTTGCACTGTCCAAGCACATAGCCGTCTTCTAAAACGAAGGTGGCCCCCATTTTTTCAAATGCTTTTAAATGTTGGTCCACCGGGCGCGCGCCAATGGCGCAACCGCCGGGCAAAGCCACCTTGGCTTCACCTATGCATGCCAATAAAGGGCCCAAACAAAGTATGGAAGCACGCATGGTTTTTACCAAGTCATAGGGAGCTTCGGGGCTTAATGTTTGCGGAGTTACAAGGGCTTTACCATTTTCAAAATGCGCCTCACAGCCAAGAATATTCAGCAACTTAACAGTTGTGTGAATATCTCGTAAATTAGGCACGTTCAAAAAGGTAGTGGGGCTTTGTGTTAAAATGGAGGCAAAAAGGATAGGAAGTGCCGCATTTTTGGAGCCACTTACATGTATATCCCCTTTAAGCGCAACGCCACCCTCAATAATCAAACTCTGCATATGTTCTCCCTAGCTGTATTTCCCTAATTCATAATGTATTTTACTGCAAAAATCCATAGCATATTACTGCAAATTCTCACATTTTTCATGAATTTGCCACAAGGGTGATTTTTTTGAAAAAAAGTAAATAAATATAATTGCTTTTTGCAAAATTAGAAAAAAATGCAAAAAAATAAAAAAAAAGCTTGCCAAAAGGGGGCAACATCTGTAGAACTACTCTTCGACGGCGGATGTAGCTCAGTTGGTAGAGCACCTGGTTGTGGCCTAGGTGGCCGAGGGTTCAAGCCCCTTCATTCGCCCCACAAATTTTGCCCTGCATATGCAGGGCTTTTTTTGTTTCTAAAGCATTTTCAACTTGTCACTACACCTAAAACTGCCTATGAATAAAGAAACTCTATCCACAAACTTTTTTTACGGAATACTATAGCTATGAAATGGCAAGATACAAAATGGCAGAGTCTTCAAGATGCGCAATGCATCGTTGTGAAAGTGGGGTCGGCTGTCCTCACCAATGCGCAAGGTCTTGATGTTCCAATTTTACAAAATATTGTGGCTCAGCTCGCTTTTATTCGTTCTTTGGCCAATACAAAAAATCAAGAAAGAAAAATCATTCTTGTTTCTTCAGGCGCTGTGGCTGCAGGGCGCGCGGCTTTGCGCCAATGCTGTGCTGATGGAGCCCATACGGAAATTTCTGGCCTTGCTGCCAAGCAAGCCGCCGCTGCGGTGGGGCAAAGTCGTCTTATGCAACAATACGACACCGCCTTTGCACATCACGGTCTTGGTACGGCGCAAGTGCTACTCACACGCGATGATTTACGCTCACGTCAGCGTTTCCTCAATGCGCGCAATACCTTTGCTGAGCTCTTGGCTTGGGGCGTGGTGCCGGTGGTGAATGAAAATGACACCATTTCCGTTCAAGAGTTGAAATTCGGCGATAATGATTGCCTTTCCAGTTTATTGGTTAACCTAGTGGGGGCAGATCTTTTTATTAATCTTACCTCTGCCGCCGGCGTGCTAGATAAAAATCCCGATAAATACGACGATGCTGCCATTATGCCTTGCATTGAAGGTGCGCACTTTCTCGACCTGAATGAATTATGCGGTGGAAAAACTTCTGTGGGCACTGGTGGCATGTATTCTAAACTGCTTGCTGCACAACGCGTGGCACAGCTTGGCGTACCTACGCTGATTTTGCCGGGACGCGAACATGATATTGTTCGTCGCGTCTTTACAGAAGATAAGGCGGAAGATAAGCACCGCGGTACATGGGTGTGTGCCAAAGCCAGTAGTATTTCTCGTCGTAAGTTTTGGCTGGCGTATCAATCGGAACCTTCGGGAACCATTTTGGTCGATGCCGGTGCGGCCAAAGCCCTTGAGGAAAAAGGAAGCAGTCTTTTGCCAGGTGGTATCACTGCGGTGGAAGGCAGCTTTCAACAGGGGAGTTTGGTACGCATTGTCACGACCACGTCAGATACAGCACAGCGTACCATTGGCGTGGGCCTTTCCAATTACTCTGCCGCCGAAATTAAACGTATCATGGGTTTAAAAAGGCATGAAGTGGCAGCCATTTTAGGTAATGCCCATTATCAAGAAGTTATTCATCGCGACAATCTCCTTTTGGATGCCGCCATTTAAAGGATGGAATATGCAAAGTTTAGAAACTCAGATCACCTTGTTGGGTCAACAAGCCAAACAAGCCGCGCGTAAACTCATGGGGGCCACCCCAGAGCAAAAAATGTTCACGCTTACCCACTTGGCAGAGCTTTTAGGCAGTGAAAGCGCAAGTATTTTAGCTGCCAATGCTAAGGATTTGCAAAATGCCGAAGCCAAGGGCATGGACACTGCGCGTTTAGATCGTTTACGTCTTACACAAGAAACCATCGATGATATGATTGGCGCATGTCATCATGTGGCGCAGTTGCCGGATCCTGTGGGTGCCATGACAAAACAATGGCAACAACCCAATGGTATTTTAGTGGGCAAAATGCGCATTCCCTTGGGCGTCATTGCCATGATTTATGAGGCGCGTCCCAATGTGACCATCGATGCGGCCATTCTTTGCTTAAAAGCTGGTAATGCTGTGATTTTACGTGGTGGCTCTGAGGCTCTTCATTCCAATATGGCCTTGGCAGAGCTGTTGCACTCCGCCCTTGAAAAAGCCGGATTGCCAAAACATGCGGCGCAAATTTTACAAACCACAGAAAGAGCCGCTGTGCCTTTATTGTGTAAACTTGATGCCTATATTGATGTGATCATTCCCCGTGGCGGTGAGGCCCTTGTGCGCGCCGTGGCTCAAGATGCCACCATGCCTGTGCTAAAGCATTATATGGGTGTCTGTCATGCGTATATTGATGAAAGTGCCGATACAAACCAAGCTTTGGAAATCATTTATAATGGTAAGGTACAACGTCCTGGTGTGTGCAATGCTTTGGAATGCGTTCTTATTCATGAAAGCCAAGCACCCAAGCTACTTCCGCTCATGGCGCAAAAACTTGGAACTGCCGGTGTGGAGTTTCGTGCTTGTGCGGCTTCGCTTCCTCTTTTGGGAAAAACTGCTGTTCCTCAGCAAGCAAGTGACCTTGGGCAAGAATTCCATGCTCTTATTCTTGCCGTGTGTGTGGTGCCTTCTTTAGATGCCGCCATGGAACACATTGCCATGTACGGTTCTCAGCATACAGAAATCATTTGCACCAACAATCATGCCCATGCCATGCGCTTCATGCGTGAGGTGGATGCCTCCATGACGGCGGTGAATGCTTCCACACGTTTCAATGATGGTGGACAATTGGGACTTGGCGCTGAAATTGGTATTTCCACTTCCAAGCTTCACTCCTATGGCCCCATGGGCGTGGAAGAGCTTACCACCACAAAGTTTGTGGTCTTTGGTTCAGGGCAAGTACGCGTATAAAGACTTTGAGGGCGTAATGTTAAAGTATTCCTTTATTATTCCCAGTCGTGGGGATAGACCAAAGGCTCTTGGCCATGCCATAGATGGCATACTTGAGGCTTTGCACTATGCCGACCTTAAAGAAGAACATATCGAAATTCTTGTGGGTTTTGACGGTGTGCGTGGGGAAAGGGTTCGCTCTTATCCCTGCGTGCGCTATTATGATTTACCCAGTAACAATGATTTTGGAAATGCCCTGCGTCATGCCTTGTTAAAGGCTTCCCGTGCGCCGCGTGTAATCTTTCATGATGACGATAATAGACTCACCCTTGAAGCCATACACATTTATGAATCCCACCCCCATGTGGAAATGCTTGTGGCACGCATTGATGTTTCGCGTGCGCACGCCATCCCTTATATACCTGTGGAAGAGGCAGATAAACCCCTTATTCGCCCCTGCAATATAGACCCGCTTTGCCTTTGTCTTTCGCGTGAGCTTGTGGTGATTCGCTGTAAGGGCTGGCTTGGGAATAAGTACGAAGCGGACTATGAAAATATGTTTCGCTACTCACGCCGTGCCCATAGCACATGCGTTATCACCGATGTGGTAGGTATCTATGATGCAGGACGCGGTATGGATACTGAGGGGCTGAATTTTCGTCAAAAAGCTTTAGAAAAATAGCTTTCATAATACCTTCTTTTTGTGGTGTATAGTTCTTGCGAGAAAAAGTAAAAGTATTATAAAAGCAACAGTTTATGATGTGGGAATTTACTCTTGCTTTTGGAGTGCATTGACAATGGTTGATGCACTATTTTTATATAAAAGTCTTACTTCATGAATATATACACAGTATAATTGGGATGCGGGCAAGGTGCTAGTACAAAGAAGAAGTGAAATTCGCCCATAAAGTTTTTGGGAAGGCCGATCCAAAGGGCGCCGAAGGCGTTTACGTTTGCGAAGAATGAGCAATTACGTAAATCGAGAGCAAAGCAGGATTGGGGGGAACCTTTTCACCAGAAAAGGTTCCCCCCCTAATAATGAGTCTATAAAGCTAACATATTATCTATGCAGGCTTTTTCTTTGCAAACATGCCGAAAAGATGACGGCGCGTCATGGGGCTAGGTGTTTGTACTTCTGCTATGGCCTTATCGAATATTTCGGTTGGCGCATAGGGGAAGAGGTAGATGACGCGCACGGAGTCGATGTCGCCAAGTTCCGCTTGGGGATACTTGCCTTTCACTTCGGCCAAACGAGCCTCTGCCATTTTCTTTATGTCTTCTTCATTACCAAAGGTCATGGCACCTGTGGGGCAGGTGAGCACGCAGGAGGGGAGTTTACCCTCAAGAACGCGATCGTTGCACATGTCGCACTTGGTAACCACTTTATCTTCTCTTTGACGAGGAATGTCGTAGGGGCAGTTTTCGCGAATATATTCGTAATCTGCGTCCTTGGTGAGGTCAGTAAAGACCACAGCACCGGTGGTTTCGTCAATGTAAGCAGCGCCTTCCACATCTTCCGCTGCATAATAGCAAGGCGGATCGATGCAATGACGGCATTGCTCGGGGAAGAATACCCAATCTATTTTTTCATCTTTGGGAATTTCTTTAAAGCGTACAAGCTTTAAGGTGTTGCCCGAAAGATCTTTGGGGTTTTGGTGAGAGCCCCAGTTTGAGGTTTGCTCTGCAGGTAAGTTTTTCCATTGCTTACAGGCCACTTGGCAGCCGCGGCATGCCGTGCACAGGGTTAAGTCAACAAAGAATGCTTTCATATTAACCTACCTTCTCGATATTTACCATAAAGGCTTTGCTTTCGGGGATGCCAACGTTGGGGTCACCCACGGCTGGGGTGAGAAGGTTAGCAGAGTCGCCACCGTCTTTAGGATTGAGCCAGCCAAAGTGCCAGGGGAAGCCCACCATGTGCACAGGCTTTCCTTCAATCATAAAGGGCTTGATGCGCTCGGTGACAATGGCCACGGCGGTAACTT